>PMKV01000077.1 GCA_003157875.1 Chloroflexota bacterium
CCGGCCGCCAGGGCGACCCCGGCTCCTCGCGCTTCTACCTGTCGCTCGAAGATGACCTGATGAAACGCTTCGCCTCGGATCGTGTCGCCGGTCTGATGGAGCGAATGGGACTCGAAGAGGACATGGCGATCGAATCTCGCCTGGTGTCCAAGACCATCGAGAGCGCCCAATCGCGAGTCGAGGGTTACAACTTCGACATTCGCAAGCACGTCGTGGAGTACGACGACGTCATCAACAAGCAGCGCGAAACGATCTACGAAGAGCGCGACAAAGTCCTCCGCAACGAGGACCTGACGGACACGGTCCAGGACTTCATTGATCAGGAGATCGACTTCATCTCCGACCAGTTCCTTTCGACGGAACTGCCGATGAGCCAGTGGAACATGGCCGGCCTGGTCGCGGCCGTCGAGAACATGGGTCTGGGCGGCCCCGAAACCACCGAAGACGCGCTCCTGGACCTGGGCCATCGAGACGCCATCGTTCTTCAGCTCAAGGACCTGGCCGCGGAGAGGTTGGAGGCGCGCGCGAAGGCCAACGCCGACGAGTGGTCGCTCATCGAACGCCTGGTCCTCCTGCGCACGATCGACTCCATCTGGGTGGAGCACCTGACCGAGATCGACGAGATGCGCCAGGGCATCGGACTGCGCGGCTTCGCCCAGGAAGACCCGCTCAACGCCTTCAAGAAGGAGGCCTTCGTCCTCTACGAGGAGATGCGGGCCCTCATCCGCCACCAGCTGGCGACAACGATATTTCGCGTCTCGATTGTCCGCCAGCCGGCCCAGCCTGAAGGAACCGAAGGAACCGGCGAGCCCCCTGAGTCGGGCGACGCCGCCGCAGGCCAGCGCATCGCCAAGGGCGTCGCCAACCTGCGGAAGCCCCTGCCCCAGGGTCGACCATTGGGCGGGTCGAGCAACGCGTCGGCCGGCGGCTCGGGAGGCGCGAGCCGTCCCGGCTACTCGCCGGCAGGCGTCCGAATGGGTCGCAACGACCTCTGCTGGTGTGGTTCGGGGAAGAAGTACAAGAAGTGCCACGGGCAGTAGACGGCCCGGGCGCCCGGCGAGACTCGGCTTTCTCCGGCGAGAGTTGGAGCGCCACGACTCGGACCATCAGGGAGAAGCCGCATAGCCCTCGCGGGGCGGGTCGGCCGGCGGGGCATCGCACCACGCCGAGACAGCGACTCCGCGATCTTGCGCTCGTGACGCTCGCCTTCGCCCTGGGCGCCTGCACCTTGACGGCCTACACCACGCTCCGGATCTGGCAGGTAGGCCAGCAAGACGGCAGGCGCAACGTCGATGCCATTGTCGTTCTGGGCACCGCTCAGTACAACGGCCGGCCGTCGGCAGCGCTGGCCGCTCGTCTCGACCATGCCATCGATCTCTACAACGCTGGTTACGCCCGCTACCTGATCACCACAGGGGGCAACCTGCCGGGCGACCGAACCACCGAAGCGGAGACGGGCTACTGCTACGCCGTCAAGCAAGGCGGCGTCCCACCGTCCGCGATCCTGATGGAAAACACCGGCCGCGACACGCTTGAGTCCATCCAGCACGTACGAGCCATCTTCGACGCCTACGGCCTGCACACGGCGCTCTTCGTCTCGGACCGCAGCCACATGCTCCGCATCCTGCGGCTCGCCCAGGACCAGGGCATCGAGGCCTGGGCTTCCCCAACCACGACCAGCCCCGACGACAACGACCAGGACCTGGCCTACAAGTCGATCGCCCACGAACTGGGGGGCCTGGGCCTCTACGCCTTCGTCGAGGAGGACCCCGGGCCTGCGCGGCCGACCTACGCCGCGCCATCGGTATCGACTGCCAGGTGCTAGCGCGGTCGGCGCCGGCCGAACCCCTCCACGGCGGGTCTCGTGCGCGGTGAGGCGGCCCGGCGTTCAGCGGAACCGGGAATCTCAGTTGACTCGCGCACTATGTGGTGATTTCTCGGCAAACAGCCCAATTTAACCCCTTGGCTCTCCCGAATTGAAACCGTATACTCGGGGCGTCGTCCGCCGCGCTCGGGCCCGTCATCCGTCGCGGCTCCGCTGAGGGGACGATTGCCGTCACACTGAGGAGAGTAGTGAAGCAGGCAGAGGAAGCGGCATTCATCGATCTCATCGCCTGTGAGCGAGATTGCCGCAATTGCAGTTACGCGGCTGCCCTAGATTGCGATGGCAACTGCGGAGTCTGCCCCCACAACATCTATTGCCCCTGCGTGAACCCCGTCGTCGCCCGGAGCAAGAGCGCGCTGCGCTTGATCGAGCTCCGTCCGGTCCTTCTCCAGGACGTGCGAGGCCGCTCCTAGTGGAGCCGGCCGAAATCCGCGATCTGGTCATACGGATCCAGGCGACCTCGGGGCGTCTTTGACCTCAAGGCCAAAGAAGATCGTCTAACCGAGCTGGACACGCGCGTCGGCGAACCCGGCTTCTGGGACGACCAGCGCGCCGCCAAGACGGCCCTGCGCGAGGCTGAGGGGCTTCGCGAGGAGTTGGCCCTGTGGCGCCCCCTCGAATCCCGCGCCGGATCCACACTGGAGCTGCTCGAGCTCGCCCAGGACGAGAGCGACGCGAGCTTGCTCGAGGACGTGGCCAGGGAAGCGGCCGAATTGGATCGTGAGTACGCCACCGCCCGACGCGAGTTGCTCTTCGGCGGCGAGTACGACGGCCGCAACGCCCTGCTGACGATAAGCGCCGGCGCCGGCGGCACCGAGGCCACAGACTGGGCCGAGATGCTGCTGCGCATGTATCTGCGCTGGGCCGAGCGGCACCGCTTCGCCACCGAGATCCTCGACCAGACCGAGGGCGAGGAGACCGGCGTGAAGAGCGTGACCGTTGCGGTCGATGGTCGGGCGGCCTACGGCTTCCTCAAGGCCGAACGAGGCGTTCACAGGCTCGTCCGCATCAGCCCCTTCGACTCTCAGAAGCGCCGTCACACGACGTTCGCTCTCGTCGAGGTCCTGCCCGAGGTGGAGAGCGACATCGAGGTCGAACTCAACTGGGACGAGATCCGGATGGACACCTTCCGCGCGACCGGGGCCGGCGGTCAGCACGTGAACAAGACGGACTCGGCCGTGCGGCTGACCCACATTCCCACCGGGATCGTCTCCCAGAGCCAGAATGAACGCTCTCAGACCCAGAACAAGGAGACGGCCGCCAAGCTGCTCCAGGCCAGACTCCTCGCCCGAGCGGTGGAGGAGCACGAGGCCGAGCTGCTCAAGCTGCGGGGCGAACACGTCGAGGCTGGCTGGGGCAACCAGATCCGCAGCTACGTCCTGCACCCCTACCAGATGGTCAAGGACCACCGCACCGACGTGGAGACCGGCAACACTTCCGCCGTTCTGGACGGCGACCTCGACGCCTTCATGCAGGCCGAGCTGGAGCGCGAAGCCACGGGCACGGTCGTAGGCGAAGGGCCCCGACCGGCGGCCGGATAGCGTGTCCATCTCCTACCGGCCGCCACGTCAATCCGAGCTGGGCGACTGCGCCCTCGTCTGGTACTCCGCCGTCGACGACTACATGGCCCGTCTGAACAGGCCGCTGCCGTCGCCCTACCTGGACCCGCTCCTGACCTTGCTGAAGCACCTTCTGACCACCGACCCGGAGCGATTCCTCGTCGCGGTGCGCGGCGCCGAAGCCGGTCGAGATCGCGATCAGGTGGTCGGCTTCGGGATCGCCGCCCAGCGCGAGCACGTCTGGTTCCTCTCACAACTGTACGTCCTGCCGCACGAGCAGCGCGGCGGCATCGGACGGGCGCTGCTGACGCAGATCCTGCCGTCCGTCCCGACGCCGGGGGCGGATCCTGCGGACCCCACGGGTTCGGCCGACCGCCGCCCCGGCGTCCTCGCCATGTGCACCGACTCGGCTCAGCCCGTCTCGAACGCCCTTTACTCTCGCTACGGGATCGTGCCCCGCATGCCGGTCTTCAACCTCGTAGGCACGCCCAATCCCTCGACGCTGGCGCGGCTTCCCGCCGGAATCGGGGCCGTTCCCTTCGGCGGGTTGGACTCGTCCGGCGCCGCCGAGTCGGCCACGATCGACTCCATCGATAGAGCCGTCCTGGGCTATGCCCACGGCGCAGATCACGCCTACCTGCGGGCCACGGGCCGGACGGGCTTCATCTACCGATCGGACGACGGATCCGCCGTCGGCTACGGCTACAGCTCCGAGGCGGGACGCTTTGGACCGGTGGCGCTACTGGATGCGACCCTGACCGCACCCGTGCTGGGCCACCTCATGAATGCCATTCGCCCCAGAGGGGCCACCACGGTCTGGGTGCCCGGCGCCAACGACCGGGCCATGGTTGCGCTGCTGCGCGCCGGCCTGCGCATGGAGGGCTTCCCTGCGCTCGTGTGCTGGACGCGGCCCTTCGCCGATTTCGAGCGCTATCTGCCCGCCAGTCTGGCGCTGCTCTAGGCGCCCGAAGCCGAGTCCCCGCCCAGGCCGGCAACTTAGCAGCGTGGGGCAAACCGACCGATCGGATCGGTGCTAGCCTCATGGCCATGGTGAGCGCGGACACATCAGTCTCCAAACCGAGCCAGACCCGTCGATCCGGCGCGTCAGACCAGAGTCCCGAGGCTCCAGTGCCCGGCAGGATCGTGCTTGCCATGCAGGGCGTCACCAAGGCCTATCCCAACGGCCGCGTGGCGCTGCGGGGAGTGGACCTGACGATCCCAGACGGCGACTTCGTCTTTCTCGTGGGTCCGTCGGGCGCCGGCAAATCGACCATCATCAAGCTCCTCATCCGCGACGAGCTGCCGACCAAAGGCCTGGTTCTCCTCGACGGCCGCGATCTCGGTCGTCTCAATCGTCGAGATGTGCCGAAGGTCCGACGCAAGATCGGCATCGTCTTCCAGGACTTCAAGCTCCTGCCCAACATGACGGTCCGCGACAACGTGGGCTTCGCCCTCGAGGTGACCGGTGCGAGGCGCCGCGAGATCGACGTCGCCGTCGATCGGGTCTTGCGCGTGGTTGGTTTGACCGGCCAGGCGGACCAGCTCCCCAGCCAGCTCTCCGGCGGCGAACAGCAGCG
Organism: Chloroflexota bacterium; assembly: GCA_003157875.1. GTDB lineage: Bacteria > Chloroflexota > Limnocylindria > Limnocylindrales > CSP1-4 > Fen-1039. The sequence continues at coordinate 5,022 of PMKV01000077.1, forward strand.
GACCGCTATCGCGCGAGCCCTGGTCCACAACCCGCGGCTCTTCATCGCCGACGAACCCACCGGGAACCTCGACCCGATGATCAGCTGGGAGATCATCCAGCTGCTTCTCCGCATCAACGAACTGGGCGTAACTGTGCTGATGGCTACTCACAACGCCGAGGTTGTGACGGCCGTTCGCAAACGTGTGGTGGCGCTCGAGAACGGCCGGATCGTGCGCGACGAATCCGACGCCGCCTACCATCGCGAGGACTGAGTGTTCGCCTTCATCGGCTTCAGCCTGCGCCGCGCCTGGCAAGGATTCTGGCGCAACGGCCTGATGAGCCTCGCCGCAACGGCCACGATGGTCTTGATGCTGGTGATGCTTTCCGGCCTGGTCATCCTGCTCACCGGTCTGGACGCAACGCTCGACTACGTCCAGCAGGAGGTCCAGGTCGTTGCCTACCTCAAGGATTCGGCCACCCAGCAGGACATCGACGGTTTGAAGGCATCTCTTCAGCGAATGCCCCAGGTAACTCAGGTCACATCCGTCACCAAGGAACAGGCCTACAAGGACTTCGTGGCCCGGCACCCCGACGAGGCCGACGTGATCAACTCCCTCCCGACCAACCCGCTGCCCGCATCACTGCAGATCAACTTGCGCGACCCCAACGACTATCTCGACGTCGCCACGTACCTCAAGAGCCAGCCCGGCGTGGACCGCGTCCTCAACATCAAACAAACGGTCGACCAGATGGTCACGGTCATCGGCATCCTCCGAGCCGGTGGGGCGGTCATCCTCGGCGTCGTCGGTCTCATCGTCCTGTTCATCATCGTCAACACGATCCGGCTTGCGGTCGTCGCGCGTTCCGACGAGATCGAGATCATGCGTCTTGTCGGGGCATCCGACGCGTTCATCCGCTGGCCGTTCATATTCGAGGGGGCGATCGTCGGGCTGCTGGGGGCGGCCATCACCATCGGCTTGCTGCTCGCCGGCCAGGGGCCTATAACAAGCTTCCTCTCGGACTACTTCAAGGTTCTGCCCGTCCAGGCCAGCGCGACGGTCGGCCAGAACATCGTCTTGATCGTGCTGGGAACCGGGGTCGGGATAGGCGTCCTCGGCTCGTATCTATCTGTACGCAGCTATCTCATTCGCTGATCGTCGTACCGATCTGCGTTCCAAGCGCCTGAGGTTCCGATCTATGTCGTCCGCGCCAACTCCCCAGACTCCAGACGAGCCCAATTCGTCTCCTCCGGTTCCGAAGACCAGGCTCGACCGCAAGCAGGTTTCCCGGCCGCCCGCCGTCGCGGCCGACACGAGCCGGGTCGAAGCCGCCGCTGCGGACGAGCGCATCGAGAGCAGCGGGTCCGGGGGCTCGGGCTCGTCCGCTCGTCGCATCCTGGCACCGTCGCGCTTCAGCCTGATCCTGGTCGCGGTCATCGCCAGCGGCGCCCTGTTCCTGGGCGGCTACTCTCTCGGAGCCCACATCGCCACCACGCCCGGAACTCCATCGGACCAGGAATCTCGTTTCAGCGCCTTCTGGGACGTCTACTCGCTGATCCAGACCGACTACGCCGGCTCGCCAAAGCCGAGCCAGGATCAGCTCGTCCAGGCGGCCATCAAGGGCATGATCGACAGCCTCAACGACCCGTGGTCGAGCTATCAGGGCCCCACGGACTTCCAGAATTCACTGCTGAGCGTGGGCGGTCAGGCCGAGGGGATCGGCGTCCAGGTTCAGCTTCAACCGATCGACCCCAACGCGGGCACCTCGTGCACCGCGATCGGCAACGGCTGTGAGCTGGCCGTCGTGCAGCCGATTCCCGGATCGCCCGCCGAGGCGGCCGGGGTCCAGCCGGGCGACGTGATCGTCTCGGTGAACGGGACCACGCTCGATGGCAAGACGGTGGACCAGGCCACCGCCCTGATCAAGGGGCCCAAGGACACCGCGGTGACGATCGGCCTGCTCCGCGGGACAATCACGATCAGCCTGACGATCACTCGCAAAGTCTTCAACGAGCCCGAGATAGAAACCAAGACCCTGGCCAACGGAGCCGTCGCCTACATCCACGTGACCGGCATCAACCCGCCCGCAAGCTCCCAATTCGACCTCGCGCTCTCGACCGCACTCAAGGCCGGCCAGCACAACGTCATCCTGGACCTTCGCGGCAACCTGGGCGGCTACGTGGCCGATGCGGTCAAGATCGCCAGCGAGTTCATCGGTTCGGGCGTCATCGCATACCAGCAGGATGCCTCCAACGCGATAGCGGAGGTCACCGCCACGTCCGGAGGCCTGGCCACGGACCCCAGCGTGCATCTCGTCGTCCTCGTGGACGGCAACACGGCGTCCGCCTCCGAGATCCTGGCCGGCGCTCTCCAGGCACGCGGCCGCGCCAAGCTCGTCGGTTCCAAGACCTACGGCAAGGGCGTCGTCCAGGAGTGGTTGCCACTGCCCAACGACATGGGCGGCATCCACCTGACGATCGCCCGCTGGCTGACCCCGAACAAGGTCTGGATTCAGGGCAAGGGTCTCCAGCCCGACGTGCCGATCAACACCGACAACGCCCGGGCGGGCACCGACCCGGTCCTCGATGCGGGATTGGCGCAGCTCGGCTTCCCGGCCGAGTCCGGCGCCTCGGCGAGCCCGGCAGCGAGCCCGAGCCCGGCAGCGAGCCCGAGCCCGGCAGCAACCAGCCCGGCGCCCGGCGCGAGCTGATCTGCGGCGAGCCGCGCCAAGGCAGTCCTGCGACCCGCGCCGCCGAATGGGTAGTTTGCGTGGTTGGCCCACCTTCCGATACCATGCCGGAGAACGAAAGGAGGTGATGTGCAGTGTCTGATTTAGCCACGCGCTGCACCACCTCGCTAGGAGCCGGACTCTAAGACCGGCCACCGGCGGGTGGTGTCAGATATGCAATCCGAATGCCGGTCCTTCGGGGCCGGCATTCGTGCGCTCTCGGCGAACTACTGTCGGCGGGTTCCGATTCCAAACGACCGGCCGGCCTCCGCTCGCTCGAGCGCCGGCACGGCTGGGGCGCCCGCGTTCGATCGTTCGATTCCCGGTGGCGCCTCCGGTCCGCTAACCTCCTGATAGCCAACCCGCAACCCCTGGAGCCCCCCGTGGCCGAAGAAAAGACCGTTGCCCAGAACCGAAGAGCGCGCCACGAGTACTCGATCGAGGATTCCTTCGAGGCGGGCATCGTGCTGACCGGGACCGAGATCAAGTCGGTGCGCGCCGGCAAGGTCAGTCTGGCCGAGTCCTATGCGCGCATCGACGCCGGCGAAGCCTGGCTCATCAGCGCCACGATCCAGCCCTGGGACACCGGC
>PMKV01000181.1 GCA_003157875.1 Chloroflexota bacterium
ACCGCGAAGATCTGGGACGCGGCGGCGGGTGAGGAGCGTACCGCCCTGACCGGTCATACGAAGGCGGTCGTGGCCTGCGCCATCAGCCCCGACTCGGGCTTCATCGTCACTGCGAGCAGCGACCACACCGCGAAGATCTGGGACGCGGCGACGGGTGAGGAGCGCGCAACCCTCCCACTCTTAGGCCCGGCCCACTGCGTCGTGTTGCACCCCTGGCAGCCGGTTGCAGTCTGCGGTGACGGCGGTGGAAATGTGTACCTGGTCGATCTGGTCGGGATCGACTACGGGCCCATCGTCGTGACGGCCGTTGACCTCAGCAAGCGCGCCGGTCCCGTGTTGCGCTGCCCCAAGTGCCTCATGCTCCACACCCTGAACGATGCCTGGGTCGGTGCTGTCATCGACTGCCCCACATCCGGCTGCGGGCTCTCACTTCGAGTCAACCCTTTCATCACGAGGAAGCGCACGCGGACCCCCTGGTGGGCCGATAGTCCACGGGCAGGAAGGTAGACAAGAAGCGCCTCGACCTGACGCCCGCCTAGATCGGGTCTCGGTCGGTCGACCTCTAGGTGACGGAGCTGGCCTGCCCTGATTTCGCGTGGTTATGATCCGCCGGATGCCGAAGAACCTATTGATAGCCGAGCGAAAGCCATCGATAGTCGATAGATAGACATGCTCGCAAGTCGACTTCTCCGCGTCGTTCTAGTCGTCCTCCTGCTCGGAACCGTGCTCGCACAGGTACTCGTGCCCGTGTTCGCGTCCGAGGTAGGGACGAGTTTCCCCGAAGTCGCCTACCTCGTCGTCCCATACTCGGTGGCCGCCATCCTCTTCATCGGATGCGGTCAGGTGGCGCTGCTCGCCGTCTGGCGGTTGCTGTCCCTGGTCGACGGCGGGGTCATCTTCACCCGCCGCGCCCTGCGCTGGGTCGACGTCATCACGGCCTGCGCGGCGGTCGCTACGCTTCTGAGCGCAGGTGTCTTGATCCACATGCTCGACTTCGTCCCCGGCGGCGGCGGACCAACGTTCTACTACCTGGCCGCCTGCCTGGCCGGCGGGCTGGCGTTCGTGCTCCTCATGGTCGTCATGCGAGGCCTGCTCGAGTCGGCGATCGCCGACCGCACCGAGCTCGACGAGGTGATCTGATGGCCGTCATCGTCGAGCTCGACGTCATGCTCGCCCGACGCAAGATGTCCGTGGGCGACTTTGCCAACGCCGTCGGCATCACCCCGGCGAACGTCGCCGTTTTGAAGAACGGGCGCGCCCGAGCCATCCGGTTCACCACCCTGGACTCGATCTGCCGGGTGCTCGATTGCCAGCCCGGTGACATCCTCCGGTGGACCGCCGATCCGCCCGCCTAGTTCCACCTATCCGTGTTCGACCAGCGGGTCGGCGTAGGCTCGACAGGGCGGAGCCAGCCGCGACGCCTGGCGACTATGTCCCACATGACCGCGGGGATGAGCAAGGTGGTCATGGTGCCCGGAAGGAGGACCACGGCGTAGACGCACAGTCCGTACGTCTCCAGTGTCGTTTCAACGAGGCCTGCGATGGCGTCGAGACCGTGACGCCCTGCCTCACAGCCGCCTCCTGACTGAATGCACGGCAGGGCGCCACCGTTGAGCACAGACGGCACGTTCACAGCCGCCAGGAGAGCCGGGAAGATCAGGACTGCGCAGCCATAGGTGAGGGCCGCCAGGGCGAGTACTCCAACGACCCGCTTCGGCCGCCAGCGGTTCATCGCCAGGCACACGATCCACGCGGCCAGGCTTGCGGCGAGCGTACTGAGGCACGTAATGAACAGGACAACAGGGGCTACCGTCCAAAGGTCTCGGGGGTCGGTGCCCTCTAGCAGGATGCCCGCGAGCAGCCCGCCGACCGCTCCGATCGCAGCCGCCAGGGCGACTGCGGAACCCCCGCTGGCCACAGGCCGGCTTGTGGCCGGCTAGTAGGCCCTGATCCGCGTCGGCGTGATGCGGATCGCGACCGAGAAGTCGCGTGCCGTCTGCGCCTCGTCCAACTCCCAGTGGGCAAGTGGGCCGTGGTACTTCGCGGCGTAGACGGGATGGACGTCGGATGGAGCGCAGTCGGGATCGAGAGCGGCGATGCCCTCGACGATCAGGACGTGATCGGCGTATTCGTCCGAATTCAGGTTGAACGACACCTGCGAGTGAGCGGCGATGTTGCGCAGCTTGGGGGTGTTCGGCTTGCTGTAGAACAGGATCGTCGCGCCGTCCCACAGGAAGGAGACGGCGGAGGCCTGGACCCGCCCGTCGGGCGCGACCGTCGTCAGCCAACCGACGACGTCGTCTCGCAGATGCTCGCGCGCCCAGGCGCACGCGTCCGACTCGAGCCGGCCGAACAGCCCGCCATTCGGCTCGGTCATGGCTTCGCGTACACGACGACGGCTTCCATCTTCGTCTCGTAGCCGCTGCCCCCGCGGCCCATGAAGGCCTGAGCGTGGCGTGTCGGCAGGGCCGCCGTCGACACGATGCGCCAGCCGTCCGAGGCCCGCGTCGCCGCGTCGGCGGCGACCTCGCTATACACCTCCGCGGGGTCGATTTCCGTGCCGGTATCGACCGGCGCGTAGACGACGATGACCTGATTCGGTCCGGCCTCGAACTGTGCTCGCTGCATGACTTGCTCCTCCTCGGTCGGCGGCGTTCCCTCGCCTCGCAGATCCTACTCGCCGCCGCCTGTCGCGTCCGGCAGGGATCGAAAGGATGCGCAGGACCGGGACCATCGGGGAAGGCACCTAGGTGTTGACCCGACCGACACCTCATTCGGTCGCCATTTCATCCGTTCTCATTCGGCGGCCCGTTCCGGAGGATCGAGAGGTGTTGAACCGAAGGGCGCAAGAGGTCCCTAATGCGGACGTGATCGATTTGCTGCTCGATGCGGATGAGCCGACACGAAAGCTGCTCATCTTCCAGGCGCTCCAATCGGGCACGCTCAAGAAGAGCGAGGCCGAACAGGTCATCGCCCAGGTGGCTCGGCTCGAACGCGCCGCGGCTCCCCGAACGGCCACGCCGAAGGCCGCCGCTCGCGCCGCATAGCCGATCCCCACGCCCGGCTGCCTCCGGCGCCGGAGATGCGGTTGCGGCTTGACTCCCGCATACTCGGGGTATGAGGTCCAGGAGAAGATCACCGTTTGACCGCGCCCGGGAGGCGGCGCCCGGCTTCGCAATCGTCGGTCTGGGCATCGCCGGCGTCTTCGTGGCGATGAACGTCCTGGTTTCGTCCGCCCCCTTCGGCAGCGGCGCCTCCGCTTCGCCGAACGCCGGCGTATCGGCCCCACCTCCGCCGTCGCCGTCCCTGCAGTCGCTGGACACCCCCTATCCGGTCGGGAGCGCGGGGCCGCGTGTCTCGCTGCCGACCGACCGACCGACAATCGTTCATTCGGCCGTGTCGGAGTCTGATCCGGGCGGAATCTGGAAGGTCTATCTGCTGTACCCGGCCTTCGTCGAGGGGACGACTCCCTACGCGGACGCGATCGACTCCGAAGTCCTGACCGAGCTCGAAACCCGTGCCGCCCAATGGGAGGGGGGACCGGCGGCGATCCGGCAGGCGCCGGGCAAGGTCAACACTCTCTACGGCTCATTCACCACGGAGATGCTGACCGCCGCGCTCGGCTCGTTCACCCTCAGCTGGGTCGACGACAGTCGGACAAGCGGGCCGGCCTCGTACGTGGAAACGCTCAACTTCGATCTCGGCACAGGCCAGCGCATCGGCTTCGACGACCTGTTCGTCGACTCGACCACTGCCCTGGATATCCTCGCGGGCCAGGCGCTGCCGATGCTCCAGGATCAGCTGGGTGTCGACTACGACCCCACGCTGACCGTCGAGGGGACCAACCCGTCCGCCGCCAACTACCTGAATTGGGCCCTCACGAGCGAAGGCATGAAGATCACGTTCGCGTCGCACCAGGTCTCGCCCCGCGGCGATCTGCTCCCAACGGTGGTCGTGCCGTGGCATTTCTTGAAGCCGGTGATGGTCGAGACGGGACCGGTCGCGGCTCTGGCCGGCTTCTAGCCTTCCCGCCTGACACGACCGGCCCGGGCCCGTAGACTTGGCACCGTCCGGCTCGGGGACGAAGCGGACGCAACCGGCCTCGCCGTCGCCGAACGGCACGTTCGGACCCGGCACTTCGGAGGGACCATGGCGGCTGAGTACAACGCAACGGTGTCGAGTCGGGTCGAAGTGGCTCCAGGTCTGGTCATCCTTCGGGTCGCGCCCGACAAGCTGCCGTTCGAATTCAAGTCGGGCCAGTACGTCGTTCTGGGGCTCAAGGCGTCCGAACCGCGAATCGGCGAATCCGAGTCCGACGCGCCGAGCGTCCTGGCGGCCGCCGTCGAGGCGCCGCGCGTGGGAGCCGCGGCTGGAACGCCCGAGAGCCGGGCGGCCGTAGACGCCCAGGCCGCGGCCGGGGCCGCCGCCGCCGCGGACCCCGATCGGATGATTCGCCGCGCCTACTCCATCGCGTCCGAGAGTCGTGCCGACGAGTACCTCGAGTTCTACCTCACCGTCGTGATGAGCGGCGACCTGACGCCGCGGCTCTTCAATCTCAAGATCAAGGACCGGCTCTACGTTGGGCCGAAGGCCGTCGGCGTATTCACCCTCGAGAAGGCGCCGGGCAAGCACATCCTGATGGTCGGCACGGGCACCGGGCTGGCGCCGTACATGTCGATGCTGCGTAGCGAGCTCGTGTGCAACGATGCCCGCCAGTTCGTCGTGGTGCACGGCGCCCGTTACTCGTGGGACCTCGGCTATCGCACCGAGCTGACGGGTCTGGCCCGCCACTGCAGCAACTTCCACTACCTGCCGGTGATCACGCGGCCGTCTGAGGACGGCACGTGGCGGGGCCGAAGCGGCTACCTGCAGAACGTCATCGCCTCCGACGCTATCGAGGAGGAGACCGGCCTCGCGCTCACGCCCGAGAACTTCGACATCTTCCTGTGCGGCAACCCGGGCATGATCGAGACGGTCATCGCCTGGGCCGAGGGTCGGGGCTTCGTCAGGGACAAGGGCCACGACATCGGCACCCTCCACACCGAGGAGTACTGGTAGACCGATGCGCGGCGACGCCGGAGTTGCGGGGGCGCCGAGCAGCCGGGGTGCCGGCTTCACACTATTGATCGGCCTCGATGCGCCGGTCGAACCCATACGGATAGCGGCGTCCGCCGGCAAATGGCGGCGCCAGGAGGCAATCGGAAGATGCGCAAGTCCGGGATCCTGAACCAGGCAATCCTCAACGCCACGGGTTCGCTCGGCCACACCGACCGCATCGTCGTCTCCGACGCGGGGCTGCCGATCCCCCTTGGCGTCAATCGGATCGATCTCAGCGTGGTCAGGGGCATCCCGCGGCTGCTCGACGTGCTCAAGCCGTTGCTGGCGGAGATCCACGTGGAGAAGGTCATCCTGGCGGAGGAGATGCAGGCGGCCAGTCCCGAGTTCCTGGCTCAGGTCCGCGAGCTGACCGGCAAGATCCCGGTCGAGTTCGTGCCCCACACCGAGTTCAAGCGCCAGACGCACGACGCCAAGGCCATCATCCGCACCGGCGAGTTCACCCGCTTCGGCAACGTCATGCTGCAGTCGGGCGTCGACTTCAGCTAAGTCCGAAGTCGCGGCGGGCGGGGCCGGGCGGCTCAGCCCCCAGCAGCGTGCCGCGTCCTCGCGTTTGACACCGACGCCGGGCAACCTCTAGACTCCCGCCACATTCGAATATGGGCTGTGATCGGGACGAGTAACTCCCGGCGCCGGCGTAGAGAACCAGCGGTTGGTGCAAGCTGGGGCGGCGACGAGAACGAATGGCCCCGTGAGCCACCGGACCAAACCGCGGACTTCCAGGGTTCGCCAGTAGGCTCCGGCGCAGAGCGCCAGCGATAAAGGGCAGCACCGATCGGGAGTCAACGCTTCGCGTTGACTTTGGTCATCGCTTCGCGATGACAGGGGCCAACAAGCAGTAACTTCCCCGTCGGCCAAAGAGCGGCATTGCCGAATGTGGGTGGCACCGCGGAAGGAACTCAACCTTTCGTCCCTGGGGACGAAAGGTTTTTGATTCCCCGCCGCGAGCCATTCGCCGGGACCCATGAGGGGGCCCGACGCCTGGCACCGGACTTGGACCGGGGCGGTGGCAGACGACCGACCCAGAGGTCGGTTTAGAAAGGCGACAGGCAATACCGATGGCACTCACCGATCCGCTCAGTCTTCGCGAGGTCCGGCAACTGTCGGGCTCGGCTGACACGATTCTGCTGACGGCCACCCGCAACGCCGACCTCGAAACCCCGATCGGCGCCTTCATGCGCTTCGACGACGGCGGCCCGGCCTTCCTGCTCGAGTCGGTCGAGGGCGGCGAGCGGCTGGGGCGCTACTCGTTCCTGGGCGTCGGCCCGCGGCGTCTGCTGACGGTTCGCGACGGCACGGCCACGATCCAGACCCGGCCGGTGGGCGTGACCGAATTCTGCCCCGACCTTCCGACCGAGACCTTCGCCGCGCCGGATCCACTCACGGCCCTGCGTCAGTTCATCCCCAAGCGCCGGATCCTGCCTTCGACGAACATCCCGCGCTTCCCCGGCGGCGCGGTCGGCGCCCTGAGCTACGACGCGGTCTCGACCTTCGAACCGACGGTGCCGCTGCCGTCGAAGGATCCGACCGGCGTTCCAATGGCCGCTTTCCAGGAAACCGACCTGGTCCTGGTGTTCGACCACCTGACTCACACGCTTTCGGCGGTCGCCTCGCTCCACACCGACGCCCCGGACATCGAGGGCCGCTATGCCATCGCCGAGCGGGCCATCTTCGAGGCCCTCGAGCGCACCGGCCGGCCGACCGAGGTCGAGCTTGCCGGCCTGACGCGTCGGAGCCGGCGGGCGACGGCGACGGAGACGGAGACCGAAGGTTCGGCCGAAAGCAGCCCGGCGGGCGTCGGGCGCCCATTCACCGGTGCCGGATCGGACGGGCGTACAGGCTCAGCCGGCAACGGTTCGATCGGCGACCCCGACAGTGCCCACGTGGCCGGCCTGAACCAGATCGAAGTCAGCATGGAGCGTGGTCGGTACGAGTCGGCCGTCCGGTCGGCCAAGGAAGCCATCGCCGCCGGCGAGGCGATCCAGATCGTCGTCGCCCGCCGCCAGACCTTCGAGCGCCCGGTCATCGGCGGTCAACCGCTCGACGCGGTTACCCTCTATCGCTCGCTGCGGCGCATCAACCCGAGCCCCTACCTCTTCTTCGTCCGGATGCCGGAATTCTCCGTCGTCGGCGCGAGCCCGGAGCTGCTGGTTCGGGTCGAGGGCGACCGCATGACCACCCATCCGATCGCCGGCACCAGGCCGCGCGGCGTCACGCCGGCCGAGGACGACGCCCTGGCCTACTCACTCCAGCGCGATCCCAAAGAACGTGCCGAGCACGTGATGCTCGTCGACCTGGGGCGCAACGACCTCGGCCGCGTGGCCCGGGCCGGGACCGTGTCCGTGACCAAGTACATGGAGGTCGAGCGGTACAGCCACGTCCTCCACCTGGTCAGCAACGTGGAGGCGCGTCTGAAGCCCGGCTGCGACGCCCTGGACGCGCTGCGGAGCATCTTCCCGGCGGGCACGCTCTCGGGCGCGCCGAAGGTGCGGGCCATGCAGCTCATCGCCGAAGCGGAGGGCGAGCGCCGCGGGCTGTACGGCGGGGCCGTGGGCTATCTCGGCTACGACGGCAATCTCGACACCGCCATCACGATCCGCTCCGCCGTTATGTGCCAGGACCGGATCCATCTAACCGTCGGGGCGGGCATCGTCGCGGGCTCCGTCCCGGAGCGCGAGTTCGAGGAGACGGAGCACAAGGCCGGGGCCGTCAGGCGGGCCATCGAGCTGGCCATCGCCGAAGCCGCCGAAAGCGTCGGCAGTGGCTCCGGCAGTGACTCCGGCAGTGGCGGCGACGCGGGGAGTGGCACGACAACGCCCCGTGGCCAGAACCACCCCGCCGGCGAGCCTGCCGGCGTCACGCGATAGGAGGCGTCCCGTGCTCCTCATGATCGACAACGAGCGAACGCTTCGCGTTCGCTTTGGCGGTTGCTCCGCAACCGCGCGTGGCATGGAGGCCTTCCGATGATCCTGATGATCGACAATTATGATTCGTTTACCTTCAACCTCGTCCAGGCCCTCGAGGCCGCCGGCGCAGACGTTCGGGTCCTGCGCAACGACGCCATCGATCGGGCCGGTATAGAGGCCCTGGCCGACGATCCGGCGGCGGAGCTGCGCGGCATCGTGGTTTCGCCCGGACCGGGCGACCCCGACTCGGCGGGCGTCTCGATGGACGCGATCCGCGTCGCGGTGGAGCGCAAGATCCCGCTTCTCGGTGTGTGCCTGGGCATGCAGTCGATGGCCCAGGCCTTCGGCGCCACGATCCGCCGCGCCCCGACCCTGGTTCACGGCGAGGCCTCCGAGATCCGCCACGATCAGAAGGGGCTGCTGGCGGGGATGCCGTCCCCGTTCTCTGCGGCCCGATACCACTCCTTGAGCGTGGCTCCGGACACCCTTCCGGCCGAGTTCGTGGTCACGGCCCGGACCGTGGAGGACTACGTGGTCATGGGCATCCGGCACCTGCATGCCCCGGTCGAGGGCGTGCAGTTCCATCCCGAATCGGTTCTGACGCCGCAGGGGCCGCATCTCCTCGCCAACTTCCTGAGGTTGTGCGGCGAGGGCGACGGCATCCTGCTGGATCACGCCTCGGGTTCGTTTGCGCTGGCGGGTTTCGGCGAGACGTCGGCAGGGGCGGCCGAGGGCCGCGCGGAGGCGGTTCGATGAGCGAGCAAGTGAGAACGGCCCTGGCGGCCGTGGTCGAGGGCGAGACGCTATCGATGGATCAAGCCCACGCGGCGATGGGATCGGTCATGGACGGCGAGGCGACGCCCGCCCAGCTGGCGGCGCTGCTCGTCGCCCTGCGGATGCGCGGCGAAACGGTCGAGGAGCTGGCCGGCTTCGCGGCCGCAATGCGCGAGCGCGTCCTGCGGGTGGAGGCTCCCGAGGGCGCCGTCGATACCTGCGGCACCGGCGGTGACGGCAGCAACACCTTCAACATCTCCACGGCGGCGGCGCTGGTCGTGGCCGCGGCCGGCGTGCCGGTGGCCAAGCACGGCAACCGCGCCATGACCTCGGCTTGCGGCTCGGCCGACGTCCTGGAGGCCCTCGGTATCGCCACGGACCTCTCCCCGGCCGAGGCCGGCGAGGCGATGCGCGTAGACGGCTTTGCCTTCCTGTTTGCGCAGGCCTATCACCCGGCGATGAAGCACGCCGGCCCCACCCGCCGCGAGATCGGCGTCCGGACCGCGTTCAATCTCCTGGGCCCCATGACGAACCCGGCCGGCGCGCGCCGCCAGGTAGTGGGTGTCGGTGCCCCGTCGGCCGCTCCGAAACTGGCCGAGGTGCTGCGGCTGCTCGGCGCCGAGCGGGCACTCGTCGTTCACGGCGACGGCGTCGACGAGCTGCCTCTCGACGGCTCCGGGGTGCTCTACGACGTCACTCCCGCCGGCGTCACGCGACGGGCCGTGGTTGCCACGGAGCTTGGGCTGACCGCGGCGCCGCTCGCGGCCCTGGCCGGCGGCACGCCCGCTGAGAATGCCGCTCTCGTCGAATCGGTTCTGGCCGGTGCGGCCGGCCCGCGCCGCGACGTGGTGCTGCTGAACGCGGCCGCGGCCTTCGTCGCCGCCGGCAGAGCCGCGAGTCTGAGCGACGGCATAGCACTCGCCGCCGAAACGATCGGGTCCGGCGCGGCCACGGCCTTGCTGGCCCGGCTGCGCGCGGCCAGGACGGCCCGGGAAGCGGCGAAGATGGAGGCCACGCCGGCATGACCACGGTTGCGGGCAAGCCACGCGGCGGGAACGGAAGCCGCCCGGCGGGGAGCGGCCCCTCCACTGGGAGCGGCGCGAACGGCGCCCCGGCGAGCGCCACGGCCGGCGCTACGGCCGGCGCCACGGCCGCGCCCGCGTCGCGCTCCGGCGTCGTCGCCGAGATCGTCGAGCGGCGGCTGGCGGACGTGACCGCAGAGCTCGGGTCGCGAACGTACCGCTCCCTCGCCGACGACGCGGCCGACTACTCGGCCACTCGCTCAGGCGCTCCCCGCGGGATCGTCGAGCGCCTGGCGGCGCCGGGCCTCCATCTCATCGCCGAGGTGAAGCGCCGCTCGCCCTCCGCCGGGGCCATCGCCGCGGATGCCGAGTCAACCAAGGTTGACTTTGCGGTCGCCCTGGCCCGCGCCTACGAGGCGGGCGGAGCGAGCGCAATCTCCGTCCTGTGCGAGCCGCACTGGTTCGGCGGTTCGGTGGCCGACCTGCGTGCCGTCCGCGCCGCAGTCACTCTCCCGGTTCTCGCCAAAGAGTTCGTGGTCGACGAGCGCCAGCTCCCCGTCCTGCGCGCCGCCGGGGCCGACGTCGTCCTGCTGCTGGCGTCGGTCCTGGCGCCCAAGAAGCTGGCCCGGTTCGTGGAGCTGGCCCGCGACCTGGGCCTCGAGCCACTCGTGGAAGCCCACGACGAGCGCGAGCTCGAAGCCGCCCTCGCCACGGACGCCCGGCTGATCGGACTCAACAACCGCAACCTGCGGACGCTCAAAGTCGACCCGGAACTGTGTCTGCGACTTCGACCGCTGGTGCCCGACGACCGGCTGGTGGTAGGCGAGTCGGGCGTGGGCGAGGCCCGGACGCTGGTCGGCTGGCGGGCGGTCGGGGTTGACGCGGCCCTCATCGGCGAAGCGCTGATGCGCTCGGCCGATCCGGCCTCGGCGGCCCGTGCGTTCGTCAACGCGGGTTCGGTGCCACACGACGTGGCGGCGGAGGCGCGGCGGCCGCTGGTCAAGATCTGCGGCGTGACCGACGCGGACGGGGTCCTCGCCGCGATCCGAGCCCGGGCCGATGCCATCGGGCTGAACCTGGTACCGGGCACGCCGCGGGCACTCTCGCTGGCCGAGGCCGCGTACCTCGCCACGCTGGCACGGGACGCGTCGCCCGCCGGTGAGCGGCCGGAGATCGTGGCCGTCTTCGCCGATGCCGCGGCCGCGGACATCGAGGCGGCCATCGCAGCCTTCGACCCCGACGCGGTCCAGCTCTCCGGCGACGAGCCCGCTTCCGCGATTGCCGGGATCCGGCGCCCCGTTTGGAAGTCGCTGCACCTGCCCGCCGCCGACGCGGCGGGCGTCGCGTCGCGTCCCGCCTCCGCCGGCTCAGTCGCCGACGCGGCAATCGAGGCAGGCAGGACGTACCTCGCCGCCGGCTGCGCGCGCCTCATTCTCGACACCGCCGGAGGGCCGTTCCCGGGAGGGACCGGCCGCCAGATCGCCCGCCGCATTGCCGCCGCGGTCGCCCGAGAGATCCCGATCGTTCTTGCCGGCGGCCTGGAGGCCGGCAACGTGGCGGAGGCCGTGCTGGCCGTGCCCGCCGTCGGCGTCGACGTCTCATCCGGCGTCGAGATCCACCCGTCGAAGACCTCGGCGAGTGCCGCGTCCTCGACCGCCCGGGCCGTGGCGGCGGTCGGTTCGCGACCTCGCAAGGATCCGCTCCGGGTGGCGCTCTTCGCCAAACGTGACCGGGCCGCGCGGTTCGACCGGCCGCACGCTCCGTCGCGCCCGACGCCCGTCGCCGAGGCTCTGCTCGACCCCGACGCCGCCGGCCGGTGGGGGATCGACCGCGACTTCGGCGGCCGGTACGTGCCGGAGACGCTCATCGCCGCACTCGACCAGCTCGAGGCGGCCTGGCTCGACACGCGCCACGATCCGCGCTTCTGGGCCGAGCTGCGGGAGCTGCAGTTCCACTACGGCGGCCGCCCCACGCCGATCTACCGCGCGGATCGACTCGGGGCGGAGATCCTGGAGGCGGCGCGCGGGCTCGTCGCAGCTCGGGGCTCCGAGGCCGGCGGCGGCTCCTCGCCCGGCGGCGGCTCTTCGCCCGGCAGAGGCTCATCGGCCTCGCTCCTGCCCGATCGAATCCGGCTCTACCTCAAGCGCGAAGACCTCAACCACACCGGCGCCCACAAGCTCAACAACGCCCTGGGCCAGGTCCTGCTCTCGAGGCGCCTCGGCAAGACTCGCGTCATAGCCGAAACCGGGGCCGGGATGCACGGCGTCGCCACGGCCACGGCCTGCGCCCTGCTCGAGATCCCATGCGTCGTCCATATGGGCATCGAGGACATTCACCGCCAGGCGCCGAACGTGCTGCGCATGGAGGCGCTCGGGGCCGAGGTCCGGCCGGTCCACGGCGGGTCGGGCACGCTCAAGGACGCCGTCAGCGAGGCGCTGCGCGATTGGGTCACCAACGTCGAGACCTCGCACTATTGCCTGGGCAGCACGATGGGTCCGCACCCGTATCCGCAGA
Source organism: Chloroflexota bacterium (assembly GCA_003157875.1). GTDB lineage: Bacteria > Chloroflexota > Limnocylindria > Limnocylindrales > CSP1-4 > Fen-1039. Next base: position 12,332 of record PMKV01000181.1, read on the forward strand.
TCGTGCGCGACTTCCAGCGCGTCATCGGCGACGAAGCCGCGGCGCAGCTGGAGGCGACGGAAGGACGGCTGCCGGATCTGGCGATCGCTTGCGTCGGCGGCGGCTCGAACGCCCTCGGTCTGCTGCACCGATTCATCGGCGAGCCGAGTGTTCGGCTCGCCGTGGCGGAGGCGGCCGGCGAGGGCATCGCCACCGGCCACCATGCCGCTGCCCTGCTCGGGGGAACGCCCGGGATCCTGCACGGTTCGCGCTCCTACATGCTCCAGGACGCCGACGGCCAGGTCATCGAGGCGGTCTCGATCTCCGCCGGGCTCGACTACCCGGGGATCGGCCCGCAGCTGGCGGCGCTGATGCAGGCAGGGCGGCTGATCGTGTCGTCCGCGACCGACTCGGAGGCCGTGGCCGCGATGCGGCAGGTCGCCCGAACCGAAGGGATTCTCGCGGCCGTGGAATCGGCCCACGCCGTAGCGGCGCTGCCGGACGTTCTGGCGAGGCTGGCACAGGGGAGCGGCACGGAGGAGGGGAGTGGCACGACAACGCCGCGCGGCGCCAGGTCCGCCGCCTCCCCAGCCCCTCTGCCCCGTGAGGCCGTCATCGTCCTCGGCCTCTCCGGCCGCGGCGACAAAGATCTTGCGGCGTTGGCCGAAGGCCAAAGCCGAGCGGCGTTGGCCGAAGGCCAAAGCCACCACCCAGTCGGACTCAAGGAGGTCGGTCGATGACGTCGGGTTCCGTCCGATCGACCCCCGTCTCTCATGGTGCGGCCGCGCCAGCCCCAACGGGCGCGGCCGCGCCTACCCTCGTGCCACCGGCCTTTGCCGGAACCAATTCCACGCCCGGCGCCCGGCGGATCGCCGCCGCCTTCGCCTCAGCCGCGGCCGCCGGCCGGGCCGCGCTCATTCCGTACGTGGTGGCCGGCTATCCCGACGCCGAAACGTCGCTCGCGGCGGCCCTGGCGGCCGTCGATGCCGGCGCCGACCTGCTCGAAGTGGGATTGCCCTACTCGGATCCCATGGCCGACGGCGCCACTCTTCAGCGAGCGACTTCGGCTGCGCTGAAGGCCGGCGCCACTCTCGACGGTTCGGTGGCGCTGCTGCGGGCCATCTCCACCGCACGCCCCGGGATCCCGCTCGTGCCGATGTGTTACGCCAACCAGATCATCGGCGGCGGCGACGGCCGGGCTGTGGCATCGCGCCTCGCGCAAGCCGGCGCGAGCGGCGTCATCGTCGCCGACCTCACCCCCGACGAAGGCGCCAGTTTCGAGTCGATCGCCTGCGAGATCGGCCTGGCCGTCGTCTACCTCATCGCCCCCACCACCACTCCGGCCCGCCGCGCCGAGGTCGCCTGCCGGTCCGGCGGCTTCCTGTACTGCGTGTCGCTCGTCGGCGTCACCGGCGCCCGCACCTCGCTCCCACCTTCGGTCGGCGCCCTCGTCGCCGCCGCCCGCGCCGATTCGCCCGTCCCAGTCGCAGTCGGCTTCGGCGTGAGCCGGCCCGCCCACGTCAAGCTGCTGGTGGCCGCCGGCGTCGACGGCGTGATCGTGGCTTCGGCCCTTGTCGACGCCCTCGGCCCCGCCGGCCGCGACGTCCCCGCCCTGGCGCGCCTTGTCGGTGACCTGCGTGCGGCGATGGCACGCTAGCCAACGGCACGGAGTTCTGCCTGGACCGCCCGAAGCGCTCCGGAACCGGCAGCAAATGTGATCTAGTTCCTTCGCGGATGGCCAACGAGCACTGGGAGCTATTCGGCCGCTGAGGCCGCCGCGTCGAGGAACCGACCGATGGCGGAAGGCAGCACCCGCCGGAAGAACAGCATCAGTTGCTGGACGTCCGCGTCGTCCCCATGGCGAAACCACACATGCTCCATCGGCTCGTAGGACGTTGTCCGCGGTTTCCAGCCTGCCAGCCAATGCTCACGCATCGAAGGCGGAAGTCCGTTCCCGAAGGCCATGTCCGGAGGGGGCAACCTGGCGATTGTGCGGTTCGCCATCTGCCGGAGCTCTTCGCGCTCGTCACCGGTGAGGAGCCTCGGCAGCCTTTCCCGAAACCTCCCCGTATACACCGCCGGCCGATCAGCCAGGGCGAACTCAACTGTGAAGCGATAGCCTGGGGAGTACGCGTCGTTATCCGTGGACGGCTGAAACCAGAACACCAACCATCGCTCGCCCTCCGGCCGACACCAACTGGCCACCGATGCCTTTGGTGTTCTCTTGAATCCAAGGCCAATCAGCAATGGCCCCAGCTCCTGGCGAGCAAGCTTGTAGAGTTCCGGGGACTTCAGGGGCATGGCCTCCCTCCTTTATCGAAGACCCTACGTCCTGTGGTCTGCTCGGGCAACTGGAGAAGCAGTAGAGTCCTCGCTTCCCCTCAAGCTGGATGTTCCGTCGCCTCTGGCCCCTCGCCGCCGCGTTGTAGACTCCGCGGACTGTGGACGAGGCGCTGCGCAGCAACCGCGCTCTCTGGGACGCCTGGACGAAGATCCACGTCGGGTCTGCCTTCTACGACGTCGAGGCGTTCCGAAACGGCGAGCGGCCGATCCGTGTCGCCGACTACGAGCGCGAGGAAGTGGGGAGTGTCGAGGGCAAGACGCTCCTCCACCTCCAGTGCCATTTCGGGCTGGATACGCTGTCGTGGGCGCGCCTGGGAGCCACCGTCACCGGCATCGACTTCAGCGACGAGGCGATCGCCGCGGCGCGCGGCCTGGCCACCGAGCTCGGGATCCCGGCCAGGTTCGTCTCGTCCGACCTGTATCGACTGCCCGAGGTGCTCGACGAGCAGTTCGACATCGTCTACACGTCGTGCGGCGTCCTCAACTGGCTGCCCGACATTTCTGGCTGGGGCCGTGTCGCGGCGCATTTCGTCCGCCCCGGCGGCTTCCTGTACGTGACAGAGATCCATCCGGTCGCCCAGGCCTTCGAGAACGAGGGCGTCGAGCCCGGTGAGCTCCAGCTCGCGTATCCGTACTGGTCGGACCCAGAGCCTCTCCGGTTCGAGGTGCACGGCTCGTACGCCGACCGTGAGGCCCAGACCGAGGGGCTCGTCGAGTACGGCTGGAATCATTCGCTCGGCGAGATCCTGACCTCGCTCGCCGACGCCGGTCTCCGGCTCGAATTCCTCCACGAGTTCGATTTCGTCAGGTGGGCCTTGGACTTCCTCGTCGAGGGCCCCGGCGGACGATACCGCCTGCCCGATGATTCAAAGGGCAGCCTCCCGCTCTTCTTCTCCCTGAGGGCGACCAGGCCCTAGCCTCCGCCCTTGGCCGATCGCGCCAAAACGGGCAGCAAGCCGGCCCGCGCACCGGTAGACTCGGCGTCGAAATCGGTGGTCGTCACGAAAACGTGAAGGAAGGTAGATGGCCATCTCGGCGCCGGCGGGCATCCCCGAACGCGTGCTGGAGGCGACGGAGCGAGCGGCGAGGGCCGGCTTCGAGAACTCCTCCGAGCCCGGCATCGGGCGAGTGCTGATGACGTTGGCCGCCGCCGTGCGGCCCGGGGGCCGCGTTCTCGAGATCGGGACTGGGCTCGGAGTGGGCACGGCCTGGCTGATCGAGGGGTTGGCCTCCGGCACCGATGTCCAGCTGGTGACGATCGAATCCGATCCGCAGCGGGCGAGCCTGGCCGCGGAAACCGCCTGGCCCGCGTTCGTGCGACCGATCGTCGGTGACGCGGTGATGGAGATCGGCGGCCTCGGCACGTTCAGCCTCGTCTTCGCCGACGCCGAAGGCGGGAAGCTCTACGGCTTCGACCTGACCCTGGCCGCCGTGGAGCCCCACGGGATCCTGATCCTGGACGACATGCGGTTCCAGGGTCGAAATCCGATGATCGAGGAGGGTGTCGTCAAGGCTCGCCGCCAGATCCTGGCCGACGAACGGTTCGTCTGCGCCGAGGTGAGCTGGTCGTGCGGGCTGCTCATCGCCACGAGGGTGCGGTAGCGCCTCGATGCTGAGCCGCCGCCCGCTATCTAGTCCAACTTGCCTCACATGAAAGTTGGGCCGGAAGGGGACCCGATGGCTGGCTCGGCATCGGCTCGACGGGACCGCTGACCCGTCCGTAAGGGTCGATGCGAGCGTGGATCGAGGCTCGCGATAGCTTGCGACTTCTGCCATGCGGGATCAGGAGACGCGCCATCACGCCCAACTTTCAGTCCAGGCAAGTTAGTCCAATTGGGTAGAGGAACGAGACCGGGATCGCCTGACCGTGTGGTCCGCACCAGGTGCGGGGACCTAACCTTCCCCGGCCCGTACGCGGCTGCCCGCCGACCCCGGCCCGTACGCGGCTGCCCGCCGGCTCCGGCCCCCACGCGGCTGCCCGCCGGCCCCGACCCGTAC
>PMKV01000176.1:0-171 GCA_003157875.1 Chloroflexota bacterium
AGGCTCTTGCGCATCTTCACGAACGACTCGCGCGCGTCCACGAGCTGGACCATGCCTCGGCGCTCGGTTCGCTTTCGGTTGGTCACGATCCAGAAGTAGGTGCTGATGCCGGTGTTGTAGAAGAGTTGGTCCGGGAGGGCAACGATGCCTTCGAGCCAGTCGTTCTCGATG
>PMKV01000176.1:206-6969 GCA_003157875.1 Chloroflexota bacterium
AACGAGCCGTCGTTGATCCGCGGCGTGCCAGCACCGAAGCGGCCCGCTAAGCCGAGCTTCTCGTGCTCCGCCTCCACGACGTCAGCGACCTTCTTCCACTCGACACCGAATGGTGGGTTGGCGAGCAGGTAGTCATACCGTTCGCCGGGGAAGGCATCTTCGCTGAAGCTGTTGCCGAAATGGATGTTCGCGCCGGGCTGGTTCTTGAGCATCATGTCCGCCCGACAGACCGCGTACGTCTCGGCGTTGAGTTCCTGGCCGAACGCGATCAGCTGACCGTCTGGATTGTGGTCAGCCACGTACTCCTGGCTCACGGAAAGCATCCCGCCAGTACCGCACGCGGGATCGAGCATCGTTCGGACGATGCCCGGCGTTCGGAGGATGTCATCGTCCTCGATGAACAGCAGGTCGACCATCAGGCGGATGACTTCGCGCGGCGTGAAGTGCTCGCCAGCCGTCTCGTTCGACAGCTCGGAGAACTTGCGGAGCAGCTCCTCGTAGATGTAGCCCATCTCGACGTTGCTGACCTTGTCGGGATGCAGGTCGACTTCGGTCACCTTCGAGAGGACCAGATACAGCAGCTTTGCGCGGTCGAGGCGGCCGATCTGGGCATCGAAGTCGAACTTCTCTATGACGTCGCGCGTCTCGGGATCAAACTTGGCGATCCAGGCGCGCAGGTTGCCGGCGACCTGTGGCGGATCGGCGAGGATCCGGTGCAGGGTCAACGGGCTCGTGTTGTACGCCTCGACGCCCGTCAGAGTCTTGAGGACGACGTTTCGGGCGTTCTCGCTCTCGATCACCTTGGCCCGTGCGAGCACCTGTGGCTTGGTGGGCTCGAGGACGCAGTCGAGGCGGCGCAGTAGGACCAGGGGCAGGATGACCTTCTGGTATTCGGCGCGCTTGTAGTCGCCGCGCAGCAGGTCAGCGATGGCCCAGATGAGCCCGGCGTGATTGTTCGGTCCGCTGCGGGTAGTGGCGTCCTTGCCCTCGTTCAAGTAGGTCCCCCAAAGGTACGTGACGGCTTGGTGCAACTCTAGCGATATGCCGCCAGGGCGACGTCTCCATCAGGGCGTATCGCCGGTGGTCCAAGGCCAATGCCGCCTCGGCGCCGAATCCGCTACCTCACGTGGCAGCTCAATCGACTGCCACGCATGTATGTACAGTAAATGCGAGCAAGGAGGGGACTCGTGGCGGTGGCGGGCTTACGCACAGCCAGCCTATTTGAGTGGTCCAGACACGACACGCGGCTGGTCCGATGGACACGCGTGGACGGGACTGCGCTCGACGCTGTGGCGACGGAGCAGCTCGCCCGGCTGTTGGCCGCCCATATCGTTGAACATCGCCTCAACGGCGCAATCCAGTTGCGCAACGCATGGGTGAGAGTCATCGGTGGTGGGTCGGCGTACGACGCTCGGGAGCAAGATGCGATGCGCGCCTTCCTCGGTCAGCTCTCACCCGCTACCGACCGTGAGCATCGCGACAGTCTCGTGGCCGAGTACCTCTGGCACGTCTTGAGCATTGAGGACGACGCCGAGCCGGAGCTGGTCGCGATCCGCGGGCCGAAATTCCATGCGACGGCCCCGGGCGGTGACGGCTTGACTGTGCGTCGAACCGACCGGCTTGTCTTCACCCTCTGGGAGATAAAGAAGCACACAGGGTCGCATCTGCCCTCGGTGATTGGGGGCGCCTACGACCAACTCGGTGCCCATGCGGCGCAGTATTTGGCTGAGTATTCGGCGACCGAGCAGGTCACCACTGACGCCGAAATGCGAAGCTTGTTTGCCACGTTGGTTCAATCCTGGCTCGCTGGCGAATCGCATGCGAATGTGGGAGTCGCGGTGGTCGCGACGCATGCTCCGCGCCGATGCTTCTCGACGATGCGGCAGCATTTCGCCCATCTCAATGGTGTTGATCCGTGTCGGGGCTTGCTCGCCTCGATCGCCACGTTCCCGGATTTCGCAAACCGGGTGACTGAGATCCTGTGGACCGGTCTCTAGACCCCGACCTCCTCCGCATCGCCCTTGGCGGGGCCGCCGGCCTGCCGACGGCCGAGGAGTTGATGGAGCAACTGGCCTCCACAGAGGTCGAGCTGTTCAAGGGCGAGCAGTCCGTCAGCGACCCGCTCCTGACAACCGCGTGGTTCCTGCACAGCGTCGGTTCCGCCTTGCCGGCTCTCGACCTATATGGGCCAGATCGTCAACGCACGGCTTTCCAAGTTGCCGCTCACGTCTTCGATCTTGCGCTGGGCGATGATCGCTTTACTGAGATTGAGCGCCTTCGGTTCACCTTCGCTTCGCAGACTGCGAACATCCGAAGCGGCTTGAACCCCAACGCTATTGCGGCCTACCGGTGGAGGAATGCTCGGCAAGACCCTGCCCAGCTGCTTACGTCGACGTCCGCTCTCCAGATCGGCACAGCCCTTCTCGCGTACGACACGGCCTGGTTGTTTTCCAATCTCAGGCGCCTAAGAGACGAGGTAGCTCGAATGCGGGTTGAGTGGGACCTGGAGCCCACTGAGACGATCTTTGGGGCGCAGGCTCACTTGGTCGAAGGGGCCTGGGGCGTTCTCGTCTATCTCGTGTATGGCAACACCAGAGACCTTGACGCAGCCTGTGCAAGGCTCGAGCAGGCTGTGCGAGCCTCCGCATCGGTCGACGATTTGGACTCCCGCTGGGTGGCCTTCCACCTGTGGCAATTGTGCCGCGACCTGGGAAGCAGTTCACTGTGGGCAGTGCTGCCGCCCGACACACCTCCGGCGGTTCCTAGGTCGTTCACGTTGGCGCGTCCCTGCGTTCTCACCCTCTGGCCTCCCCAGGTAGAACTGCTGGACCGAAGCCGGCATCCCTACGCTCTTGACCCGGCCGTGCGTCGCCTTGTCTTGTCGATCCCAACGTCCGCCGGCAAGACACTGTTAGCGCAGCTCTTGGCGGCTAACCACCTCGTTCGAGAAGGCACAGGGGTGTGCTTTGTGGCGCCGACGCGGAGTCTATGCCGCGAGATTGAGGCGAGTCTTCGGAGACGCCTTCGACTCTTGGCCAACGCCTCCGAGGTTCTCTTCGCCGATTGGATGTTTTCGGACGTCATCACCGAAGAGCCCCAAGTGGAGGTCATGACCCCCGAGCGACTCGCGTATTTGATGAGGACTGACCCCGCGGCGGTCATGGCGCGCTTCGGCCTCTTCATCATTGACGAGGCGCACTCGGTCAGCGATCCCAGCCGCGGCTGGACGCTGGAGTGGGTCCTGTCATGCATTCACAAGATGTCAGAGGACACCGGCCACCGAATCGTCGTCATGTCTGCGGCGCTCGGTAATCGAGCGACGTTGGCGACCTGGTTGGATCCTCGCGGCCAAGGCCTCCGGTACTTCTCGACCTGGCGCGGTCCGCGGCGTCTACACAGCATCTACACCACAGTGAGGCGCGAGGAATCGGCCGTACGGCTGCCCACGCCGACCCGGGCGTCGCCGGTGCGAACACGATACGACCTCCACGGCGCCTTGCACCTTCGCCCGACAGCCTCGGGGCGCATACACACTCTCGAGACTACTCAGCCGATCGGGACCCTGGTTGTGCGCGCCGTGGGCAATCAGAGAGATACGGCTCTGAGCACGCCCTTCTACAAGACGCTTGCGCCAATCGCCCGGCTTCTCGGCCGCGCTGGACCAGTTCTGGTGATTAGCCCGACGAAAGTGGAAGCCTCTCGGCTCGCCAGAGAGATCGCAAGTCAGATTGAATCCCTGGGGGGACCGGCATGGCTTGTGGAGCTCACCGCTGTACGACTCGGGCGTCAGCACCCTCTGGTCGATTGCCTACGTCATGGCGTCGCCTACCATCACGCGTCGTTGCCAGGCGACGTGTTGTTGGGAATTGAGGAGGAAGTCGCCAACGAGACGATCCGCTTCGTTGTGGCAACAACGACGTTGACCGAGGGCGTAAACCTGCCTGTGAGAACCGTGATCATCGCGGCACAAGGTTCGCACGGAGCCGACGGCTATCAGGAGTTCATCACAGGTGCTCGACTCCTGAACGCGATTGGACGCGCGGGACGGGCGGGAAAGGAGTCGGAGGGGTGGATAGTCCTTGCGCGCAACGACGCATTCAACCGGGCTGATTTCGCGCGGCTGACCCCGGGCGAGGAAGACATACCAGTTGAATCGGTTCTGGCCTTGCCGGCTGCCCTTGAACAATTGGCGCTGCTAGAAGACGCGATCCGACTCGGAACCGACGTGGCCATCCAGCGGGTCGGGTCGACCGTTGAGAATTTCCTGAGCTATGTCTGGTACCTAGCATCTGTGGCGGAAGACGCAGGAGAGCTGCCGGCCGCCCGCCTGCAACCGTATCTCGAGGCGACGCTGGCGTGGCAGGAGTTCACCCCCGCGATGCGAACGCGTTGGGCCTCAATTGCCGAAGAGGCCCTGGTCTCGTACCAGGGTCGAAGTGCCGCAGTCCGTCGTAGGTGGAGCCGAGCGGGTACCACGTTACCAACAGCATCGGCAATTGAGTCGCTTACGGAGGAGGTGCTAGCCGAGGTAACCGCCCATCCAGAAGCCAACCCAACAGTCGTTCAGCTACTCGATCTCCTTGCAGGACAAGGGCGCATCGAGCGATTGATGGATTTGCCCGAGAGCGGAACCCCGGTCCCGCGAAATCAGCGTGGGGGACGAGGGACGGCGCGCATTGCCCTCGACATGCTGGGCCTTCTGAAGGCGTGGGTCGCTGGCGGTGACATTCAGGATCTAGCGGACGGATATCTCGGCGCCGTGGCCGATCCCGAGTTCCGGCTCGAACAACTCGCGGACTTCATCACGGCCGCTTTCGACAACTTCTTGCCGTGGGCATTTGGATTGGTCATCGAATGGGTCAACGCGCGGCTTGAGGGCGATCAGAACCCGGACGTCGCGATCCCGGCGTCGCTTCCGTTCTTAGTCAGGTATGGGGTGAACTCGCGGGACGCAGTTCGGTTGATCAGAGGCGGAGTGGTCTCGCGCCGACTGGCGACGGTCGTTGCCGAGGACTTCCAAGCGAATGGTGACGGTGAGCAGGATCTTAGGGAGTGGCTCTGCGGAATGGATCTGGCCGTGTGGCGAGCGCGCTTCGCCGCTTCACCAATGGATCTCAGAGCGATGCTTGAATTCGCTCGTCCTCGGGGCCATCGACTTGCGGCTCGATTACTGGGTGGGGATCTTGTGACTATTCAGATTCGAGCCGTTGGCGAACCGCGAGCATCGGAGACTGCCGTATTTGGCGATGTCGCGGATGAGCCGCCTCCGGCCCGTCTCGGGGTCTGGGCAGCCGGGGAACTGCTGGGCGTTGTTCCGCCTGAACACTCTGCCGAACTGGACGCCATCCGCGGGACGGGCATTCCGATGGCAGTGAGCCTCGCGGTGCAAGGCGATCAGCTCCAGGCTTCAGTTCAGCTGACGGACCTTACGGCCCGCAGCGGAGAGATCACCTAGCCCGGTGGGCGCCGGGGTCTGCGAGCGGCGGAGGCGCTCGCTGCACCCCCCTGCTGCCCAGGGGAGCCGGGTCTGCTCAGGTCGCTGCTACGAGCCGGCCTCTAAGCGCAGCCAGGATCTCCGTGGAGACGTATCGGTAGCTCTGAGGCGCAGCCATGGCGTCGTCGAGCTCGGAGAGCGTCACGGGGCTTTTCAGGGCAACGACCTTCCGAACGCGAATTGCCGCCCCTGCGTCGCAGCGCTCGTAGTAGCGCTCGAAGTCTTGCTTTGCGACCTGCCCCTCGTGACCGAAGCGCTCCCACAAACGGTCAGGGGAGTCGGATGCGATCTCGGCGATCTCGAACCAGCCAACGACCTTCTGCACCGGAGCAGTGGCATACACGATCACATATTGGGTCTCGGCGGACAGCGCCCGACGCCGGAACTCGACCTTCTTCTGCCCGCCCATCAGCGCCGCCGCGTATCGCGGGTGAACTGAGAGGAGCGCTATCCGGCGATCTTGGAGGAAAGCCATTCGAACCCGCTCCTGTGCACGGCCGTAATCGACATGGGCCAGCTAGAGAGTAGCTGCCGTTGGGTACATTCGGCAAGCGTGATCGGGTCCGGCAGAACCCGATCTTGCCGGAACAGGATGACAAGAACCGGGCCTTCAGCCGCCATCTCCTCTATCTGTTTCAAGCTGTAGACCGTCCTGTTGCCGACCATCCGCGTGATCTCCTCGGCCGTATCCAGTCTCGCAGCCTGCTCGACGACTCCTACGACGGTCAGCGCCTGAAGGTCCTGAGATCGATAGAAGACGATGGTCGATCCGGCTACGAGCTGGTTTGAGGGCGAGTGACAGAGATAAGCCTTGCGAATGGCGTTTCCGAACGGATGGTCGACGTTGGGTTCGGCTAGCTCGAATGAAAGCTGAGGCCCGCGCACCTGCNNGCGGTGGTACTCCGGCCGAATGGGAATCGCGAAGGTCTGCTCTGGGTCGAGCTTCAGCGCCGGCGGGCCATACCGGACGTGATACGTGAGGGGGTCGATTGCTGCGGCCTCGGCCTCGTCCGTTCGAAACGACTTACTCACGATCAACTCGCCGCGCCGCGTCCGAGGGTCGAGCGCGTCAAATCCGTACATCTTCAGTAGTCGGGTTAGTCCGTCGTACTTCTCGAAGACAGTCACATACGCAGAGTCGAAGCCGTGCCTGAACCTGTAGTCGAATACCGCCTTCAGCAGTAACTCCCCGTAACGCCGTCCTCGATACGGGTCGGCCACCTTGAACTGGCAGATCTTCAACCACTTCGCTCGGATCTCGAGAAACTC
>PMKV01000099.1 GCA_003157875.1 Chloroflexota bacterium
GGTGAAGTAGAGCCATTCCTCGCCTGACAGTTCGTTCAGCGTGTTGGCGGGGTGCCTTGGGCTCATGGATGGAGCTTAGTCCGCTCGATCGGCCTGCGTCGGACGGAGCGAACCGCGTCGTCCGCCCGGACATCGGGCAGGCGGGGTGTCGGACGGCTGGCGCCCGTGGTACGAAATCGCCGCCCGCGCTGGCTGCCGCTGCGGTTACCCTTGTCCGATCGAGGGGTCGAAGGGTGCGGCACTGGGCGGCACCGGCTAGGGACTTCGACACATGATCGTGACAAGCCATGAGCGAGGCGCCGCGGGACGAAGCTTCGACGGGCGCTCGCTTCACCGGCGGCTCTGGAGCGACCGGTTCGTAGGTCGCGAGCGCCAGCTGGAGCAGATTGCCCTGGGGCTGCAGAGCGCCGCCGACGGCAGACCCACTTCCCTCATCGTCTCCGGCACGGCCGGGCTGGGCATCAGCCGGCTCCTCGGTGAGACGAGGCGTCGTATCGGGGCCCTCGCCGAGCCGTTCGCGGCGGTCCACGGCGTCGCGCTTCCGGCGACATCCGGGGTGCCGTATGCGCCGGTCACGGCCGCGCTGGAGCACCTGCTCGCGCCACTGCCGGACGAGACCCTGGCGGAGCTCGTTGGCCCGACCGGCGACGCGATCGCCCGGCTGGTGCCGAGCCTCGCCGCGCGGCTGGTGGAATTGGAGTTGCTGCCCGATAGACCACTCATCGCCGCCTCCGAGTGGCGTGAGGCTCGGATCTACGAGGCCGTGCTGGGGCTTCTCGAGCGGCTTGGCCGGCGACAGCCTGTCGCCCTCCTTCTCGAAGACCTCCACCTCGCCGATGCCGCGACGCGCGGCCTGGTCACCTTCCTGGCTCGTGTGACGCGCGGCCAGCGAGTGGTGCTGATCGTCACCTACCAGCCCGACCGCCTGCTCCGCTCCGATCCGCTGCGAGGCACCCTTACCACTCTGGGGAGTACGCCGTCGGTGACGAGTGTCGAGGTTGCGCCGCTGGAGCGGCCCGAGCTTGGGCAGCTGATCGAGGCGATCGAGGGAGCGCGTCCTTCGTCCACGACTCTTCTGCTCGTGGCCGAGCGATCGCGTGGCAACCCGCTGGTCGCGGAAGAGCTTCTGGCCGCCCGCCGGGAACTGCTGGGCGTGTCTCTCGCGGGCCCCTTCGACCGGCTGGTCACGGCCCGAGCCGCGCTTCGTTCGCCCGAGTGCCGGCGCGTGCTGAGGCTGCTTTCGTTGGCGGGGTCGATGGTCACCATGCCCACGCTGATGTCTATGGCGTCCGAGTTCGAGAGCCGATCGCCGGCCCGGCCACCGCGCTCGTCGACGGCGGCACGCCACGGTGATGTTCTGGAATCCGATTTCTCGGCCGGCGTGGCCGAGGCACTGGAGCATGGGTTCCTGATCGAGACGTTCGATGGGCCCGGCGGGGCCGCAGGAGGCGGTCTGGGCGGTTGGGGCGGTGAGCATGCCCGCGAGACAGGTCGCGAGAGCCGCGAGGGGCGATCCGCCTCCCGTCGAGAAGGCGGTCGCGCGGCCGGTGGGCGCGGAGCGGGCGTCGCCGGTGGGGACAATGACAGCGGCCGCCCGCCTGGACGAGAGGGCCGGACCGGTTCGCGCTCGGCGGCCGCGACGACCGGGGAGCAGGTCGAAGCGGATCGGTACATTGGTTTCCGCCATGAACTCGTCGCCGAGGCAATTGCCGCCGATCTGCTGCCGGCCACGCGCCGGCGATACCACTCCGCCCTTGCCGCGGCCCGGGGCAACCAGTCCGACCCGCAGCCGGCCGCCGCGCTGACCCACCACCTGGCGGCCCACGAACTGGCCGAAGCCGAGAGCGCGGCTCTCGAGGCAGCCGCCGGTGCCGAAGGCCTCGATGCCGGGGCAGACGCCCTGGCCCACTACGAATGCGCTCTCGGCTTGTACGAGATTGTCCGCCCGGACGAGAGCGTGGCCCGCCTCTCGGACCTCTATGTTCGGGCCGCCGAGTCCGCCTTCGCCGCCGGCGATCCCGCCCGGGCCACTGCGTACGGCGAGGTTGCGGCGGCAACTCTCGACGACCCTCGGGAGCGGATGGCATTGGGGCTGGTGATGGAGCAGCTCGGCCGGTATCGCCGTGCCTCCGGAGATCACGAGGGCTCCTTGACCGCATACCGTCGGGCCGTGGATCTCGTGCCGCCGGAGCCGACGGCCGCCCGCGCCAGGGTGCTTGCCTCCCTGGCCCAGTTCCGAATGCTCGAGGGCGTCTTCTCTGAGGCCAAGCGCTACGCCCAGGACGCCGTCGAGGTGGCCACCGCCGTCGGCGACGGGGCCCGCCAGGAATTGCTACACGCGACCTGCACCCTCGCCGTGGCCGACGCCTGGGGCGAGGATCCCGAGCCGGCGGTGTGGAAGTTGCGACAGACGCGCGACGAGGCGGCCGAGCTCGGCCGTCTGGACGACCTGTTCCGCGTCTACGCCAACCTGACCACCGTCCTGGATCTGCTGGGCCGGCGCGACGAAGCCATCGCCATCGCCTACGAGGGCATCGCCGAGGCCGAGCGAGCCGGCCAGGCCACGGTCTACGGGAACTTCTTGCGGGCAAACGCCGCGGAGTCGTTGTTCTTCCTGGGCCGCTGGTCGGAATGCAGCCGGCTGTGTCTCGACGCCTTGAGCTGGAGCCCGGTTGGGATCTGGTTCCTCACGCCGCTCCTCAACCTGGCCATTCTCGAGGTGGCGACCAACGCCGGTGAGTCGGCCGGGCGACTCCTCGGCCAGGTCCTTCTGGCAGTGGAGACGGTTCAGGATCCGCAGTTCTCCGTCCCCGCCCATCAGGCCGCGGCCGCGTACGCGCTCTGGCAGGAGGACCTCGTCGACGCTCACAAGGCCGCAGACCGGGGCTGGCTGCGGGTCAGCGACACCGAAGACTGGCTGCTCATGGCTCGAATGGCCTCCACCTACCTGGAAGTCGATGCCGCAGTTGCGCAGGATGCCCACAGGCGGCGCGATCTGGCGACGCTGGCGGCCGCTCGCGAGCGGAGCTTGCCGGTCATGCTCCGCGCTGAGGCCGTGGTTCGGGCGTGCGGCGTCTCGCCGAAGACCGGCTCGCGCCGCCAGGCGGATCTCGCAATCAGGACCGCCCGCGCATTCCGGGCTCGCGTCGAGGGCCACGACGACGCTGCCACATGGAAGCAACTCGCGCTCGACTGGGCCGACCTCGGCGATCCCTACGAAGCGGCGCGTGCGCGCTGGCGGGAAGCCGAGGCCCTCCTCGATGAGGCTCGCGGTCGTTCGACGCGAGCGGTCGCCCGCGAGCCGATAGTCGCCGCAGCCGAGGCGGCGTACAAGCTCGGGGCGCGGCCGCTTCTACGGGCCATCGCCGAACTCTCGCGGCGGGCGATGCTACCCCTCCCCAAGCAGATCGAGGCTTCGCTCGAGGGCCGACCGGAACCCGCCCCCTCGCCGGCCAGACGGCCCGGCCGGCCCGGCGTGGCGGCCAGGGGGATGGCCCCGGTCGCCCTGCCGGCGAGCGGCGGCGGAATCGGCCCCGGAGGCTCAACCGCGCGGTCGGACGCCGGTCTCCTGGCCGACTTCGCATCTCCGTCGAGTCAGCCGATGCAGCCCGACTTCGGGCTCAGCAAGCGCGAACTCGAAGTCCTGGCTCTCATCGCCGAAGGACGCAGCAACCCTGAGATCGGCCGCAGGCTCTTCATAACCCGCAAGACCGTTGCCGTGCACGTCAGCAACATCCTGACCAAGCTCGGTGTCTCAGGTCGCGTCGAGGCCGCCGCGGCAGCCATACGTCTGGAGATGACCGAGCGCCGATAGCGGGGCTCGCAAGTCCTCGGCGCGGTATCGCCGGACACGAAGAAACCCGGACGCCGTCCGGGTTTCTATCGATTGGTCCGGTCTACCAGCGCTTGCCCAAGATGTGGACGGCAAGCCCGAGGAGGATCGGAGCCAGGACGGTGAAGGCCACGGCTGACTCCTTAGCAATGCTTTGAGAACGCGCAGGCCGCGCGTAGCGGTGTCAACGTTACTCCCGGACGCAAGGAAACCTCAATCGCCTATCTGTACGGTCCGGTACCCATGCGGCGTCCGGTGGGTACCAGGACCTCGCGGCCGAATGGCCGCCGGCTCGATCGCTCCGACGAATGGGGCTTCGGCGGGCACATTGGCCCGTAAACTGCGAGGATCCGGACGAGGGTCGCCCTCACCGGAATCGTTCGGTGGCCGGAGGTGAATGGCGTGTCGACTGACATCGCGTTCCAGTTCGACCTTGTGGTCCGACTGCTCGCCGCCGCCCTGCTCGGAGCCGGTCTCGGGCTCGAGCGCGAAATCCACGGCCATCAGGCCGGCATGCGCACTCACATGATGGTTGCCCTGGGCTCGGCCCTGTTTACGATCCTGTCCATCTACGGCTTTCCCCAGATGTCGGGAATGGGCGCAACCGATCCCAGCCGGATCTCCGCCCAGATCGTGACGGGCATTGGCTTCCTGGGTGCCGGGGCGATCATCAAGTACGGGACCAACATCCGCGGCCTCACCACCGCGGCGAGCCTGTGGGTGGTGGCCTCAATCGGACTGGCGGCCGGAGTAGGGGCCTACTTCCTGGCCGCCGCGGGGACCCTCATCGCCCTGCTCGCGCTGTGGCCGGCGAACGTGTTGATCGGCAAGCTCGAGCTCCGTGGCGGCCGGATGCTGCGTCTTGAGCTCAGTCTCGAGAAGCTCGAAACCTTTGCCGGCGTATCCCAGGTCATGCTCGTGCACCATGTCGAGATCGTCAGCGTCGCCAGCGAGAAGTCCGATGAAGGCCACCGGATGGTGCTGGAATTGCGGCTGTTGAACATGGGCCAGAGACATGCCGTCATGACGGATGTCGAGGCTCTTCCCGGCGTGGAGGTCAGGACGGTCAATACGGCCGAGGAGCCCTGAGGCGCCGACCGCAGATTCAGTCGCCGGCCGCCCGGGTTACTGGACCTTGACCGCCGCGATCAGTTTCGCGAGGCCTTGCTTGGCGTCGGCGAAGTACATGCCGGTCTTGGGGTTGACATACAGCGGGTTGTCGATGCCGGCGTAGCCGCGGCCCATCGATCGCTTGATCACGATGATCGAACGGGCCTTGTCCACGTCCAGGATCGGCATGCCGTAGATCGGGCTGGAGCGATCCGATCGAGCGGCCGGGTTCGTGACGTCGTTGGCGCCGACCACGAGGGCCACGTCCGTGCGTTCGAACTCGGGATTGATGTCGTCCATCTCCCGCAGCTGCGGGTACGGCACATTGGCCTCGGCCAGCAGCACGTTCATGTGGCCCGGCATGCGGCCTGCCACGGGGTGGATCGCGTACGAAACCTCGATGCCGCGAGCCTCGAGCAGGTCCGCGAGCTCGCGGACGCCGTGCTGTGCCTGAGCCACTGCCAGGCCGTAGCCGGGAACGATCACGACCTTGCTGGCATAGGCGAGCTGGATGGCCGCGTCGTCGACGGAGACCTCTCGGACGGAGCCGCCCTCGGCCACGAACGAGGACTGCGTGCCTTCCTCGGCCCCGAACCCGCCGACGATGATGTTGGCGATCGAGCGATTCATGGCGCCGGCCATGAGCCTGGTCAGGATCGCGCCCGAGGCGCCGACGAGAGCGCCGGCAACGATCAGCATCACGTTGCCGACGACGAAGCCGGCCATCGACACGGCCGTCCCGGTGAAGGCGTTGAGGAGCGAAATGACGACCGGCATGTCGGCGCCGCCGATCGGCAGGACCATCATCAGGCCGAAGATGAGGGCGCAGGCCAGACCTGTAACGAGCAGGACGTAGAGGAGGGACGTGTCGTAGGTCACGATGCCCATGCCGGCCAGGATCAGCACGATCGAGACGCTGAGGCCGCACACCACCGTAAACCAGGTCACGATTCGGCCGCCCGGGATCAAGATGGGCTGACCCTTGATGAGCCCCATCAGCTTGGCCGAGGCGATGAGCGAGCCGGTGAAGGTGACCGAGCCGATCAGGACGTCGGCCAGGATGAAGAGGGTTCGCCAGCCGTCCAGCCCGGGTGCTCCGCCGGCCAGAATGCGATGTCCGTCCAGGGCCACGAAATCGGAGATGGCAAGCAGGGCCGCGGCGCCGCCGCCGACGGCGTTGAAGAGCGAGACGAGCTGGGGCATCGACGTCATGGCGACGGTGCGCGCCATCCGAAGGCCCAGACCGCCACCCGCAGCCAGGCCGATGATGATGATGGCCCAGTTACCCAGGCCGGCGTGGCCCTCGGCCACGTAGACGAGCTCCGCAGCCACGGCGATGATCATGCCGGTGGCGGAGAGCCGATTGCCCGTTCGGGCGGTCGCGGGGGAGTTCATCAGGTGCAGGCCGACGACGAAGAGAGCGGCCCCGACGATGAAGGAAAGCTGTACCAGGTATCCGATGTTGGCGGCACTCATCGCGATTCCCCCGTCACTTCGCGGCCTGATCGGTCGTGGGGACCGGGCGTCGTTTGAACATCTGGAGCATGCGGTCCGTAACCCAGTAGCCACCGACGACGTTCGCGCCCGCGAATGCCATCGCGACCAGCGCCAGGATGCCCGTCAACGGGTTGTCCGCGGTCGCGGCCAGCCCGATCGCGCCGACCAGCACGATGCCGTGGATCGAGTTCGTGCCGGACATCAATGGCGTGTGGAGCGTGGCGGGAACCTTGCTGATGACTTCGAAGCCGAGCAGGATCGCCAGGACGAAGACCGTCAGGTAGTCGAGAAGGTTTCCGACGTTCATGCCTTGGCGCCTCCCCGCGAAGCGGGCTGCAGGAGCTTCTTGGTGGCCGCCTGGACCACCTTGCCTCCGAACGTGATGACGGTAGCAGCCGTGACCTCGTCCTCGAAGTCGAACCGCAGCTCGCCGACCTTGACGAAGTTGAGCAGCAGGTTGGATATGTTGCGCGAATAGAAGGCACTTGCGCCCGTCGGCATCGATGCCGGCAGGTTCAGTGGGGCGTGGATGGCGACGCCGTTGGAAGTGATCGTCACCTTGCCCGGCTTCGACAACTCGCAGTTTCCGCCGAGATCGCTGGCGGCCATGTCGACGATGATCGAACCGGCCTTCATGCATTCGACCGCGCCGGCGGTCACCAGGACCGGTGGGCGTCTGCCGGGAACCTGGGCCGTCGTTATCACCACGTCGTGGGAGGCGATGACGTCGTTGAGCTCGTTCTGCTGGGCGGCCTGCTCATGGGGCGTCAGGGCTCTGGCGTAGCCGCCCTGCCCGGCGCCGTCGATGGCCGACTTGAGGGTGATGAACTGGGCGCCGAGTGACTCGGCCTGCTCGCGAGTCTCTGATCGCACGTCGTATGCCTTGACCTGGGCTCCGAGCCGGCGGGCCGTCGCGATCGCCTGGAGGCCGGCAACGCCAACGCCCAGCACCAGAACATTGGCCGGCTTTGCCGTTCCGGCGGGCGTCGTCAGAAGTGGGAAGTAGCGCCCGAATGCCTCAGCAGCCACGAGCACGGCCTTGTAGCCGGCCACGTTGGCTTGCGACGAGAGGGCGTCCATGCTCTGCGACCTCGTCAGCGTCCGAGGTATGGCGTCCAGGCTGATTGCCGTCACGCCGAGGCGGGCAAGCTCCGCCATCGCGTTGGGATCGAGCAGCGGCGCGAGCATGCCGATGATCACCTGATCCGGATGCGTCAGCTTCATCTCCGCCGGCGTGGGTCGGTGGATCCGCAGGATCACATCGGATTGGGAGTGGAGCGCCGCCGAAGTGACGATCTTCGCCCCGGCCTCCACATAGTCGATGTCCGGGAACGAGGCTTCGGCGCCGGCGCCGCGCTCCACGAGCACGCTCAGATCGGCGGCTCGCAGCTTCTCGACCGCCTCGGGAACCAGCGCAACGCGGCGCTCCCCCGTTGCGGTCTCCTTGGCGACGCCAACTTTCATAGCGATATCACCTGCTGTACGCGTCTTGGATCGGCCCCGTTCAGGGCGAGAGCGTCCAGCAAGGACGCCGGGCATCCGCGGGGATGCGGGGCTCCCGCTCAGGAAGGACGCCAGCCAAGTCTAGCCGGGCCGGGCCGTCCGTGTCGCGGCGGACGGTCGTCTGAGGCTTGAGGCACCCACCCGGACGGGCCGTGGATCGCTCCACGCAACCGGACTCCCGGTGTCGACTGGAGGCGATTCGCTCGCTCGGTACATCCGGCGCGCTCACGACATCCTGCCGGCACGACCGATGCCAGCCGTGGAATCGCGGGCGGAGACCTCGCGCCAAGCGGATTCCGAACAGTTCGGCCCGCCGATTCGAGTCGTCGGCCACACTTCCGGTCTTCCCGAAATGCATGAGATTCAACAAGAGATCTACTCACAGGACCACAAGAGCGTATAGTCGATGGGCCATCGCCCCCCGAGTTGGGCGGAACAATGACGTATCCGGTCCAGGGCTGGGAGAGAGGAACGAAATGGTCACAGTTCGGAAGGCCGATCCGGCGCTGATGGAAAAAGGAAGTCAACGACCCCGTGAGCTGAGCCCCGCGGCCCGCCAGCGCGAACAGCAGCAGCGTCAGTTCAAGAGGCTCATCGGTCAGCTCAAAGGACCCGAACAGGTATTCGAAGTTCGGCTTGATGCGACGGAGAAGCCGATTACCATCCGACAGCGCCTTCTTCGAGTGGCCACCGAGGCCAACGTCGAGATCGCGGTTCGCAAGCATGGCGAAGGATTCCTCGTCGGCCTGCTCACACCTGAGCGTCGCACCAATCGCGGCCGGCGCGCGGCGGCCGCCAAGGGCTGACGACCGCTGAAGGACTGCGGAGCCAGGCGAGGGGCGCGTGACGATGCGTAAGGAAAGGCCGGCCGGCGCGACTCCAGCGCCGAACGACCCCGCGGGCCCAGAGCCGGCCGGCGGCCCAAGGGGGCTCGCCGAAACTCGCTGCGGGTTCGCCGAAAGAGCGAGGGTTGAGGCCGCGGCCGCCGCGGGTCGCCTCGCGGAGGCGAAGCGCGTCTACGAGGTGCGGGCCGCCGCCGCCCTCACCGACCAGATGGCGATCGGCCCGGCGGCGACGCAGGCATCCAAGGATGACGCTCACCGCTCCTTCCGGGCGGCCGTTGCCGGTGCCAGGACCCGCGGCCAGGTCGAGGCCGCCGCAATCGCATGGCTGGCCGCGATCAACGAGATAAACAGCGACGGTCGCATCGCCCGGGCCCGCGTCGCGCGCGAGCGCGAGGCGGTCGAGGCCCTCCTGGCGGAACTGGCAAGACTGGCGGAGATCTCCGAGGCGGGCGCGGCGATGGCGGCCGAGGCGACGCAGGCCTGTCAGGCAGCGCGGGCAGCTCTGGCAGCCGAAGCGGAAGCGGCCGCGGATGCGGCTGAGGCCGCCGGAGCGCCGATGCGATCAGGCGCGAAGAAGCGGACCGGCGCCAGAGCCGCGCCCAAGGGTCCAGAAGCTTCGGTCGCCGTCCCGCCGGCTGTCGTTCAGGCAGTGCCCGTGCCGTCCTGGCCCGGCGCGACTCTTGCGGCCGGGGCGAATCAGGCGGGGCCGCCGTCGGAGTTGCCGCCCGACGAGAACCGTTCGCCGACGGATTGGCTCGTCATCGACATCCGGTCACCGGAACCTCAGGTCGTCATCCGTCTGATGCGCCGTGACGGTCGAATCCTCGGAGCTCTCGTCGACCGACTGGCCGGGGCCGACCCAGCAGCCCGTCGTCACTGGCAGCTACTCCTCTCGAACTTCGTCGATTCCGTGGCGGCCGCCGCGATCGATGATGGCTGTCTCGAATTCCCGGCGGACAACCCGTTCTGGAGCCAGTTCACCACTCTCGAGTCACGCGAGACGGCGCGCGGCCTGGCGGCGCTCGGTTTCCGCTTCGACGGCTTCGCCGCTTTCGTGGATGGCCGTGTCCCCGGACAGAGAGACCTGGCTCTGGCCGTAAGCAGTACGGGCCTTCTTCCGGCTCGGGTTCGCCACTGGCCCAGGCCGGACGAAGCGGCCGAGTTGTTCAACGGGGTTCGCGCTTCCACCGACACGTTCATCGCAGCTCGGGCGCCCGCGCTCACCCTGGGCGAGCTGGTCAGGCTGCTCGGTCACCGCGCGGAGCTTCTGGCCGATCTCTGGAACGAGTGGCCGGCGATTCGGCCTCTCCTGTTCTCGACCAGTCTCTAGCGCGGGCCGACCCCGCCGGAGATCGGGCTCACTGGGGCTCGGGGCTCGGTTCCGGATCCTGATCCAGCACGACCAGCCGGTACGCCTCCGCGGCGGCGACCCCGATATGCGAACCCGCCTCGGCCAACCGGCTGCGGACCCGCGTGAAGACGGCCTCGGGATCGTGCAACTGGCTGGAGTGGCATCGCAGGGCCTCGATCTTGCGGTCGGCCGTGGCCGAGACGTCGATCCAGGCATCGGGTCGGTTCGACCACATCAGGTACATCCTCCGGACGCGATGAGCCGCCAATCCGCCCCTGGCCAGCCAGGGAAAGGCCATCGGATTGCGCGCCGCGGGGTAGACGGCATCGAGCGCGGCCATCGCGGCGGCGCGGTGGTCGGTGTGGTTGATGCCCCCGCCATCGTGGATCAGCACCTCCGGGTCTCCGCACAAGACCGCGTCGGGTTTGAAGCTCCGGATCTCCCGAACGAGCATCTCGCGCAGGGGCAGGTCGTTGACGAGATTCCCGTCGGGCTGGTGCAGGAAGGTGACACCGGCATAGCCAACGACCTTTGCCGCGCGCCGCTGTTCCTCCTCGCGGTCTCGAGCTAACTGCAGAGGGTCGAGGGTGGGGTCTTCGCCGCCGGCGTCGCCCGACGTACAGCAGATCAGCCAGCCTTCCGATCCGGCGTCGATCCAGGCCGCGGCCGCGCCGGCCGGCCCGAAGTCCGCGTCGTCGGGATGTCCAACGATGACCATGAATCGGCCCGGTCGCCAGATGTGGGCCGCTGATATCTCGTCCTTCATGTCCCTGCCTTGACTGCCCAACTCAAATACACGTTGTGGGGTGGCACCGTTGCCGGGCGCGCCCTTCGTGGCATCGCTCGCAATGACTGGTTCAACTCTGGCCTGACCGAGTTATCATGCCGCCCGAGGCTTCGCTCGTCTCCCCCCACGGGCGAAGCCTCTCTGCGTGTCCGGGACGGTATGCGCCGATTCGGAAGACGGCCGCGGCGCGTCGACCGGCCCGTCAGGCCCGAGTCGAGCCGACCTCCCTCAGAGCGGCCAGAACCTCGACGGCGTGGTCCTCGGGTTTCACCTTCGGCCAGACGCGGGCCACTCGGCGGTCCGGTCCGACGAGGAAGCTGCACCGCACGATGCCCCAGTACTTCTTGCCGTAGTTCATCTTCTCGCCCCATGCGCCGTAGGAGTCGGCGACGGCGTGGTCCTCGTCGGCCAGGAGCGTGAAGGGCAGCCCGTACTTGGCCCGAAACGCCGCCTTGCTGGCCGGTCCCTGAGGGCTCAAACCCCAGACTTCGGTGTCGGCGCCCTTGAACGCGGCGTTGTTGTCGCGGAACGAGCAGGCTTCCTTGGTGCAACCGGGAGTGTCGTCGGCCGGGTAGAAGTAGACGACTGTGAAATGGCCACGACGTTGGGAGAGGCGGTGCGCCTTCCCCTCGTCGTCGTGGAGCTCGAAATCGGGGGCGAGCTCGCCCACCTTCGGCATGTCGCTCATGGTCAAAGGCTAGCAGCGGTGCCCGATCGGCGCGCCGCAGGAGCCCTCTTTTCCGCAGCGTGGGATGCGCGTGGCTCGACTCAGCGCGGCAGGATCAGGGCGGCCACGGCGATCGCCAGCGCGGTGGCGATGGTCAGCCAGTCGCGCCAGGTGGCGCGCAGCTCGCGGAAGTGGCTTCGCCGGATGCCGCTGTCGAAGCCGCGCGCGTCCATGGCCAGGGCCAGCCTTTCGGCCCGGCGGATCGCACCCACGAGCATGACCAGCAGCCTGTCTCCGATGTCGCGGATGCGGCCGCCGATACCGCCCGAGCCGATGCCGCGCAGGCGTCGCGCCGCCGCGATCAGAGTCCACTCGTCGGCGAGAAACGGGGCCACTCGCATCGCGCCGAGGGTTCCGTAGGCGAAGCGATCGGGGATCCTCAGCTGCTGCACCAAAGAGTCGGCCATGCGGGTCGGGTCGGAGGGACCGAAGACCAGCACAGTCGTCAGCCCGATGACGACGACCCGCAGCCCGATGGCCAGACCGGCCGAGACCGCGGGTCCGGTGACGCGAACCGGACCCAGCTGAACCAGCGCCGCAAGCGACCGATCGGCGTTGGCGCCGGAAAGCAGGATCGACAGCGCGGTCAGGCTCAGGATTGCGAATCCGAGCGGCGCCAGGCGCGAGGGGATGCGGCGGAGAGGCAACCCGGACCACAGCACCAGCGCGACGAGCGCGGCGATCGTCAGGCGGACCGGCACGACCGGGTCGAGGGTCACGACGGAGGCGACGAGCCACGTCATGCCCGCGACCAGCCGGGCCGCCGGCGTGACACGGGTCAGGAAGTCGGGTCGTACGGGCCCGAGCGGAGCCGGCAGCAGGCTCATCGAGCCGGCTCCGGCACTGGCGCCCCCACGGGAGCCGCGTCGCGCCACGGTCCCGCGGGCGAGTACGGTGGCGACGCGAGGAACTCGGCGGGCGACCCGTCGAAGATGACCCGGCCCCGGTCCAGAGCCACGACCCGGTCGCAACGCGGCAGAAGTCTCGGGTCGTGCGTCGCCAGCAGCTGGGCCTGGCCGGACTCCCTCAACTCGTCGAGCAGGAGCATTACCGATTCGGTCCCGCGGCGGTCCAGGCCGAATGTGGGCTCATCCAGGAGCAGCACGGCCGGGGGCTTGAGGACGAGGGCGGCCAGACTCAGCCGGCGCTGCTCGCCCTGGCTAAGCCGGAAGGGGTCCTGGCTCGCCAGCTGGCCCAGGCCGAAGCGGGCCAGGACGCCATCCGAATCGGGCGGTCGATCGACCCGGCCCCGGCGCCGGGTACGCGTCGCCAGTTCGGTGGCGGCGACCTCGTCGCGGGCGGTTCTGGCCACGAAGCCAAGCTCGGGATCCTGGTAAACGAGTCCGACCCGGGAAGCGACCTCGCGGGAGCGAAGGCGGGCTGGGTCGCGCAGATCTTCGGCGGGCTCACCCTCGGCGGCGATCGCTCGCAGCCCGATGCTTCCGCGGCCGGGCCGTCTCAGCCCGGAGAGGACGAAGAGCAGCGTCGACTTGCCGGCTCCATTCGGACCGACGACGGCGATCCGTTCGCCACTCTCGGCGGTCAACGAGATCCCGTCCAGCGCGCAGTGAGGACCGCTCTCGTCGGACGGGTAGTCGAGGCCCAACTCGCTGGCGCGCAACAGAACCTGCCGCGGGCGCGGCTCGGTGCCGCTCGCGTCGCGAGCAGCCACGGACGTGGCTGCGACGGCCGGCTCACGATCGAGGCCGCGCCACGCCCTCGGCACCCACGCCCCGCTGCGCTCGAGCATCGACACCGCCGTGCGACCCACGTCGTCGGCCGGGGCGAACGCCAGCTGGCGCCCCTCGTCGTCGATCAGCAGCACGTCGTCCGCCAGCGGCAGCGCCGCCTCGAGCCTGTGTTCGATGAGCACGATCGTGTGCTCGCGGCGTCGAGCCAGGCGGCCCAGCTCCGCAAGTGTGTCATGCATCCCGGGCGGGTCGAGGTTGGCCGTAGGCTCGTCGAAGACCAGCAGCGATGGCCGCGCGGCCAGGATGTCGGCGATGGCGAGGCGCTGCTTCTCGCCGCCCGAGAGAGTGTTGGTGGCGCGCAGTTCGAAGCCGCCCAGACCTACCTCCGCAAGCGCCTCGGGCACGCGGGCCCGCATCTCCGGCCTGGGCCAGCCGCGGTTCTCGAGCCCGAACGCGACCTCGTCGTCCACCCGGGCCATGACGAGCTGGCAGTCCGGATCCTGGAAGACGAGCCCGACCCGTTCGCCCAGAAAGCGAGACGGCGTGCTCGCGACATCCAGACCGCCGATGCGGAGGCTGCCCGCCCATCGACCCGGCAGGGTATGGGGCACGAGCCCCGCCAGGGCGCGCGCCAGGGTGCTCTTGCCCGAACCTGATGGGCCCAGAACCAGCAGCACCCGCCCGGGTTCGAGGCGGAAGGTCAGGTCCTGCAAGGCCGGCCGAGGTCGACCGGCGTAGGTCCAGCTGAGCCCGACGGCCTCGACAGCAGGCGCGCCAACGGGCGCCTCGGTCCGTTCGGCCGCCGAGGGCTGGACCGCGGCCGGCGTCACCTGCTCGACGGGAACGCCCCCAGCGCGCCGGTCCGCCGCAGCGAGCGCACGAGCAGCCATCCGCCGATGCCGGCGATGACCGCCGCCGAGATCACGTCCAGGATGAATATGCCGGCCCGGTATTGGACGTCGTAGCTGGCGTAGTAGACCGGCAAGTCGTGCAGAGCCTCGCCCACGCCGGCTCCGGCTCCGGCCAGCGCGGCCACGATCGGACCGTAGTTGCGGTACATGAGGAAGGCGAAGATCAGCTCCGCGCCGGCGCCCTGGACGAACCCGGAGAGCAGGACGTCGAGGCCCCACTGGTTGCCCAACAGGACCGAGATGACGGCGGCGACCATCTCGGCGAACAGCGCCGCCCCGGGCTTGCGGACGATCAGCGGCGCGACGACGGCCGGCAGGAGCCAGACGCCGCTGATGGCGTACTCGGCGGGGCTGGTCAAAAACGAGGCCCACGGCCAGATGTAGACATCCCAGGCCCAGAACACGATGCCGAACGCGACGGCGAGTATCGCCACCACGATTATGTCGACGGTTCGCCAGCGGGCCGACTCCGAGGTCCCGGCGATGGGCACAACGTTGCTCACCTGTATCTCCTCCTATTCCGGTCGATCTGTTCTCGTTTCGATTGCCAGAAGGCGGCCATGACGGAGCCTGACGCTGGCGTCGGCCGCGATACGGACGTTGGACAGGCCCCGTGCCGGTCCCGCCGGCAGCGTTTCGTCGTGAAGCGGGTAGAGCAGTCCGTCCGTAGTGACGCCGATCGCGGGCGCGCCCAACGGCAGAAGCGAGACGAGGTCGCCTACCTCTCCGCCGAGGGAGAGGCTCACGGCGCCCCGGTCGGCCCCGGGGGCACGCAGCAGGCGGATCCTCGCGCTGCCGTCCAGCAACTCGACCTCGGCATCCTCGGGGTCCGGCAGGCTCAGCAGGCCCACGTTCGCCAGGGCGTGGTCGAAGCGCTTTCCGCCCAGCGCGCCCAGCACGGTCACGTTGGTCGCTCCCCGCCGGAGAGCGGCCAGCAGCGCCAGCTCCGCGTCCGACTCGTCCTTGTCTGTGGACGAGCGCTCGATCGGGACGCCTTCCGCGGCGAGGGCGGCGAACCGGGCCTCCGGCAGCGAGTCGGCATCGCCGACGAGCAGGTCCGCTACGAGCCCAAGCGAGGCGGCCTTGTCCCAGCCACCGTCGGCAGCGACGACCAATCCCACTTCACGGTCCCAGCCGGGCCAGGCGGCGTCCAGCTGCGCGCGGCCGGGCACGTCGCCGTCGGCCACGATCAGGGCGCGCATCCCGCTCCGGGCTCCACTCATCAAGAACACCTCCGTCGACTCGACAGAGGTGCACCGATTTGGACTCCCTGCGCCGGCATTACCCGGATCAAGTTCCAAGGGTCTGCGGATAAAGCTCCGCACTCTCAGCGCCTCCCGGCGCTCCCCTGTCCGTCTTGAGTTGTTCCCATAATCTACACCCTACGTCGCCATGGGTCGCGTTCGCGGGACTGCGTTCGCAGTCCAGGTCCCGTCAGCCCGGCACCTTCGTCGCGGCCAGGAAGCGATCGACCCATTCCACGACGGAGCCCGCCGTCTCGATCGCACCCGCGGCGCGGAGTTCGTCCGCCGTGGCGAGCATAGACTCGATGCCGACGCCGCGAACGCCGAGGGCGGCGGCCATCCGAACGTCATCAAAGGCGTCCCCTATGTATGCCGCGTCGGCCGACCGAGGGCCGCCGGCCAGATCCAGGGCAAGTTGGAGCGGCTTCGGATGTGGTTTGGCTTCGGGCGTGTCGTCGCGATACACCCTGACCGTCAGGAAGTGGTCGACGCCCACCCTCGCCAGTTGGGGCTCCACCTCAGCCCGGTCCCCGCCGGTCACGAGACCAAGCCTGTGCCCCGCAGCCGCGAGTCGTCCAAGCGCGTCGACCACGCCGGGGAAAGGCTGCGTTCGATCGCTGTGAAAAGTGGCCGTCCAGACTCCCGCCGCTTCGTCGACCCGCTCGTCCGGTATGCCGAGTCTCCGATACATCAGGCGCCAGTCGGGGGAGAAGGTCTGCCGGAATATCGCCTCGTCGAATGGCACTCCGATCCGCCTGCAGACGGCGGCGTCGGTCTCGAATAGCGCCTGGATCGAATCGACGATCGTTCCGTCCCAGTCGAAGAGAATGGTCCCCATGACGGGACATCGTACGGCCGGCAGAATTTTGCGGCGCGGCGATGCATCCAAGAGGTCTTCTGCGTCGAATATGAAGTAGGGAAAGGCGCCAGGGCCGACTAGTGGTCCCCAGGTTGGGGACCGCGGACGACCACTGTTGTACCGGGCAGTCGATCCGATACCTTCAATGAGCCCAACTCGAGGGAATGGAAGTTTCCGAACGTGACCGATTTGTCGCATCCCGGAATCCAGAGGGTGGTCGAGGTTGCCTCTCGCAAGGGAGTCGCGCTCGACATCCGGCTCCTGCCCGCCTCGACCCACACCCCCGAGGAGACGGCCGCCATCCTCGATGCCCACATCGGCCAGATCGTGAAGTCGCTGGTCTTC
>PMKV01000163.1 GCA_003157875.1 Chloroflexota bacterium
GGTGACGATGCCCTCGAGGTGGCCGTCGGCATCAACAACGGGCACGGCCAGAAGGTTGTACCTGGCCACGACCCCCGTGACCTCGTTCTGGCTGGCGTCGGTGCGGACGGCGACGGGCTCGTCGTACATGAACTTCGAGATGACCGTGTTGGGCTTGGCGACGATCAGGTCGCGCAGGGACAGAACGCCGACCAGGCAGTTTTCGGCATCGGTGACGTAGACGTAGTAGATGGTCTCTGCCGTCGGCTCCAGCTCGCGCAGGCGATCGATCGTCTGGGCGGCGGTCAAGGTGGCCGGCACCGCCACGAACTCGGTGGTCATGATGCCGCCGGCGGTCTCCTCGCCGTAGGTCATCAGCTCCTGCACTTCTTCGGCCTCGTCCTTCTCCATGAGACCCAGGATCTCCACGCGGCTTTCGTTCGAGAGATCGGCGACCAGGTCGGCCGCCTCGTCGGGATCCATCTCTTCGAGAATGTCGGCGGCGCGCGCCGGCTCGAGGTCCTCGAGGATGTCGACCTGGGTTTCGGGCTCCATCTCGCCGATGGCATCGGCCGCGGCCTCGTCGTCGAGGGCGGCGATCACGCCGACGCGGTCGCTGCGGCTGAGCTGGTCGATGATCGTGGCCAGGTCGGCCGGGTGCAGCTCGGCCAGGCCTTTGTGGGGGACGCGTAGCTTGACGCTGGCGATCGTCCGTTCGACCGGATCCACGTCCTCCCAGTCGATGTAGCGCTCGGGCACGTCGCGATGCAGACCGTGCGCGAGAGTCCGCCACGGGCCCTCTATGCCGAGCCGCCGCAGCAGCCCCGACGGACCGACGTCCACGGCCACGAGATGAAGCGAGCCTTCGACCTCGTCAAGGCGCAGGTCGTTGACCCGGACTACCTTCCGACCGTCGATGTCGACGATCTGGCGGTCCATGAGGTCCTGCTTGAGGCGGATCTCGTTCGGCCGCTGCTGGAACTTGCTGATATCGATCGCCGAGGTGCCGAGCGTGGCGCCGCCGGCGTCCAGGGACGTCACCGAACCCCAAAGCAGGAATATCTCACGGCCGTTCGTCTTGACGACGATGCCGGTCACGGGCGGGTAGCGATCGCCGATGGCGACGATCAGGNNTCGCGCACCGGCCGGCCGATCGCCTGGCTCAGATAGAGCATCTGCCACCTCGATGGCGGGTCCGTTCCCGCCCCTCGGTGGCGCGCGCCGCAGGGCGCGAACCGCTACAAGGCTTGGCGGACCAGTTGTGAAATGGCGGCGCGCGGCGCGCTATCCGCGCATCCGACGCCGTTGGTACTGGGTCCGGTCTCCACTGAGGGAGGGATCCTCCAAAAGCGGGTCTTGACGATCCTCGGGGGCACAGGAACACTCACCCCGGAACCACGGCGAGTGTAGTCCGCATTCCGTGGATGGGTCAACGCGCTGCGGCGAGATCCGCCGCAGGCCGAGCCGAAAGTACGGGTCCTCCTTAGCCTCCATGTACCCGCTCGAACGAGCAGCAACAGGCCCGCCTGGGGCATCCTTCTAGTGTGAGCGAGCCCAATCCCCAGGTCCGTCCCGATAGACCTCCAACGAGACGCCCATCGCGGGTAGTCCTGACATGGATTCTGTTGGGCGTTTCCGTCGTTCTGCTCGTGGGCAAGGGGCTCATCGTCTTCTTCCTGGCCGATGGCGGGCTCACGGAGCTGTTCCTGTCGGTCGCGATCGCCGGCCTGGTTGCGTCGGCCGTCACGAACGCCCGAGCCTCCGGCACCGAGGTCGAGCGGCGCCACTCGGAGGCGGAGAGCTTCAGCCGCATCATGCGAGCCCTGTCGCGATCGGTCTCGCCCGACGCGGTGGTCGAGGCCATCGTTCATGAACTGGGGGCCGCCACGGCCGCGGACCACGTCGCGGTGGTGCGGCTCCGACCCGGGAGCAGCGTCCTTGACGTGACCTTCGTATCCATGCTGCCGGGCGCCCCGACCTCGAACACGGTCATGCCGCTCCGTCAGCTGGCCGTCGAGACGCGCCACCTGCCCAACCTGCCGAGGCCCCAGCCGGCCGGTCCCCCGGTTCGACTCGTGGATGGCGAGCCAGTTCCCGTGTTCCGAGACGAGCCTGGTGGCGCGGTCGATCCGGCAGCGGCCGCCGACGAGGCTACGGCATCGCTGCGCCGCAGTGGCCAGGCGAAGTCCCGGTCCGACACCTCGATCGAAGACGAAATGAGGGCCCGCGACGTGGCCGATCGGATCGCTTTCCGGCTGCGAGATGCCTACGGTTTGCGCAACACCCTCGCCGCGCCACTGCAATCCGGGCGGTCCACGGCGGGCGCCATCGTCCTGTCACGCCGCACCGGCGAGGTCTGGCCCGAAGCCGCATTTCGACTGCTCAACGCCGCCGCCGCGGAAGCGTCCGCAGCCCTGGCCCGCGTGTATTCGCATCAGGCCGCCGAGACCGAAGCCCGGACCGACCAGCTGACGCAGCTACCCAACCGTCGTTACTTTGACGAGTACTGCCGGCTCCTTGCCAGCCGTCGCCGGTCCAGCGATCGAGTGGCGATCGTGACCATCGACGTGGACCATTTCAAGCTGCTCAACGATCGGTACGGGCATCAGGTCGGGGACGTGGTGCTGAGGGGGATCGCCAACGCCATCCAGTTCTCCGTGCGGGAAGAGGATGTGCCCGTTCGATTCGGCGGTGAGGAATTCCTTGTGTTGCTGCGCAATCCAGCGCCCGGCATCGCCCTCGAGATCGGCGAGCGGATCCGCCAGAACGTACGCGAGCTGGATCTGCTCGACGCCGGCGTGACCGACCGGGTCACAGTGTCGGTAGGCGTGGCTGCCGGGCAACAGGCCGGCGAGACGATCGACGAGATCGTAGAGCGGGCCGACCGCGCCCTCTACGCGGCCAAGCGCACCGGCCGCGATCGCGTCGTGGAGGCCTGGCACTCGGAGATCGCGACGTAGCGCGCCGGACGCCGGCGCCGCGTCGGAGTCGTCTCCTTCCGGGCGCCGGCGTTCGGCGCTTCGTTGCGACGTGCGCCGCGCCGGATCGGCCTGGGGCGTCCGGGTCGTCGTCCGCTACGATTTGAGAACGATGGAGACGCCCGAAGTCCAGATCCTCTCCAACGGCGAGCTGGCCCGCATCTTCCACGAGATCGGCGACATGCTCGAGGTCAAGGGCGAGCTCGTCTTCAAGACGGTCGCCTACCACCGCGCCGCCGACGCGATCGCCCATTCGCCGGTCGAGGTCGCGCGCGCCTACCTCGAGGGCAAGCCGCCGCGGATCGCCGGCGTCGGCGAAGCGATAGCGAAGAAGATCGAGGAGCTGGCTCGAACCGGGCACATGGCCTTCTACGACCGCCTGCGCGAGGAGGTGCCGCCGAGCCTCGTCGAACTGCTGGCCATTCCCGGCATCGGCCCCAGGACCGTGAAGCAACTCCACGAGGAGCTCGGCATCGACACCCTGGACGATCTTCGGCGGGCGGCCGAGGCCGGCTCGCTGCGCGGCCTCAAGGGCATGTCGCAGAAGACCGAAGCGGCGGTTCTGGCGGGTATCGCGGCGCTGGAAACGCGGCAGGAACGGATGCGCCTCGGCCGGGCCGAGACGATCGTGGAAACGCTGCTGGCCGAGCTTGCGGACGTGCCGGGTCTGCGCTCCATTCAGCCGGCAGGCTCGTTCCGACGCCGCCGCGAGACGATCGGCGATCTTGACCTGCTGGCGGAGACGGATCGGCCGGCCGAACTCGTCGAGCGATTCACGTCTCTGGGTTCGGTCGAGTCGGTGATCGCGAAGGGTCCGCACAAGGCCGCCGTCCGGCTGCTGCGGGGCCCGCAGGTGGACTTGATGATCATGCCGCCCGGCGAGGCCGGCACGTATCTCATTCACTTCACGGGCTCCAAGGAGCACAACGTCCGATTGCGCGGCATGGCCCGAGACATCGGCTGGAGCCTCTCGGAGAAGGGCTATCTGCGGCTGGGCGAGGACGGCGAGCCGGCGCCGGCCGCCGAACTGCGGACCTTCGCGACCGAGACCGACGCCTACGCGTTCCTGGGGCTGCCGTACATCGAGCCGGAGCTGCGCGAGGATCGGGGCGAGATCGAGGCGGCTCTGGCGGGGAAGCTGCCGGCGCTGCTGACGCGGGCGGACCTGCGCGGCGATTGCCACAGCCACTCCGACTGGTCGGACGGCGTGCACTCGATCGAGCAGATGGCGGAGGCGGCCCGCCGGCGCGGCTACTCGTACCTGGTCCTGACCGACCACACCGTCAGCCTGGCCATCGCACGAGGGCTCTCGCTCGAGCGGGTCGAGACGCAGCGGGCGATCGTGGCCTCGCTGAACGCCCGGTTCGAGGCGGAGGAGCGCCAAGGCACGGCCCCGCCCGGAGTCTCGCCCGAGGGCTTTCGGCTGCTCCACGGCTGCGAGCTGGAAGTTCGGGCCGACGCCACCCTCGACTACCCCGACGAGGTGCTCGCTCGCTACGACCTGGTCGTCGCCTCCGTCCACGTCTCGCGGAGGCAGTCTCGTGACCAGCTGACGGCGCGGACGCTGGCGGCCATCGCCAACCCCCACGTGGACGTCATCGCCCATCCGGCGGGGCGGTACATCGGCTCGCGTGACGACCTCGACCTGGACTGGGATGCCGTCTTCGCCGAGGCGGCCCGAACCGGTACGGCCCTCGAGTTGAACGGCTCCGACGAACGGCTGGACCTCTCGGACGTTCGGGCGCGTCGGGCCGCCGAGTTCGGCTGCAGTTTCTCGATTGACTCGGACGCGCATCGGATCGAGGAGCTCGACAATCTGCGCTGGGGCACGGCGATGGCGCGCCGGGCCTGGCTCACGCCTGGCCAGGTGATCAACACCAGGTCCAGGGCCGGGCTGCTCGAATGGCTCGCGGCCGGGCCGGGCCGGACCGGCTGACCAACTCGCGTACCATGCGGGCATGCAGCAGCGCAATGTGGCCCGCGAACTCGGGCTGGTGGTGGCGTCGGTCGCGGTTCTCGTCCACTGGCTGGACGCCCGCCCGGCCCTGCTCGCGACGGCCCTGATCACGGTCGCGGCCGCCGCCGGAACGGGCCCGCTGGTAGGGGAGTGGCGGCCGTGGCGCATGCCCCTCGTCCCTGCGGCGCTGCCCGCCCTGGCCGCATTCTCGATAGCCGGCATCGCCCGCGTCGTTGATCCGGTGCCCTGGCTGGTCATCGTCTTCGTGGCGGGTTGGGCAGTCGTGGCCTGGGTCGTCGGCCTCGAGACGGCCCCCGACGTCCTCGCCATCGCCGAGTCCGCCGCCGAGGCTCCGGCCGACCGAGCGATCAGCTACGCGGCCGCGTCGCCCGATGTCGCGCCGCCGACCGTACGGATCCGTCCCAGGCGCCGAGCCGCGTTCGACCTGCCGCAGATCGTCGAGGAGCCGGTCGTGGTGAACACGCCCGAGCTGGCGCCGCATCCACGGCCGCTGGCTGTCCGCTCCGCGGCCCTGGTGCTGGCCTTTCTCGGTTTCGTGGCGGTCGGCGGCATGGTTCCGAACGGGCTCGCCCTCGACCGCCAGGCGCTGAGCACGGCCCGCCTGGCCGAGTTCGTGGCTCTCAGCGCGGCCGTCGCCGGTCTGGTGGGATATCGCATGGCGGCGTTGGCCTCACCCCATCGGGTCGATCGCCTGGTTCGGGTCGTAGGCATCGGTCAGTACGCCGTGCCCGTCGCGGTCGCCGCGGCAGTCCTGCGCTCGCTGTCGCTGCCGATACTCTTCGCCCCGGCGTTGCTGGCTCTCGTCGTCTACGTCGTGACGGACCTGCGCGAATCGCCCGAGCCGGCGCCGCAGAACCAGGAGCTGTTGCAGGAGCTGGCGATCGTGGGCGTGGCGGCGCTGGCGGTGATCGCGTGGGGTCTGCTGGGGAAGTAGCGCCGGGCCGCACTGCCACTCCCCGAATTGACCGCCACTCCGCGTCGTCCCGGTTGTGCGGTTCCACGGCCGCGGGCTGATACTTGCGGGGTGGTCCGCCAGGTCACCGCCACACGTTACGTCACTCCGCTGCGGGAGGGTGGTTCGCTGCCCGCGGTCGTGGAGGCCGACGACGACGGCCTGTACGTCGCCAAGTTTCGCGGCGCCGGCCACGGCGAGAAGGCCCTCGTCGCGGAACTGATTGCAGGGGAGATCGGTCGGGCCCTCGGGTTGCTCGTGCCGGAGATCGTGCTGCTGGACTTCGACCCGCGTCTGGCGGCCGCCGAGCCCGACCAGGAGATCAGAGAACTGCTCCAGCGGAGCAGCGGCGTCAACGTGGGCCTGGACTTCCTGCCGGGCGCGCTGGGCTTCGACCCGGCCGCAGGCTTTGCGCCTCCGCCCGATCTCTGCGCAGCCGTCGTCTGGTTCGACTCCTTCGTCAGCAACGTCGACCGCGACGCCCGAAACACCAACATGCTGGTCTGGCATCACCGCCTGTGGCTGATCGACCACGGCTCGGCCCTGCACATCCACCACACCTGGAAGGATGCCGCGGCCCATGCCCGCAGGCCTATGGCCGCGATCAAGAGCCACGTTCTGCTGCCGGGGGCCGCCTCGATCCTCGAGGCCGACGATAAGCTCGCGCCGCTGCTGAACACCGAGATCTTGCGGGAGATCATCGAGTCGGTTCCCGACACGTGGCTCGCGCCCCAGGATGGCTTGCCCGACCCGGCCGCCCATCGGGCCGCATATCTGGACTACCTGACCCGGCGGCTGGCGGCCCATCGAGAGCTCGCCCAGGAGGCTGAACGTGTCCGCATCGGCGCGTAGCCCCTTCGCCTACACCGTCCTGCGGGCCGTTCCGCGCGTCGAACGGGCCGAGTTCATCAACGCCGGCGTCGTCCTATTCTGTCGGGAGCGGCGGTTCCTGGACGCCCGGACCGGACTCGATTGCGGCCGGCTCGCCGCCATCGCGCCCGATTGCGATTCGGACGAGATCGCCGCGCAGCTGGCGGCGATCGAACGGGTCGCCCGCGGCGACTCCTCAGCCGGCCCCATCGCGTCGCTTGCGAAGGCCGAGCGGTTCCACTGGCTGTCGTCGCCGTGCAGCACCATGGTCGGACGCTCCGAGGTTCACACCGGGCTCACCGACGATCCGTCGAGGACCCTCGACCACCTCTTCCGGACCCTGGTGATGACTCCGGGCGCACGACTGCCGCGTCACGCGGGCTGGAATCGGGCCAACCGCCTGTCGACAGCCCCGGAACTGGTCGGTCGCGAGATCGCCCGGATCAGGAGGCTGCACTACACGTTCCGGGGCGATGCCAATACCAGCGACGGGCCGATCGAGCTGACATTCTCGGACGGCGCCGTGGTCATGTTCGACGCCGCCGCAGATTGGACGCTCGAGTGCTTCGGAGCCGCCTGGGTCGACCCGCTCCCCGAACCCCTCAGCAGGCTGGACCGTGCCTACGTTGATCGCTACGGCCGCTGGTACGCCTACGACGTCACCGAAGGGGCTCCGTACCGATGGCTGGTGGGCGCGACGGTCCGTCAGACAATCCCCCAGCTAAACGAACTGCTCGAATTGACCGGCATGCTGATCAGGACCGACGGGGCCGTCCTCGACCTCCAGATCTGGGCCGGCGAATTGCGGTCATTCGTCCGGCAGGGTTGAGCGGCGGCATGTCGGGTGTCGGTCCGCGCACCGGCCGCTCGATCTCGGACGCAGCCCTGAGTGTGGCAACTTTGGGTGGCGAGAGGTAGTCTGGGGCCCCGACTGCCACGCGGTAGTGCCCTCGGCCGCCCGGCGGGCGGGCCCCTCGAGGGAGCCCGCGTTGACAGAGCCGGGCGCGGATGCTAGAAAGCTTGGTCCGGACGGGTCGCACCCGTCAGAATTGGTATGCCTTCCGCGAGATGGCGGTGGCGCCGTCTCGCCGCTCCAGCAATCGGTCTGGCGCAGCTAACGAAAGGACGCATCTCCTTGGCCTTCCCCGAGATCGAAAAGAGCACCGGCGGCAATACCGTCCGGATCAAGCGCCAGCTGGCGGAGCAGGCGATCGGCCAGGCCGCCGCGGGTCACTGGGCGGAGGCAGCCGAAACCAACCGCAAGATGCTGGAGCTCGGCGCCGACGCGGAAGCCGAGAACCGCCTGGCCAAGTCGCTATGGGAAATGGGTGAGCTGGGCGAAGCGCGCGAGCACTACCAGGTCGCCCTGGCGCTCGATCCCACCAACCGCATCGCCGAGCGGAACATCGAGCGGCTGCGCGTCCTCATGAGCGAAGCCGGCGACAAGACGGCCGCGCCGGAGAAGGCCGAGAAGGCGCCGGTGGCCATCTTCGTCGAGGAGACCGGCAAGACCGGTTTCGCGATGCTGACCGACCTGGCCGCGCCGCGGACCCTGGCTCACGTCAACCCGGGCGACGCCGTCGAGCTGCTGCCCGAGGGCAACCGCCTGTTCGCCGAGGCCAACGGCACGCGCATCGGGATCGTCGAGCCGCGCGTTGCCGCCCGCCTGCTGAAGCTGCTCGCCGACGGCAACAAGTACTCCGCCGGCATCACCTCGCTCGGCGACCGCGACGTTCGCATCGTCATCCGCGAGATCTTCCAGGACCCNNAAGGTCAGCTTCCCGACCGCCGCCCGTTCTTCCGACCTCCGCCCCTACACCAAAGGCACGCTCCTCCGCGAGGAGGAATTCATGGAGGAGGAGCTCGAGGACGACGACGAGGACGAAGAGATCGAGGACCTCGATCGCGTCCTGCCGGCCGAAGTCACCGGCGACGAAGCCTTCGAAGACGAAGTCGACGAGGTCGAAGAGCCGTAGAGGCCGGCCCGGGCCGGCACGCCTCGGCCGCCGCGCCGGGGGGCCGGAGCTTCTAACCGCCGGATGCGTCGCCGAGATAGAGTCCACGACCGAGCCGCCCGGAACTCGGACAATGAAGCGTGGCCCCTCCGAGGCGAGCAGCCCAACTCGCCCGCAGGCCCGTCTGTCACAATTGGGGCATGGTCGGGCGCGACGCTAACAACCCCGAGCCAAGGCTCGCCAGCGTTCCGTCCCTGCCCGCTTTCGAGCGGCTTGCCCCGCCGGCGGACGCGGCCGAGCTCGTGGCCGCGATCGAGGCCTGGACCAAACCCGGCGAGGTAGTCCTCGACCTGAACGGCCGTGGCGGTTGGGTGGCGAGGGCGGCCATCGCGGAGCAGCGCCGCGCCGCCGACCTGGAGACGTGGCCGCTGACACGGCTTCTCGCCGATGTGGTGCTGCGCCCGCCGGACCTGCGCCAGATCGACGCGGCAACCCTGGCCATCGCCAACGCCAAGTTCGCAGGCTCGACGGTGCGCCGGACGATCGATGCCCTGTACGCCAGCACGTGCCCCCGCTGCGGCCGACCTGTCGTCCTCGATTCGATGGTCTGGCAGCCCGTGGCCGACAAGAGCGGCGCCGCCAAGTCGAGCACCCGGACGGCGAGCCGGGCCAAGCCGGTTGCCATTCCGCCGGCGCTCGGAGTCCTGCCGGAGCTGGCATTCGGCACCGATGAGTCGCTGCGGGCGATGGCCCGCGAGTATCGATGTGCTCAGTGCCACGAACAGCTCGGCGGCGCGGCGCTGCGTTCGGCCGATCCGACCCTCGGCGACATCAGGCTGGCCCAGTCGATTCCGGCCAGCGGCGACGTCCGCGAGGCGATGCGGCGGCGCTTCCCCGCGCCACGGCCGACCCACCCGCTGGTGGATCAGCTGATCGACCTGCATACCCCCCGTCAGCTCCTGGGCCTCCACGCCATCCTGACGCGGATGGACGCCGAGGATCGTCTCGGAGCCCTGACGGCGACGCTGCGAGTGGCCCTCCTGCACGCGATCATCCTGGCCAGCCGCCTGAACGTCTCGCAGGGCAAGCCGGCGCCGCTTCGAATCTCGAACGGCTTCTTGAAGGTGCCCGCCGCCCGTGAGTGGCACGAGCTCAACCCCTGGGTCGCCTTCGAGAGCGGCCTCAAGCTCGTGCGGGCCTTCGTCCAGCGCCTCGAGACCGGCGCGCCTCGCTCGACGTACGCACGGCTCGCGGCGGATCTGGCGGCCCTCGAGGGCGGAACCTCCAACGTTGCCGTCGGCGAGGCCACGCCCGGCTCCCTGCGCCGGCTCGGCCTACACGGCGAGCGGATGTCCCACTCCGACTCGACGTCCCGAGTCCGCCTCTTGCTGGGTCAGGCGCCTCTCCGCTGGACGCCGGACCGCCTCGCCAGCTCGTATCACGGAACCGGCTGGATATTCGGGGCCGCGGCCGTCTCGCTGCTGCCGTACGACGTCCTGTTCGCGCCGCCGGTGAAACCCACGCCGTCGGAGGAGGCGATCGAGCTGGCGCGCTCGATAGGCCGGACGCTCGCCATCGCCACTCCGGCACTGGCCCGGGCCGGCCGGGCCGTGATCCTTCTCGACGATGCCCAGCCGGCTACGCTGGTCGCGGCCGCACTCGGCGGAGCGGCGGCCGGTTGCCGTCTGGTCGATGCGCGGCTTCATCGCGGCGGCGAGGGGAGCGCCGGGATTGTCACCTACGTCCCGCCGACGGGCGTCATGTCACCCGGCCCGCGGACCCGCGCCAATCGACCGTTGCCGCCGCTGGTGGGCGGCGCGGGCGACCCGAGCTCGATCCGCACTCGGGGAGTCTTCTCCGGACCGGAGAAGCTCGCCGACGGCCCGTTCCGCGCCGGAGTCGCGGCCCAGGCGGTCACCGACACCGCCGTCGAGTTGCTCAAGGCGC
Organism: Chloroflexota bacterium; assembly: GCA_003157875.1. GTDB lineage: Bacteria > Chloroflexota > Limnocylindria > Limnocylindrales > CSP1-4 > Fen-1039. The sequence goes on from PMKV01000163.1 coordinate 10,660, forward strand.
GCGGCGAGCCGGCCTCGTTCGATCACCTGCTGGGCGACCTCCTGATCGGCCTCGACAGGTGCGGCCAGCTCGCCAGGCTGGCGCGCGTATTGCGGCCGGCCGGCGCCGATGATGGTTGGGCGGCCTGGGTCGAAGCAGGCGTCGTCGGCCCAGGTTCCGCGTCGGCCGCCACGCCCGTGGTCACCGTGCCGGCCGCGCCGGCCTCGCCGCTCGCCCGGCGACCCGGGACCCCTCCCGCGATGCCCCCCGACGAAGAGTCCCAGCTCGGCCCCGTGGACCAGCTGATCGAGATCATTCGCACCGAGCTCGACCGTCCCAACAACCGCCGCATCCGCCAGATCGAGCCCGGGCAGTACTGGCTGGCCTCCGAGGAGGACCGCAGCGTTGCCCAACAGCCGCTCGCCGATAGAGTGGAATGGGCCGTATTCTCCCTTCTCTCGTCGGCCGGGCACCTCACCGAGCGCGCGGCCATCGATCGGACCGCGGCGATGTTCAAGGGCGGCGATGCCCCGGACGGGGCGCTGATCGAGGCGTGTCTGGCCAGCTACCTCGCTCCGAGCAGCACGCCCGAGTCCGTCGCCGGTTTTGAGCAGCTCGAGTCTCGGACCGTCGAGCACGACCGGGTCATCGCCATGCTGGCCGACCTCGGCCATCGACTCGGCATGGCCGTCTGGATCGGCAAGCGCCAGCAGACGCGGCGAGTCGACGGCAGGCCGCTGGCCGCCTGGCTCGACCAATCCGAGCTCGATGTCCACCTGCCGCTCATCACCTGGGCACCCGAGGGCGAGATCGAGCGGGTCGACTGCGCCTGGTACGTCCGCCGCAAGGGGACCTTCCTGTTCGAGGTCGAATGGACGGCCATGATCGGCGAGCCGGTCCTGGTGCATCACGCCCGCTACCCGATCGACGACAAAGTCGTCCGTTTCCTGATAGTCCCGCCCGAACGGGCCGATCTGGTGAAAGTCAAGCTCGCTCGCTCGCCGCTCCTGCGCCGGGCCATCGACGAGCGCAACTGGCACTTCTTCAAGTGGAACCATCTGGCCGAGTACGCGGCCCTGCCCGAGGTCACGCTGGCCGCCATGGAGCCGTATCTCGGTCTGGATGCCACAGCCGATACCGTGGGGGAGCAGCTGCCGCTCTTTGGCATCTGACCGTCGCGTCGACCCGATCGGGGGCGGTCGCGGTAACCTAGATGAGACAGTTGCCGCCGGGCCATCAGCGCCCGGACCGCTGACGAGTCGCTGGAGGCTCCTGTGGGCGACACCACCCATGCAGTCGAGTTCTCGAATGCAGCCGACGCGGTGAACGCGCTGGCGGATAGGTTCTGGAACGGGATCCTGGACCTCTCGCCGACCACGGCCACGCTGCTTGGATACGAGCAGGGGATGGATCGTCTTGACGACCCGGGACCCGACGGTCGGGCCCGCGCTCGGAGACTCATGACCGAGACGCTGGCCGAAGCCGACGCGATCGAGGCGCAGGCATCCGCGACCACGGGCCTGCCGCCCGAGGAACGCATCACCCTGGACATCCTGCGGGTGATCTGCGACGTCGAGCTGGAGCAGCAGGATCAGCGCATCGACCGCCTCAAGGTCGTCGACCAGATGGACGGCCCTCAGACCTTCCTGCCGCTGCTGGCCGCCTTCCAGCCGACCGAGAAGCCCGAGCAGTTCGAAGCCTTCATGGCCCGCCTGGCCGACTACCCGCGGTTCATGGCGGCCAACGCCGAGGTCGTCCGCGAAGGCCTCGCCGGCGGGCTGACCGCCGCCCGCATCGTGACCGAGCGAGTCATCGGCCAGCTCGAGCGGCTGCTGGCCATACCGGACGACCAGTCGCCGATCGCCGCCGTCATCAAGCTGCCCAGGCCCTCCGACCGCGACCGACTCGTCGAGGCCATCGGCAAGTACGTCCGCCCGGCCGATCGGGTCTTCCTCGAGGCGCTCCTGGGCAAGTACCGTGACGCTTCGCGCTCGGAACCCGGGCTGTGCTCGGCGCCCCACGGCGAGGCTCTGTATCGCACTCAGATCCGGGCCTGGACCTCGCTCGACCTCGACGCCCAGGACCTCCACAACATCGGCCTCGAGGAGCTGGCCTCGATCGAAGCCGAGCGCCGGGCGATCGCCCGTGACCTCGGTTTCGGCGACGATACCAAGGCGGCCCGCACGGCCCTTCGCGCCGACCCGGCTTCTATCCCCGAGTCGATCGACGAGCTGCTCGACCGCGCCCGCGGCCAGATCGAACGCGCCCTCGCCGCGTCGCCCAACTACTTCCGGACGCTTCCCCGCGCCGCCTGCGAGGTCCGTCCGGTGGAGCCGTACAAGGAGGCCGACGCTCCGGCCGCCTACTACTACCCGCCCTCCATCGACGGAGGCCGGCCGGGCGTCTACTACGTCAACACCTACGACCTGCCGAGCCGCAGCTACGTCGGCCTGGCCAGCACGAGCTTCCACGAGGCGGTGCCCGGCCACCACTTCCAGATCGCGCTCCAGACCGAGCACCCCAGCCTCAACGCATTCCGGCGGCTCGGCTCGCGTATGGCCGGCATGGCCTACGTCGAGGGCTGGGGGCTGTACTCCGAGCGCCTGGCCGACGAGATGGGCTTGTATCTCAACGCGGCCGAGCGGTTCGGAATGCTGGACGGACAGTCATGGCGGGCGGCCCGACTCGTCGTCGACACCGGCATCCACGCCTTCCACTGGCCGCGCGAAAAGTCCGTCGCGCAGCTTCTGGAGGCCGGCCTCTCGGAGACGGACGCCACGATCGAGACCGACCGATACATCTGCCTGCCGGCCCAGGCCCTGACGTACAAGGTCGGCCAGCGTCAGATCGAGAAGCTCCGCCGCGAGGCCACTGCGGCTCTCGGCCCCGCATTCGACATCCGCGCCTTCCACGATGCGGTGCTGGGCCACGGCACGCTGCCCCTCGCGACACTCGCCAAGGAGCTGCCCGGCTGGCTCGGAATCCGCGCGTAAGTCCGCCCGCGGGCCGACGGCGTTGACTTCTTCCGGGGTTGACGACCTCCGGCACTTGCCGCTATACGTCAGGCACGCCGATGCTGGCGCTCGGCCGGAGGCCAATTGGCGAACAAGTTGGGGGTGATACAGATGTTGTCGAGAGGCATAGTCGTGAGGGGGATCGCGTGCGCCCTGGCACTCACGGCAGTGGTCGGCTGCAGATCCGCGCTCCAGTTCTCACCCACGACCCTGGCCGACGCCCAGGTCGGCTCACCATACGCCGCCACCATCACCGTGAGTCAGGCGGCGACGCCCGTGGACAACGCCTCCGTCCAGGACGGCGCGCTCCCCGCGGGCCTCGATCTGGCAGTGGCCAAGGACCACAGCAATAACCTCCAGATCTCGGGAACGCCTACCGTCGCCGGCACGTTCAGCTTCACCATCTACGTGTCGTGCTTGGGCACGCAGGTCAATGGGCAAACCGCCACCCAGGAATATACGCTCGTGGTGAAGTGAACCAAGGTAAGTAGGGTCGGAGCGCGCCGGCGAGCGACTCCGGGCCACGCGCCCTCAGCGCTTGCCGGCCTGCGTGCGGAGGAGTTTGGCCAGGGCGGCGTAGCCGTTCTCTTCGGCCAGGTCGATGGCCGTCTTGCCGTCGTCGCTGGCCCGCGTCGGATCGGCGCCGCGTAGCAGGAGCATGTCGATGATCGCCTCGTCGCCGTTGCGGGCGGCGGTGTGGAGGGCGGTCCAGCCGCCCTTCTGCACGGCGTTGGGCGACCCGCCCAGGGCCAGCAGCAGACTGGCCGTGTCGCGATGTCGAGCCGCTACGGCGCTGTGGAGCGGCGTCACCCGCGACTCGTTGAGGGCGACGGCGTTGGGATCGGCGCCGCGACCGAGGAGCAGCCGCGCCACCTCCAGCTGACCGAAGTAGGCCGCGAAATGGAGGGCGGTGTAGCCGTCGGGCCCGCGGTCGTCGACGGAGGCGCGATCGCTCGACAAGAGCGTCCGCACGACCCTGACATCGCCGATGGCGGCGGCATCGAAGACGTCCAGACCGTCGGGCGTCTTGGCCAGCAACATGGCCAGGTGGTGGGCCAGCTTGATGTGGCTCGAGTAGGCGGCCGCCAGGACCGGCGACAGACCGGTGCCGTCGCGCGCCCGCAGGAGCTCCTCGTGGGCGTCGATCGCGGCGTCGACGGCCATGTCGTTGCCGTTGCGGATGGCCTCGAAGAATGAAGCGGCGATCGGGCCCTGGTCGCTCATGCTCCCTCCATCACGACTGAGACCGCGACGGCGCCGCGGTTCGCGTGGCTATCTCCACGAGCGCCACGGCCAGGCGCTCGATCTCCGCCGGCTCGTTGTAGTGGACGAATCCTACCCGAACCATCCCGCCGGACTCCGCCAGGCCGAGGGCTCGAATCAGTTCGTAGGCATAGTAGTCGCCATCCCAGACGGCGATTCCGAGTCGGCCCAACTCCGTGGCGATTTCTCGCGGGTTCCGGCCGGCCAGTGTGAACGCAAACGTGGGCACCCGCTCGTCGATGCGGGCCGGGTCGACGATGCCGCGCAACTGAAGCCCGGGCACGCCGCGGAGCGCCGCCAGAGCCGCGACCGCGAGTCCGCGCTCCGTGGCTTGGATCGTGGCCATGGCGGCCGCCAGCGCTTCGCGTCGCGTCGCCGTCTCGCCGGCGCCACCGAATTCGCGGCCGAGCCGGGCCAGGTACTCGAAGGTTCCCAGGAGCCCGGCGAGCGCCTCGCCCGGCAGAGTGCCGGTCTCCCACTTGCCCGGGGGTTCGTTCGGGGCGGGGCGAACCTTGTAGGCGGCGAGCTGCTCGAGTCGCTCGCTCTTGCCGTACAGGAGACCCAGATGCGGCCCGAAGAACTTGTAGGGCGAGCAGACGAGGAAGTCGGTGCCGAGCGCGGCCACGTCGATGGCCATGTGCGGCGCCGCGTGGACGGCGTCGACGTAGGTCCAGGCGCCGGCCCGGTGCGCCATCTCGACGATGCGCAGGATCGGATTGATGGTCCCCACGGCGTTGGACGCCATGCCGACCGCCACGAGGCGTGTTCGCGGGCCGAGGGCGCTCTCGAGGCCCTCGAGGTCGAGCGTGCAGTCGCCTTCTCGAATGCCGACCCAGCGGATCGTCACGCCCCGCTCTTCTTCCAGGGCAAGCCAGGGGGCCACATTGGCGTCGTGGTCCATGCGCGTGACGATGATCTCGTCGCCGGCCCGCAGGCTCCGACCGATGGCTCGGCTGACGGCGAAGGTGAGGGTCGTCATGTTCTGGCCGAAGACAACCTCGCCCGGCCCTGCGGCTCCCAGGAAGTCGGCCGCGGCGGCATGGGCTTCGGCCAGGATCGAGTCGCTCTCCTCGCTCGTCGGGAAGGCGCCCTCGTGGTTGGCGTTCGACCGCTCCAGATAGCCGGCCATGGCGGCGATCGTGGCTCGTGGGACCTGAGTCCCGCCCGGGCCGTCGAGGTAGCTGTAGGTGCCGTCCCCGTGCCGCCGCGACAGCGCGGGAAACTCCGCCCGAACCGCCGACAGCGCGGCCCCGCCCTCGATAGCGCGCGCGACCGGCGGCGTGTGGGGCGAAGCGGTGTGGAGTTGCGGGAGACGGTCGTTGGGCACGGGGGCTCCGGTAGCTCGGCCAGATCGCTGTTGCGCTAGATGGTACGTCGCCCGCAGCGAGCAGGCCCGCCCGGGGGACGGAGATCCCTTCGGGCGGGCCTCGCCCCCACTATTGGAAGGAGATTGCATCGTCAACGACACCCCGTTGCTACGCGGTCCCCACCTTTCCTGGCCGTACCTTTGTGTCGTCAAGTTGACACTTTGTGAGCGTGCAGGAAGGCCCCGAGAGGGCTTGACTAATCCCGAGTAACTATGTAAACATTCTCGCAGACGTCCCACCTCGCGAGACGTAAGGGCCATCCCTCCTGAAGGGGACGACCCAGGCAGGTAGGTACGAAGAGGTTGAGACGTCGAGCGGCGCGGTAGCCGCAACAGCCTCAAAACGTCGTTCCGGCTCGGGCGCGGTGCGACGAGCAGCCCCGATGCTGCAAGGGAAGCAGTCCAGCTTCCATTCGGAAGACGCCCAGTAGGAGAAACAGATGCTCGACGGGAATGCGGTACGGTCGGTGGACCGCGCTGCGTCGCTCCTGATTGCTCTCGGGGAGACGCAAGGAGAGGCAGGAGTCACCGAGCTCGCACGCCGCCTCGGACTGCACAAGTCCACCGCGTCACGGCTGCTCGCCACGCTCCAGAAGCGGGGTCTGGTTCAGCAAGACGACGATTCCGGGAAGTACCGGCTGGGATTGGCCGTCGTTCGACTTGGCGGTCATGCCGAGAGGTCGCTCGATCTGCGGTCGATCGCGATGTCGGAGCTGGAGTCGCTGGCTCGGACAATTCGGGAGACTACGACCCTCGAGGTCCTCGAGGGTGACAGCGTGCTGACGATCGCCTACTCGGATGCCTCCGGGATGGGCCGCGATCGAACCGGCCGGAATTCGCCTCTTCATGCCACGGCTCCCGGCAAGATCCTGCTGGCCAGCCAGCCGGAGCGCGAGGTCATCCGCCTCTCCAAGATCGGCTTCACGCCGTACACCTCGCATACGATCGTTCGTGTCGACCTTCTGCTCGAAGAGCTGGCTCGGGTCCGCAAGCGTGGCTTCGCCACCGCCTTCGGCGAGCACGAGCCCACGGTCAACGCGGTCGCGGTTCCGGTCTTCGACCAGCGCGCTTCCGTCGTGGCCGCCCTCGAAGTTCGTGCCTCCGGCAACAGGATCACGCCCAGCCGCGTGCCCGAGCTCGTTGATCGGGCCCGAGAAGTTGCCGCCGTTATCACCGACCGCATCGGCGGCGTGGTGGCGTCCATCTGACTCCACGCCGGTCCAACGGGCCGGCCACCAGACCGCTCATCGTCCGCGGCCCCTCGGCCCCCCTCCCGAGGGGACGCTCCCTATCCGCGGCGTTGCCGCTGGCGTTGCCGCGGAGTTGCCGCACGGTTGCCGTGCCCGACTTTGGGTCCTGATCGGGAGTAAGCCCATCGCCGGCGGGCTCGCCGCGCTACGCTATCGAGGTGGATCTCAACGACCCTACCATCACCCTGCCGTGGGGCGGCCAGACGCTCCACTACGGTCCGGCACTGAGCGCCTGCGCCGCGACTCTGGCGGTCCTGGTCGTCTCCGCGATCGTCATTCGCCTGGCCCACGTGTTCGTCAGAGGCGTCGCCAGGGCCCTCCTCAACCGCGAGAACCTCGAAGGCACGGCTCAGGAACTGTCGGCCGCCGAACTCAAGAAGCGCCAGGACACGATCGAAACGCTGGCCGTCAACGTCATCCGTTTCTTCGTCGTCGTCATCGCGGCCCTGATGATCCTGGAGGGTCCGCTCAGGTTGGACGTGGCACCGGCAATCGCCGGTCTGGGCATCGCTGGCATCGCCATCGGTCTGGGAACGCAGAACCTGGTCCGAGACTACCTAAACGGCGCGCTGATCCTGATCGAGAACCAGTATGCCAAGGGCGACGTGGTCCGAATTGCCGGGGTGTCGGGCAAGGTCGAGGATTTCACGCTGCGGCGAACAACGCTGCGTGACCAGGACGGGACGGTTCACACCGTGCCCAACGGGCAGGTCACCGTGGCCTCGAACCTCACTCGGGTCTTCGCGCGGGTCAATCAGGATGTCCGGGTCGCCTATGGCACCGACATCGAACAGGCGACGGCCGTGGTCAACCGGGTCGGCCGCGAACTGGCCGACGACGCCGATTGGGGCCCGCGGATCCTGGAGGCGCCGCAGGTGGAGCGCGTCTCGGCCCTGGGCGAACTCGGTGTCACGCTCAAGATCCTCGGCACGGTTCGCGCCTCGGAGCAGTGGGCCGTCGGCGGCGAGTTGCGCAAAAGGCTGCTCTTGGCGTTCCAGGAGAACGGCATCGAGATCCCGCACACCTGACGGGGCTCCGGAACAGAAAGTGAGCGGCCGGCTCAACATGGGTCGGACCGGCCGCGTCTCGATGGCTGATGGGCAACGGTGGCGCGCTCGGTCGGCGCCGCCGACACGATTAGCCGCTAGGGGGTGACGGTCAACTTCCCGTCGGCGATCACCTCTTGTCCGGCAGTCACCTTGATCTCGTACGTGCCCGGCGCCGCGAACGTGGGCCCCAGGTCCTCCCCGGTCCACAGGCAGTCCGCGTCGGCCAGCGTGTGGGACAACGTATACGTTCCCAGCGACACCCCGTCCTTGAAGTCTTCTTCGACCATCTCTTGGTCGATCGACACGTGGTGCTGCAGGACGTAGAGCGCGTAGACCGGTGTGCCGGCCTTGGTCGAGGAGACCTGGCTGGTGATGCTGCAATCGGCCTGTGCGGACTGGTCGACGGTGGTGTAGAGCACCTGGCCGAGATGGTCCGGATTGGCCACCTTCGTGTAGAGGACAACCCCCACCACGATCACAGCCACGATGGCCAGGCTTCCCAGCAGGCCGAGGAGTCGGCGCGTGACTGCGCCGCCCACTGCGGCGCCGATTCCGCTACTCGGTGACGAAGTGGGAGCGGGCACTCCCCACTCGGGTGGAGGCGGTGGCGGCGCGGCGCTAGGAGTCATCTGACCGGTTGCGTTCGGGTCCATGCCATCCTCACATAAGGCTTGGGCGTCGGGCAATCGCCAGACGTGGCGATCCTGCGGAAGGATACGGTCTCTCGACCTCGCATATCGGTCCGCCACCGCAGCGAGCGCGGGCATGTCGTGCGGAGGCGACAACGTGCCGGCTTGCGCTGGCCCACGGCATCGGCCGGCCGACCGAGCGAGATGGTGGCCTTGCTACGAGGCCCGCATGTTCGGGTTCGTGTTCCTGCCGCCGCTGAAGATCCCCATGAAGCCCTGCCCGGACTTGGCTGCGCCGGATTCGCGCGTGGCCATGAGGCGGTCGCACAGGGTCTCGATGTCCTCGATGACCTTCTCCTTGGGGAAGCGTTCGACCGCCGAGCGTCCTTCGTTGGCCGCTCGAACGAAGAGCATTCCCGCCGATCGAACCTCGGCCAGGGCCGGCATGCCGACGGTACGCTCCATGTCCGCGACGGAAACGCCGCTGTTGGCGCGGTTGACTACCATCGCCAGGCGCTCGCGGATCTCGAGTTCCACGGCGACTTCGCGGAACTGGACCGCGGCCCGGATGGCTGGTACGTCCGGCGTGACCGGGACAATGATCTTGTCGGCGCGCTCGAAGATGACCTGGTTCAGCGGCCCGTAGTCGGGGTGCATGTCGACGATCACCCAGTCGTACACACGGCACGCCGTGGTAATGGCCTCGGCGACTCGCTTGGGCTCGAGGATCTCGGTGTGGAGCGGTGATTCGGCCATGACCAGCACCGAGACGCCGTTCAGGTGCGGGGCCGCGATCTCCGCGAAGGACTCAGCCACGCCCGTGTTGAGGTCCTCCGTCCACGCGTCGGCCACGGTTCGGGTGTTCTCCATGCCGAGCGACGAAGCGACGTGACCGGTGACGGTGTCACAGTCGACCAGGAGGACCTGCTGGCCCTTCCGGACCTGCAGCAGCGCCGCCACGTTGACGGCGATGGTCGTCTTGCCGACGCCGCCCTTGGGGTTGAAGACGATGACGATCTGACCGCGGTGGCCATCCGCCGGCGATTCGGCCGGAAGCTCGTCGTGCGAGCCCGAAGAGGAGATGATTCCGCCCACGGAGTCGTCGATCGGGATCTCGGCCCTGATGAGCATGGCCTCGACCCGCCATCGCAGCGATTCGGCGGAGTAGGGGCGGGTGAAGTACTCGTCGTTGACGCGGGCTTTGCCGGCCAGGCTCATACGATCGAGGGCTCGGGCGGCGACCACCATCAGGGCCGGGATATTGCGGTCCTCGTCATGGAGAAGCGCGTACATCTCGAGGGTACGGTCGAAGTCGTTCTCGCCATCCAGGATGGCGACGCCGATGTCGCGACGCCGGCTCAGCAGCTCTTCGAGGTCGTCTGCGGTCTTAACCTCGATCGGCTCATAGCCAGCCTCGGTGAGCTGAGCGCTGACCGCGCTGTACTCGGCTGGCGGAAGAGCGATTGCTACTGCGGACCGAGGCACGTGACGAAGTCTCCCTGTGGCACGAGAGCCTTGCGGTGAAGTTTAGCCTTCAGCTTCGGGATCATGTGCGGAGACATTGAGCACGCCTTCGCGCTCGCTGACGACCCGCGCCTGGAATGCAGGCAGGGTCGGGATGAGCGAGTTGAGCGAAGTGTCCGAGCCGTGGCCGACGGTGAAGATGAACTCGCCGTCCGGGCCGGACGAGACGCCCACGTTCTTGACGCCCGGCAGACGGCCGAGCTGGCGCTTGAACGTGGCGATGCTCGCGACGCTGACGAGCCCGACGACGACGACCTGGGTCGACTCGATCGGTACCGGCTTCGCCGCCGCAGCCCGACTGCTCGCCGCCTCTTCGTCCGCCTCGGACGATTGCGCGGCCTCCTGCTTCGCGGCGGCGCCACTGCGAGTGCCCGCCTCAGCGCCGGCTCGCATGATCTGTTCGCGTCGAGCGCGCAGATCCGGAGCGACTCCGCCGTGCTCCCCATCCTCGAACGAGGGCGGGTCGGGCATCTGGGCGGCCATGCTGGCGAAGACCGTGGGATCGGCTTCCTGCATGAGCTGCTCGAAGAAGCTGGCGACCTCTCCCTCGAAGGCGTTGACGCGATTCTGGACGCGCTCGATCTCGAGCTCGATGGCGGAGTTGTATTCCTGCAGCTCCTGCTCGAGAAGCTCCCTGCGGCGTGAGATGCGCTGCTCGGTCTCGACCCGGATGCGCTCCATCTCGGCCTTGGACCAGTCTCGAATCGCGCTGACGTCCGCTTCCGCGGCCTTGCGCAGCGAGGCGGCTTCGTCATCCGTGCGCGCGTGCAGCTTTTCCGTGTACGCCTTTGCGTCCGCCTGGCACTGCTCCATCGTCGATTGCCGCGCCGACTCGGCGGTCGAACGCATGGCCTGCGTG
>PMKV01000171.1 GCA_003157875.1 Chloroflexota bacterium
TGCCGTGGTAGATGTAGCGGGCGTTGCCGTACCAGTTATCGGTCCTCTTGAACACGACCGCGGCATCTGTCGAATTCCAGTAGTGATCCTCGATCTGGATCGTCACCCGCTCGTCGTCGGAGAGATCGCCGCCGGTGAACGAGTAGGAAGGGTAGGGCGAGTCCGGCAGTCCCAGGAACCAATCGGGATGCTCGATGACCCAGCGCGAGTCGATGCCCATGTGGTTGGGCACCATGTCCGAACTGAGCCGAATGCCGCGGCCGGCGCAGCGGCTGCGCAGCTGCTGGAAGGCGGCGTCGCCGCCCAGGTCGTCCGCGATTCGGTAGTCCATGAGTGAATAGGCCGAGGCGGCGGCGTCGGGGTTGCCGCGCCACTGCTTGATGCGCTGGCTGGCCCGGCTCCGCTCCCACAGGCCGATCAGCCACAGCCCCGTGAAGCCGCGCCGCGACAGAGCCTCCAGCTCCTCGTCGGGGATCTGGTCGAGCCGGCTGATCGGGCGACCGTAGCGCTTGGAGAGCTGATCGAGCCAGACGTAGGTAGTCTTGGCCATGAGCACGACCCGCGGCATCCACTCCCGGTCCTTGCTGAACCGCTCGTACTCGTTCTCCAGGCCGCCAAGGCCCGGTCCCTGGTTCGGCCCGGCGCCGGTGCTGGGATGCGTCCTCATCCACAGCGCGACCTCTTCCTCGTGCAGGACGTCGAGGCTGACGATCAGGCGATCGAGGAAGCTCGTCAGGACCAGACCCCAGCGCGATCGGATGTACCGCAGCTGGCCGGCCAGCGAATCCGGCGAGGCGATCGCGGGTGCGCGCAGGAAGGCGATGAGCGACAGACCCTCGGGGCCGAAGCCGGGCTGGTTGTCGAAGAATTCGCGCAGGCCGGAGATCAGTTCGGTATAGGCGGTCCGTTCGACCAGGTCGGCGTCGTCGAAGAGCTCATCGAACGTCGCGAAGGCCGGGTTGACGTTGGCCAACCACAGCATCAGCAACTCCTCGAGGGCGACCTCGCGGTTGGGATGGCCTTCCGTCTCGCCCGCCAGATAGGCCAGCGGGTCCTGCCCGTCGCGACTCACCGCCAGCGGCGGGAACTGCTCCACGAAAGTGGCCAGGGCGTGGTCCAGCACCTCCGGCCCCATCTGGGTGAGGAGCGCGGCGATGCCGTCGGCGACGATATTGGGGTTGACGGTCCGGCGGTAGATCTCGACCGCGTGGTGGAGGATCTCGTCGATCAACCCCATGGCGTTGAGTTCGGCGGCATGAACGACGCGGTCGGGGTACGCGTCGGGGTCCGCGCGGTCGTTCATGCGCTTGGCGAAGGCGCGAGCGGCCGGGAAGTCCGGGATGATCACATTGCCGCTGGTCTGGAAGAGCGCCCGGTCGAACTCGTAGCGGAGACGAGCCGCCTTCGAGATGTGGAACTCGAATGCCACGAAGCGCGCTCCGAATCTGAACGAATGCGGGCGGCCACAACACGAGAGCCGTTGGCCTTTGGCCGGAGTCTATCAGGCAGTCAAGAGAGTGGGCGCGAAACGAGGATTCGGTAGCCGTTGCGCCGGCTGGTCGCCGGGTAAGGGCCGGCGCTTCTAGCGGACCGCCGCACGGTTCGCCCGGGCGCCGTGAGGCCGCTGGCCCGCTTCTTCCAGCGCCTCGGCGTAGATGGCGGCGCCGTCGATCCGGCGCGACGGCGAGGTGAAGAGCGAGAGGTCGTCCAGGAGGCGGGATTCGAGGTCGGTCCCGGCCGCTTCGTCGATCAGCCGTGCCGCCCTGGCCGCCGAGAGCAGAACCTGCTTTGTCTCGGGACGAACCGGGTCGTCCCAGAACCAGCCGTCGCTCTGGAACATGGCCAGCCGCCAGCGCTCGGCCTCCATCAGGGAGAGCAGGTTGGCGCGCTGGCCGTCCGTAGCGAGCGGCAGACGGCGCCTACCGAAGCTTTCTGGCGTCTCGGCCCCGAAGACTACGTCCACGTACTCGTCGCGCGCTCCCCAGAGCGCCGCCGGTTCCATGAAGTCTGCGGCGAGACCGCCGGCGACGGTGTCTGTCGCGGCAGCGAGTCGCTCCAGGGCGGCCCGCAGCGGCCCCTTCCAGCGGCCATCCGATGCATCCGGACACTCTCCGGTCCAGCGCAGGACGCCGTGGTGGCAGCTCCAGGAGGTCCGTTCCGCGATCTGCGTCACGGCGAAGGTGCTGGCCGCCATGTCGCCGACGACCCGGCCGATCGTCGTGATGTCGAAGCCGCGGTCCGGACCCTCGGGGCCTGGGTTCACGAGCCGGGCGAGGAATAGGTCGCGGAACTTCTGGTGATGACCGTACAGCTCACCGTCGGTGGCGATCACCGCCAGGCGCGGTGTCCCGTCGGGGAAGGCCGGCCCGGAGACTCGCGGCAGTATCCGCTCTCGGGCGAAGGCGTCGGCGTCCATCGTCGCGTCCGATTCGAACGACGCGGACGCCGAGAGGGCCGCATCGTAGAAGACGACCACGATCGATTTGCGGCCGCCCAGCTCCACGCGATACGGCCGGCGGGTGTCCAGGCGGGAGTCGGCCGCCTGCCAGGGGGCCAGGATCGTGTAGCGGACGCCCTCGTCGGCGAGGATGCGCAACGTCGGCAGGTCTACGGCGGTCTCGGGCAGCCAGATGCCGGTCGGTCTCCTATCGAACCGCAGCTCGAAGTCGCGCAATCCCCAGCGGATCTCGGTCCGGCGATCGGCGAGCGAAGCCAGCGGCAGGATGGCGTGGTGGTATGCCTGTGCCATCGCGTTGCCGCAATTCGGCCCGTCGAGGTCCGACGGCACGTCCGAGGCCACGAAGCCGCCGTGCGTGGCAGCGTCGTGCTCCGCCAGCCAGCTGGCCAGCGTGGGGCCGAGATCGTAGGAAATGTGCCGGAGGTTGCCGCGTTCCGAGTTGGGCTTGTAGCACTCGGCGTCGATGCGCGCGTTCCAGTCCGGGTACGGGGCCGCGGCCGGCTGAGGCGCGATCTCGCCTGTGAACGGGTTGCGGCGCTCGGGCTGGTAGAAATGGCCGTGCACGGCCAGCTTGGGTCGACTCACTGGACCGATGGTAGCGGAGCCGTGCCGGCGGGGCACGTCCCCGGCCGTGGACCCGGTTCGAGCCATAACCCTGCGCCTCCAAAGGTGGGAGGGCTGGGTGGGCCGCTGCCGACGAAGGCGCCAGTGGGCCGCGCCGACATCTGGTTGGCTTTCTGGACAAACTTGCCCACAGTGAAAGTTGGGCCAGGCAGCAGCGGCGCGGAAGCCGACATCGAGGCGGCTCTGGGGACAGATGCGCCTGAACCACGCTCAGAACGGGCCCTTGGCCGCGGCGGCTGAGTCACGCGGTCCTCAATCCGCGGTTCGATCCGGCCTAACTTTCATGCGAGGCAAGTTAGACCAGATAGGGTGCGACCGTCGGGCCGGCGCTCGACCGACGCCGTCCGATCCGGCGTAGCCGCCATTCGTCGGTGAAGTCGAACAACAGCGACGTTCGGCTGGCGGCGGCGGGCCGGCTCGGCCATCCGCACGGATCAGGCCCAAACGATGTGGTCGGCGGGCGTCGCTCCAAATGGCGAGGCTCGGGCAGCAGCGTGGCCAGTTCATCTCGCCGGCGCCCCATCGAAGCAGAATGGCTGGCCAGCCCCCACACGGGTCGTCGAGACAAGTCAGGTTGCGCGACTCTGACCTTCCCGGTTCCCGGCTTCAGCCGCCGCCGCCTCTCCTGCCGCCGCCGGCTCGGCTGGCGCGTGGTCGATCGACTGCGTGACGTCGAAGCCGACGGTCCGGGTGGCGCGGGCGCCGGGGGCGAGCGTGATCGGCCAGCGGAAGAGGAGCGAGCTGCCCTGGTAAACCCGCTCGAAGCCACCCTCGGAGTTGGAGACTGTCTCGACCGGGTACCACGTCAGGCGGGCGGCCGGCTCAGCCCGGGCTTCGACGCGGACGCCCTCGAAGTCGTTGCCGAAGGCGATGCCTCGGGCGAGCGCCACATCGCCGGCTACGTCGTGCGGCGAGCGATCGCCGGCCTCGGTCTCGTAGTACGCCGCGGGGTTGTGGCCGCCGCCGAGCAGGTTCAGGTTCCACTCGACGGCCAGCTCGAATTCGAGGGCCGTGTCGCCGGGGTTCTCGACCGTCGTCTGGAGCGTAAGCGTCGGGGTCGAGCGACGGCCGCCGAAGCGGTAGGTCTTCTCGACGGCGAGCGGTCGGTCGAGGCCGTCGAGGACGACGCGGCCGAGCCGGCGGGCGTCCAGTCCATCCTCGGCCAGAGACGTGAGCGCATACGCGTCCTCGACGAAGTCGCCGAATTCCTCGTAGGTCGCGGTGATGAAGGCCGCGCCGTCGGTGCCGTCGCCGGCGGGGAGCACATGTACGAGCCCGCTCCGGCGCTCGTGGCGGTCGTAATGGAGGTATGCGGCCAGGCCCGGCTCCTTGACGCTCACCATGTCGTGGATCGTCCTGGGGGCGTCGGCGGCGGCTGCCGCGGCGTGGCCGCCGGCGATATCGGCCTCACCCTCGTCGGCCGCACCGTCGATCGCCGTCTCGGCGGCTTCTGCGTCGTGGGCCACCAGCCGCTCGTGGTATGCCTCCGGCCGGCGCCGCAAGACCGACGCCAGCGCCAGGCGGCCGGCGCGCAGATCCCACGACGAGATGCCGGCACCCTCGGCCAGGTCGACGACAACTGTCTGGCCGGGCAAAGTGACCAGCACCTCGTCGATCGCGTCGAGATCCGTGTCGACCATCCGCGCGCCGTAGGGCTCGCCGCCTGCGGCCGCGGCGGCCGCATCCGCTAGATCCTCGGCCGCGATCAGGCCGGCCAGCGTGGCCATGCGCATGTGGACGATGTAGACGCCGCCGAAGAGGCCGTGCCAGTAGCAGTCGTTCGACTGGCCCTGATAGAGGTGGTCCAGGGCCCGGTCGCGGGCCGACCCCAAGACGGGGCCGGCGGGCCGCAGACTCTCACCAGCCCCGCCCGCCATCGCGTCCACCTTGTCGGAGACGCGCAGCATCTGCTTGTGCAGTTCGTTGATCTCACGGTACCGAGCCATGTAGTTGCGCCAGAAGCCGCCCCGCAGGAACCGCGCGGCCGGCAGGTTGCGTGCCCGGGCATCCTCGAGCAGGCGCGTGAAGACCGGCGTCTCGTCCGGCGGGAGGACCCACTCGGTCATCTCGACATAGGAGGCCGTGGGGAAGTAGACACGCCGCGTCGGCGGGTTCGAAGCCAGCCATTGCGACGGCGTGACCGTGGCCAGCCAATCTCCGGCCGCCTCGATGGCGTCGAAGCAGCGGTCAACCCAGTGCTCGTTGCTCCAGCAGTACTCGAACGTGCCCGGCCACGCCCCGAACTTCTCGCCGTCGTCGCCCATCATGCCGACGAACCGCCCGTCCTCGGTCCGGCGATCGGCCAGGTACGAGATCAGGTCCTCGACCGGCTTGAACGGAATGCGGTATCGGAGTCCCTGCTCCGTCCCGAAGACCGTCAGCCGCCGGCCCCGGTCGTCGGTCGTGAAGGCCGTCCACATCTCGTCTTCGCGGATCGAGGCGGCGCGCAGGTGGTTGTCGTCCAGGACGGTCCACTCGTAGCCGGCTTCCGCAAGGTCGTACGCCAGCGACGGCTCCCAGACCCGCTCGGCCAGCCACGCCCCTTTAGGCCGTCGCCCGAACAGCTCCTCCATCTCGTCGCGCATCCGGACCAGCTGGCCGCGGCGGTCGCGGTCGGGGAGCGTGATCAGGATCGGCTCGTAGTGGCCGCCGCCCAGGATCTCGACCTGGCCACGGTCCACGAGACCGCGGATCTGGGCTATCGCCTCGGGTCGGTTGGCTGCCAGCCAGGTCAGCAGCGGCCCGGTGTAGTGCATGCCGAGACGGATCCCCGGATGGCGCTCGAGGGCGTTGAGCATCGGAGAGTAGGCGTGCTCGTAGACGTCGGCGATGACCCAGCCGAAGTTGCCGACGGGCTGATGGTTGTGGATTACGAGAGCGAGCGAGACGCGGCCGCCCAATCCGGTCTCAGCCCGCTTCGGTAGCCGGTCGGCGGCTCGCCTGCTTCTTGACCTCGATCCCGGCCGCGGGCAGGTACATCTTCTCGACGTACTCGTGGAGCATGCGGATGGTCGAGAACCGCCAGATCGTGCTGGCGATCGACCGCCTCATCTCCGCGGTCCACTCCTCCGGAACGTCGTCTTCGTTGCGGCCGTAGTAGAGCGGTACGACATCCTGTTCTAGCAGGCGGTAGAGGTCCTGAGCGTCGGCATAGTCCTGCGCGCCCTCATCGGGATTCGTTTCGCGTCCGCCGATGGCCCAGCCGTTGTCACCCATGTAGCCTTCGTCCCACCAGCCGTCGAGCACCGACAGGTTGGCGACGCCGTTGGCCGAAGCCTTCATCCCGCTCGTGCCCGAAGCCTCCAGGGGACGGCGCGGGTTGTTCAGCCAGATGTCGACGCCCTGGACCATGAAGCGGGCGACCCGCATGTCGTAGTCCTCGAGGATGAAGACTCGGCCCCGCAGCTGGGGCGATCGTGATCGGGCGAAGATCTCCTGGATGACGCCCTGGCCGGGACGGTCGGCCGGGTGAGCTTTGCCGGCGAAGATGATCTGGACCGGGCGCTCCTTGTTCCAGAGCAGCCGCGAGATGCGGTCCATGTCGGAGAAGATCAGGCCCGCCCGCTTGTAGGTCGCGAAGCGACGGGCAAAGCCGATCGTGAGAGTCCCGACGTCCAGCTGGTCCTCGAGCTCCTCGAGAGTGCTCGGCGCCTCGCCGTGACGGGCGAACTGATGGCGCAGCCGATTGCGGGCGAAGATCATCAGCTCGAGCTTCTGGCGCTGATGCGCCTCCCACAGGTCGACATCGGGGATCTGGTCGGTTCGTTCCCAGAAGGCGTCGTTGCGCGCGTCGACGTTGTCGAGCTGGGCACCCAGGTAGCGCTCGAACACGTCGCGCATCGGCTGTCCGACCCAGGTCGGCATGTGCACGCCGTTGGTCACGGCCATGATCTGCTTGCCGCCCAGGCCCTGCCAGGTGTTGTTGGCGGTGACGCTGTGGAGCTTGCTCACGGCATTGGCCGAGTTGGAGAGGCGCAGCGAGAGAGCCGTCATGTCGAATTGGCGGCCGTCGCCGTCGGCGCCCCGGGCCAGCTCCAGGACGCGATCGATCGGCACGCCGCCGGTGCCCTTGCGGCCGTCGCCCTCGTAGAGCGGCCCAGCCACTCGCCGGACCAGCTCCGTGTCGAACCGCTCGTTGCCGGCCGCCACGGGCGTATGGATCGTGAATACGCTATTGGAGCGGACGCGCTCGAAGGCATCGTCCAGCGCCACTCCCTGCGCCACCAGGGCGCGGGTCCGTTCCACGAGCTGGAGGGCGGAGTGGCCTTCGTTCAGATGCCACACGGCCGGGGCTATGCCGAGCGCCTTCAGCGCCCGGACGCCGCCCGCGCCCAGGACCAGCTCCTGGTGGAGACGCATCTCGCGGCCCCGGACGTACAGGATGTGCGTGACCGGCCGGTCCGACTCGGCGTTGTCCGGGATGTCGGTGTCGAGCAGCAGGACCGGCACGCGCCCGGCCTGGACCAGCCAGACGGCAGCGAACAGCTCGCGCTCGGGTAGCTCGACGGAGATGGTCAGCGGCTCCCCGTCCTGGCCGAGAACGCGCAGGATCGGCAGCTTGGCCAGGTCGTAGTCGGGGTAGGCGTGCTCCTGGTGCCCGTCCGCGTCGATCGTCTGGCGGAAGTAGCCGTGCTTGTAGAGCAGGCCCACGCCGACGAACGGCATTGCCATGTCGCTCGCGGACTTGATGTGGTCGCCGGCGAGGACGCCGAGGCCGCCGGAGTAGATGCCCAGGCTCTCGTGGAAGCCGTATTCGGCGCAGAAATAGGCGATTGGACCGGTCAGCGCGGAGCCGTACTCGCGGTTGAACCAGTGCTCGCGGCCGCCGGCCATGTAGCGGTCGAACTCGGCCAGGACCTGGGTGTATTCGGCCATGAAGGCCGGGTCGTCGAGCAGGTCGGACCAGGCGATCGGCTGGCTCAGGACTTCGACGGGATTCCGATAGCGCGACCACGACAGGCCGTCGATGCGGCTGAACANNTTCCAGCTCCACCACATGTTGTACGACAGGCGCCGCAAGCCCTCGAGCTGCGGGGGCAGCCGGAAAGAGGCGCCCGGAAGTGTTGGAACCGTGACCGAGTGTTCCATCTGCCGCCCATCATATCCGACGCCGCTCATTGAATCGCCCGCCCCGGCCGGGGGGGTCCGGCCGCGTCAACCACCGGAGTGTTGAGGGTGCCGTTCGGCGCCGCTTTGACTACCATGGACGGCGCTTCCTCCCACACCCCAATCCCTCGACAGGAGCGAACCATGCGGGTCGTCTGCATCGCGGCCGAATGCGAGCCGTGGGCCAAGACCGGCGGCCTCGGCGACGTTGTCGACGCCCTGGCGCGGGCGGTGGGGGCGACGGGCAAGCCAGGTTCGGGCGGGCCCGTCGCGGGGGGCACCGGCGCGGTCACGGCCGCGGCGGCTCGGAAGCCCCACGTTCCGCAATCGCAGATCTGGATGGGTACCGGCGCGGTGATGGCAGTGGGCAAGGGCGAGCCCGATCTGCCCGGCCACGTCGAGCCGCCCGTGGACGTATTCGTGCCGAAGTACCGTAGCGTCGCGGCGCCGGCCGGCGCAACGGTCAGGCTGCTGGCGGTGCCCGATCCGCTGGCCGAGAGCGGCATGACGGAGGTCGCTCTCGTCGAGTTCGAGGACCGCGGCTACCGGGTCCGGCTCATCGATCACCCGCCCGCTTTCGACCGGGCCGGGTTCTACGGCGACGCCGACGGAGACTATCCCGACAACGGCTGGCGTTTCGGTCTGCTGTGCCGGGCCGCGATCGAAGCCCTGCTCACCGACGAGCGCCCCGTGGACGTTCTGCACCTGCACGACTGGCAGGCCATGCCGGCGGCCGTGCTGAGGGACATCGCCTACCAGGCATATCCGCTGATCTCACGAGCTGCGGTCATGGTCACCATCCACAACCTCGCCTATCAGGGCTGGCTCGCGCGCGAAGCCCTTGCCGGGATGCTCTTCCCGGACGAGTTGATCCAGTCGCTGCCGCCGCGCGCCGACGGCATGCTGCTGCTGGGCGAGGGGATCCGGCGCGCCGAGTTGGTCAACACCGTCAGTCCCGGCTATGCCCAGGAGATCCTGCAGCCCGCCGGCGGCTTGGGTCTGGACAAGGCGCTGACTGCTCTGGGGCATCGGTTCGGGGGCATCCTCAACGGCCTCGACATGGCCGTCTGGGATCCGGCGACCGACCCGGCCCTTCCGGCGCCCTACTCACGGACCGATCTGGCCGGCAAGGCGGCCTGCCGGCGGGCGCTGCTGACCGAGCTGGGCTTCGACCCGGACGACGCCGGCCCCCTGCTCGGCATGATCGGCCGGCTCGATCCCCAGAAAGGCTTCGATCTGCTGGCCGGCGCGGCTCCCGATCTTGTCGCCGAGGGCGCGCGGATCGTCGTCCTGGGCAGTGGCGACCCCAAGCTCGTGGGCAAGCTGCGCGGCATGGCCGCGGCTCATCCGCGGTCCGTCGCGGTCGTGGAGGCATTCGACCGGGCCCTGGCGCGGCGCATCTACGCCGGCGCCGACCTGTACTTGATGCCCTCGCGGTTCGAACCCTGCGGGCAGGGTCAGATGATCGCGCTGCGGTACGGGACACCGGCCGTCGTGCATCGAACCGGCGGCCTGGCCGACACGGTCGTCGACGTCGATGAGCGCCCGGCGGAGGGGACCGGCTTCGTCCACGACGCCGCCACGATCGGGTCGCTGCTCGACGGATGCCTGCGAGCTATCACCCGCTTCCGGCGCGGCGGCAAGGAGTGGACTGCCCTGCAGGACCGGGGCATGGCCATCGACTGGTCGTGGGAGGCGGGGCCGGCGGAGCAGTACGCGGCCTCGTATCGGCGAGCCATATCTCTGCGGCGCGAGCATCGACGCGAGCCGTAGCGCGGACGGCCGGCTCATGGCGTAAGGTGGGGGAGTGCCAGTGATGCCCAGAACGCCATGCGACGTGCTCGTGGTCGGAACCGGCGCGGCCGGTCTGACCGCGGCGCTCGTCGCGGCCGAGCGCGGCGCCAGCGTCTTGATGCTGACCAAGGGCCACGCGCCCGATTCGAGCAGCTGGCACGCCCAGGGCGGGATCGCCGGGGCGATCGGGGACGATGACACGGCCGCGCTGCACGGCCTCGACACGGAGAGGGCCGGACGCGAACTGTGCCGTCCCAGCGCCGTCCACGTCCTCGTCGAGGAAGGCCCGGAACGAGTCCGCGAACTGATCGCCATGGGAGTGCCCTTCGATCCCGAGCTGAGCCTCGAGGGCGGCCACTCCCGGCGGCGGGTCTCGAGCGTGGAGGGGGCGGCCACGGGCTGGGCGGTGACGAGTCTGCTGAGCCGACGCGCCGTAAAGTCGGACCACATCGTCACGCGCGAAGCGACCGCCGTTCGCGGCCTGCTTGTCGCCGGTGGCCGGTGCCTCGGCGTGGTCACGCCCGATGGCCCCATCACGGCCAAGGCTACGATCATGGCCATGGGCGGCGCCGCGGCGCTGTGGGCTCGCTCGACGAACCCGCCCGGTCAGATCGGCGATGCGGTGGCGATCGGTGCCGCCGCCGGCGCAGCCATTGCCGACATGGAGTTCATGCAGTTC
>PMKV01000145.1 GCA_003157875.1 Chloroflexota bacterium
CCAGGCCACCAACGAGGAACTCGAGACGCTCAACGAAGAGCTGTCGGCCAGCGTCGAGGAGCTTCGAATCGCCAACGAAGACCTCGCTACTCGCACCGATGAGCTGAGTGCCCAGACGGTCGTCCTGGAGCAGGGGCGGCTGAACCTCCAGGAGGAGCACGATCGACTGCGCGCGATCCTGGCCAGCCTGGGAGACGCCGTCGTGGCGGTGGACCACGAGGGCCGGATCCTGGCGACCAACGCCGCGTACGATCGACTATTTGGCACGGGCGAGGTCGAGATGGTGCCCGAAGATGTCGCCGGCCTCCCAATCCCGCACGCCGATCGCCCGCAGCAGCGCGCCGCTCGGGGCGAACGGTTCCGGATGGAGTTCGCGCTGGGCCAATCCGATGGGGCGCGACGCTGGTTCGAGGCAGTCGCCGAGCCGCTCACCGCCGGTGACCGGACCTGGGGCGGCGTGGTGGCGATTCGGGACCTGTCCGAACGTACGATGCGGCTCAGCCTGGAGCGGTTGATGGCCGCGGCCGGTCACGAGCTAAAGACGCCGGTAGCCGCCCTGCACGGGTACATCCAGCTCGTCGAGCGGCACCTCGGCCCGGACAGCCCGGAGCAGGCCCGCGTCTATGCGGCCCGGGCGCTCGTGCAAACCAGGCAGGTCGGGACGCTCATCGAGCGCCTCTTCGATGTGAGCCGCATCCAGGCCGGCCGGCTCGAGCTATTCACCGCGCCGGTCGATCTCGTCGAGGTCGTACGCGACGCCGTGGAGGTCGCCGAAAAGCTACCGGCTGCGCCTCCGATCCACATCGAGCCGACTCGCGGACGGATTCTCGTCGAGGCGGATGCCGGTCGGCTGGCGCAGGTCTTCGTCAACCTCCTGGCTAACGCGATAGAGCACGCGGCCAAGTCGCCGACCATCGACGTGAGTGTGACCCGATCCGGCTCGAATGCCGTGGTCCAGGTCTGCGATCACGGTCCTGGTATCGCCACCGACGCCCTGCCGCAGCTGTTCCAGCCTTACACGCGACTCGGCCAGAAGCAATCGGCGGGGCTGGGCCTGGGGCTATATCTGGCCCGCGAAATCGTGACCGCGCACGGCGGGACGATCGAGGCCGCGTCGAGCCCCGGTGAGGGAACGACCTTCACCGTGCGGCTGCCGCTCGGCAAGCCGAAGGCGGAGCCTCGCCGCAGTGCCCGTCCCGAGGCAGGTTCGTGATCAGGCTGGCGATAGTCGAGGATCATCCCGCGATCGCCGAGGGGCTGACTGCGCTCCTGGGCGGCGAACTCGACGTCACCGTCGTCGGCACTGCCGCGGACGCCGCCGCGGCCGACCGGCTAATAGCGGAAGGCTCTCCAGACGTGGTCCTATGCGATATCCGGCTGGCCGGGGCGGAGGATGGGCTGGATCTCCTGGCCCGCCACCCGACCGGTCCGGCGTTCATCATGCTGAGCGCCTACTCATATCCGAGCTACTACGTCGCCGCGGTGGAGCACGGAGCGAAGGGCTACCTCTCGAAGATGGCCGGTATCGAGCAGATTCTCAAGGCCGTGCGATCGGTGGCGGCGGGCGGATCGGCCTATCCGGACGACGTCCGCCGGTCCGTCCGGACGGCGCTGCGCCCACCGACGCCGCGCGAGGCGCAGATCCTCGCGCTCGTCGCCGAAGGCCAGGCCAACTCGGAGATCGCGGAGCATCTGTCGCTCCGGGTGAAGACGGTCGAGAGTCAGTTGCGGCGGATGTTCGATCGCTACGACGTGGCCAGCCGGACCTCGCTGGTGCGCGTGGCCCAGAAGCAGGGCTGGATCGAAGGAGATCGCTAGAAGGCTCGGGGACCGACCCGCTCGAAATCCCTCTGCTCTTCCACGGTCCGCTCGGCCAGGGGCTCTGCCTCCAGCCGCTCGTCCTGGATCGGCAGCCCGCTCTCGACCGAGATGCCGTATGTGCCGCCGGCGAGGCGCTCCTCGGCGCGTCGAACGGCGGCGAGCTGAGCGCTGAGGTCCGCCGCGAGCGCCAGGGCGACCGACTCGGTGTCGAGGATTCCACCGGCCTCCGCATACTCTCCGGTCTGCTGGCGCTGGACGGATCCGCCGGCGCGGAGATCGACGCCCACTTCGGAGAGCATCGATTCAACTCGCGCCCGCTCTCGAGCGACAAGTTTGCGGGCCCGTATATCGTTCATGATCGCCTCCGGCTGGGACGCCCGCTCCGGCTGGCGGGCCGAGCGAGGTCAGGGACGCCGGACCGCGTCCGCGATGCTGCCGAGGCGCTGCTGCGCGTCACCCTGGACCTGCTTGGCCTTGCCTCTGGCCTGATCGCGCCGGTTGCCGGTCAGCTTGCCGTAGCCTTCGATGACCTTGCCCTGGGCCTTGTTGAGGGTCCCCTTGGTGTGCTCTTCCGACATCTGGTTCTCCTCTGGCCGCGGGCTGCTCGATCGGCGAAACCTTGGCTCGGAAGTCGAGTCTGGCCGGACCTGGTTGGGTCCGCGAGGATGAGAACCCTCCCTATCGGGACGCGGCCATCCCGAAGGCGAAAAGCAGGGCGAAGACGAGCGTCAGCCTGGCCGTCCCGCGCAGGACCCGGTTGAGCCGGCGAGGATCGCCATCGGCGAGGACGACACGCCATAACGGCAAGGCTACCGGGACGGCCAGAAGCGGCAGAAGCGTCAGCGGGCTCGCCGGGAGGGCGGCGCCGAACCATCGAGCGGCCACGATGCCGACCGGCACGACCCAGGCGACGACGAGGCAGGCCGCGTATTCGGCACGCGCAAAGTCCTCGCCCAGCATGACCGCCAGCGTCCGCTTGCCCGCGGCGCGGTCGGTGGTCGTGTCCCGCAGGTTGTTGACGACGAGGATCGCGGTCGTCAGAGCGCCCACCGGTATCGCGGCCAGCACGTACAGCGGCTCGACCTGGCCGCTCTGGAGCTCCGCCGTACCGATCACGGCCGCGAGCCCGAAGAAGACGAAGACGAAGAGTTCACCGAGGCCGTGGTATCCGTAGGGGAATGGTCCGCCGGTGTAGGCCAGCGCGGCCAGGATCGCGGCGGCGCCCAGGACCATAAGTGCCGGTCCCCCGAGCAGGACCAGCCAGCCGCCAACGACGCATGAGACCGCGATGACCACGGCAATGGCGATCTCCAGCTGCCGGGCCGTGACCAGCCCGGCAGCGGCGACCCTGGTCGGCCCGAGGCGCGTGGGGCCGTCGGCGCCGCGACGGAAGTCGGACAGGTCGTTGGCGAGGTTGGCGCAGACCTGGAGCAGGAGCGCGACCGCCAGGCAACCGAGGGCGGTATCGGGGCGAAACGGCGCGCCGGTCGCCAGGGCCGCTCCAAGCCCAACGACCACTCCGCTCGCGGAGGCCGGCAGCGTCGCCGGCCGAATCGCGAGCCACCAGGTCCGGGTTGCCGCAGTCCTCACGGGTCCCGGTCCGGCGCGACCGGCACGTTGAACCCCAACACGGCGGCATGCTGCCCCGTCAGCCGGACTTCGGTCAGGGCGCAGTTGCCGATCGCCGGATACAGTCGTCGGTATTCGCTCAGCGGCGTGCCGAGGAGGTGGCACAGCGCCAGCCGGATGATCGAGGCGTGGGTCACGACGAGTACCCGGCCCTCCGGATGGCGGTGGGCGATGTCGTGGAGGCAGGCCTTGAAGCGGTCGGCGGCCGCGACTGGATCCTCGCCTCCCGGCAGATGATCGCTGACCGGGTCGACGACGAAGGCGGCGTAGGCCGCCGGAAACCGATCGCTCATCTCGATCGAGGTGAGGCCCTCGCCCACGCCGAAGTCGAGCTCGCGCAGCCGGGCGTCGAGGCGGACTTCCAGGCCCGCGGCTTCGGCGGAGGCTTTCGCGGTGGTGGTTGCCCTCCCCAGCGTTGAGGACCAGATGGCCGCGAGCCCAGCAGACGAAGCCCAGGTCGCGAGGTCCGCTGCCTGTTCGAGTCCGCGCGGAGACAGTTCGATGTCGCTGACCCCGGCATACCGGTTCTCCGCGTGCCAGACCGTCTCGCCGTGCCGGACCAGGACCAGGTCGGTCATCACGCCGGCCCTTTCCGGGCCTGAGCGGCGAGGGCGGCGCCGACCCAACCACGGTCCTCGAGCTCGTCGACGAAACGGCTGTACGTGCCGGCGAAGCGATCGGCCGATCCGGGGCGCGGGTCGATGGTGACTCGAATACGCACCATCTCGGCGGCCGCTTGCGCGGCGTCCCGGCTGGCGCCGGCAGCGAGAACAGCCATCCCGAGAGCGCACTCCGAGACCTCGGGCAATGAGACCGGATGTCCGAGGATGTCGGCGCGGAGCTGGCACCAGTACTCATTCCGGGCCGCGCCGCCGGTGAGGATCAGCTCGCCCTCGAGCGGGGCGCCGAGCATGGCGAGATAGTCGAAGCAGAGCCGCTCGACGTAGCCGACGCCCTGCAGAACAGCCGCGAATCGGTCGGCCTCGGAGCCGTCGCCGCCCAGCTCGAAGCCCCTCGCGTCCGGAGCCACGAATGGGAACCTTTCGCCTGCCGACGCCAGGGGATAGGCGAGCCCTCGCGCCGGTTCATGAGCCGAGGCGGCGCGGCTCAGCTCGTCCAGATCGCGATCGGGAAAGTCGCGGGCGATGATGCCCGAGCCGGTGCTCGACGCGCCGCCGGGGAGCCAATCGCCGTTCGGGGCCCGGTGGGAGTAGACGACACCGCTCGGGTCGTGGATGAGCTCGCGGGTGACGCCCTTGACGACGAGCGTGGTGCCCAGGACCGAGTTCCAGCGGCCCGGGCTCAGCACTCCGGCGCCGAGTTGCGCGGCGCAGCCGTCGGTCATGCCGGCGATCACGGGCGTGCCGGCCGGGATGGCCGTCGCCGTCGCGGCGCCCTCTCCGACGGCCCCGATGATCGTCCCCGAACGGACCAGCTCCGGCAGCAGGTCGGCCGGCACACCGAGCGCCTCCATGACCTCCTCGGGCCACCTTTCATCGACGAGATGGGCGCCGGTCTTGAGGGCGTTGCTCAGGTCGGCCGGCACCTCGCGCCCGACGAGACGCCGGTTGATGAAGTCGGCCTGGTGGGCCAGCCGTGCGCCGCGGCGGAGTTCCGGGTGCTCGTCCAGCAGCCACAGCAGCTTGGGCAGGGCCCATGACGGCTGCATCCGACCGTAGCCCAGTTCGGCCCAGACGGCCCCGCCCGCGGCGTTGACGCGATCGACGTATGCGGTGGCACGGGTGTCGTCGTACATGAGCCCGGCCGTCAGAGCCGACCCGTCGCCGTCGACCAGCACGATCGTCCCCGAGGTTGCGTCCACAGCGACACCCCGAACCGCCCCCGGCGACACCGTCCGCATCGCCTCGGAGGACGCGGCGGCGATCGCCCGCCACCATGCCTCGGGTTCCTGCTCGTGGCGGGGGCCCGATCGATTGCCGCTCAGTTGCTGCGTGCCAGCGCCGACGACTCTCCCGTCGGCCGTGACCGCCAGCGCGCGAGCGCTCTGTGTGCCGATGTCGAGGCCCAGCCAGACCCCGGACTCGGGGTCGGCGGCCCGCCCGCGTTCGCTCATCGGTTGAGGGTAGCGACTCCCGCGGCGATCCGTGGCTGCCGGTCCCCGGCGGCGTCGCCGACTCAGGCCCCGACGCCGGCACCGACGCCCGCGGACTCGGCCGACGCATCGTCCGCTTTCGCTCGGGCCGGGCGAGTTGCGAGCACCGAGCCCAGAACTACCAGGCCGAACCCGACGGCCATCGCCGCGGTGAACGATTCGCTGAGAACCGCGACGCCGAGCAGCGCCGCCACCGCCGGGTTGAAGTAGGTGATGACCGTCGCTCGAACCGGGCCGATCTCTTCGATCAGCGCCCAGAAGAGAAGGAACGCGGCGGCGGTGCAGACCAAACCCAGCACCACGACCGAGGCGAGCGCGCCGGGGCTGGGGAGCGTCGCGGGTCGCTGAAGCGCGGCCACCGGAGCGTAGGCCAGGGCGCACAGCGAGATCGAGAACGCCACGACGGCCACGTTCGATAGACCGCCGAGCCGGCGAGCCAGGATGGCCGGGCCAAGGGCGTAGCCGACGACGACAACGCCGAGCTCGCCGAAGGCGGCCGGGCTCGTCGAACCGAGGTTCACGCCCACGATCGCAGCGACTCCGGCCATCCCGATCAGGAGCCCGAGGACTCCGGTCGCACCAACGCGATCGCGACCGCGGGTGACCACCGCGACGACCGTGGCGACCAGCGGCACGCCCGCCACCAGGAGACCCGCCAGTGAGCTCGGGATCTGCTGTTCCGCGGAACCGAGGAGCACCCACGGCACGCCCATCTCGATGACGGCAAAGGCGGCGACCCAGCGCCAGCGCCGCAGAACCGGCCGGTAATCGGTGCGGAGCAGGGCGATAGGCAGCAGGATCAACGCCGCGACCGTCGTGCGGCCGAAGACCAGCACCGCCGGCGAGACCTCCGCGACCGCGACGCGGATGAAGAGGTACGGGACCCCCCAGATCAGCGACATGACGCCGAAGAGGATCAACCCCCGCCGCGTCATGCGGCAACCGAGCTGAGGATCCGTCGCGACTCAGTATTCATATGCCGGATTCACATGTCGGTTTCATATGACGATCTTGGCAGGCTTCGAGCCGTCCGGCTGAACGGCTCCCTCGCTGCCCGCCGACCGGTCCGACGGCAGCGCCGCACCTTCGAGGGGCGAGCCGGTGGCCTGAGGTTCGGCTTCGGCTCGTCCGGCCCCCCACCGATAGGCTCTCGCCTCAATACGACACTATGTCTAGAATGAGGCAATCGTCACCGTCCTGGTGGCACTTTTGGTCTGGCTTGTCAGCCCGTTCGGGCGGAGAAAAGCCCCATGTTGAGCATGTTGGGGGTTCAGCCCAAGTGGGCGTTACTTAGGGCGCTCGAAGGGCACGGCCATTGGGTGCACGGCCTCGCCTTCAGCCCGGACGGGAAGCTGCTGGCCTCGGCGAGCGCGGACAAGAGCGTCCGCCTCTGGGACCCGGCGTCCGGTCGCTGCCTGGCGGCATTCGAGGGCCATACCGACACGGTCCTGGCCGTCGCCTTCAGCCCCGACGGAACCGTCCTGGCCTCCACGGGCTGGGACATGACCGTCCGGCTGTGGGACCCGGCGACCGGTCGCTGCGTAGGCGTCCTCGAGGGCCACACCGGCTGGGTGCTAGACGTCGACTTCCACCCCGCCGGAACGCTGCTGGCGACGGCCAGTTCGGACAATACCGTCCGGTTCTGGGACCCGACCTCCGGTCGCTGCCTGAGGGTCCTCGAAGGCCACAGCGACGACGTCAACTCGGTCGATTTCAGTCCCGACGGGAGGTTGCTCGCCTCGGGAAGTCAGGACCGCGGCATCCGGCTCTGGGACCCGGCGTCGGGCAAGAGCCTGAGAACCCTGGAAGGGCACGCCAACTGGGTCAACGACGTCGCCTTCAGCGCCGACTCGAAGCTGCTCGTCTCGGCGGGGCAAGACCGCACCGTCCGGCTCTGGGACCCTGCCACCGGCAAGATGATACGGAAGCTCGAGGGCCACACCGGCCCGGTGGATGCGGTCGCGGTCAGCTCGATTCTGAAACTCGTGGCCTCGGCCAGCGTCGACAAGACGGTCCGGCTCTGGAATTCCGGCTCAGGCCACCTCGTCCAGACGCTTGCCGCGCACTCCGTGCATGTCATGGGGATTGCCTTCAGCCCCGACGGGAAGATCCTGGCCTCCGCCAGCGCCGACAAGACCATCAAGCTCTGGAAGCAGTCGACTTAGCGCGGGTCGACCTCGACAACCGCTGCCAGTCTGAGGTCGCCCACGCTGCGGCCGACTCTCACCTCGAAGGTGCCGGGCTCGATTGCCCAATCGCCGGCGGCTTCGTCCCAGTGCCGGAGCGCCCAGCTGTCAATGGGGACGACGATCTCGACGGTCTGACCCGGGCCGGCCTCGACCGCCTCGTAGCCACCCAGCCACAGCAGCGGCCGCTCCACCGAGCTGTCGGGTCGGGCCAGATAGAGCTGCACGACCTCGCGCCCGGACCTCCCGCCCGAGTTGCGAAGCCGGACCCGAACCGCGGGCACTCCGTCGAGGGTCTCCTCCTCGGCGTCCAGGTACGTCCAGCTCGTGTAGCCGTCGCCGTGACCGAATGGGAAGGCGGGCGCCGTCTCGGCTCGCAGCCAGGCCCGGTAGCCGATATCCAGCCCTTCCGTGTACGCAAGCCGGCCGTCGACGGGCTGAGTGTCGAGGACCGGCACATCCTCCGCCGTCGCCGGCCAGGTGGTCGGCAGCCGGCCGCCCGGCTCGACGCGCCCCAACAGCATGTCGGCCAGGGAGTTGCCCGCCTCCTGGCCGGGGAACCATGTCAGAAGAATCGCGGCCACCTCGTCCCGCCACGGCATGAGAACCGGCGCCCCCGCCGATACGATGATCACGGTCCGCGGATTGGCGGCGGCCACGCGCCGGACCAGCTCGTCCTGGGCCGGCTGAAGGGTCAGTGACTTGCGGTCGCGGCCCTCCAACTCGTCCCGCTCGGTGGTGCCGACGAGGACGACGACCGCATCAGCCTCGCCCGCCAGTCGCACCGACTCGGCCAGCGCCTCGGCCGGCGTCGCGTTGGGCTTCTCGATGGCGAGCGACAGAAAGCCGACCTCCTGATCGAAGAACTTGCGCCAGCGAGCGCGGTATTCGATCGGCCGGCTGGCCGTCATCTCGACCTCGACCACGTGGTGCGGTGGCGCGCCCCACATGGCGTCGATGTCGATGGATTCGGGCGGCTCGCCCTCCTCCACGACGAGATCGCCGTCGATCCAGATCGCGATGTGGCCGCGGACCGCCAGCCCGATCCTGTGCCTGCCGCTCACCGTCGAGACGATCCGGGTCGAGATCTCCAGCACGGGGCGGCCGGACAGATTGGGATTGCCGTGCCAGATGAGTCGACCGTCGGGCCGCAGCTCGCGGGCGGTCTCGGGCCCAATCTCGCCCGTGAGGGTGGCCGTGGGGGCGCCTCCGGCCCCGCCGCCGGTCGCGCCCTCGTCGAGGAACCGAACCAGGACCCCGGGTTGCCCGGCCGTCGCACCGGCCTCCGCCGGGAGTCGTACTTCGGCGTCGGTGAGGAGCTGCCAGCCCGGCCGCACTCGATCCGCCGGGTTGTCGAGTATCTCGACGCCGGGCAGCGCCGCTCTCAGCCCCTCGATGGGAGTGACGGCATAGTCGGGTCGCAGGTTCGCGCTTCCGCCACCCTGCCCCGGAGGCAGCGCCGCGTTGGGGCCCAGAACCGCCAGCCGGCGCAGCCCCGCGGCCTCGAGCGGCAGGATGCCGTCGTTGGCGAGCAGCACCGAACCAGCCGCCGCAACCCGCCGCACGAGCGCCGATACCTCGCCCTGCGGCGGGCGCGTCGCGACGGGCGTGGCCGCCGGCACTCCCTCGAGCGCCCCGACCCGTGCCGCCATCCGGAGCAGTCGGCGCATCTTCTCGTCGATCGCGGCTTCGCTCACCTCGCCGGCCCGGACCGCGGCCAGCAGCGCGTCGCCCCACGGACCCTCCGGCCCCGGCATCACCAGGTCCAGCGCGGCTCGCCCCGCCGGCACCGTCCTGTGCGTGGCGTACCAGTCGCTGATCACCGCGCCGTCGAAGCCCCACTTCTCCTTGAGCGGGTCCCGCAGCAGGTCGCTCTCCGTCATGGGGTAGCCTCGGACGCCGCTGTAGGCGGCCATGAGGGACCATGGGTCGGCCTCGCGCACGGTCCTTTCGAACGGGGCCATGTACAGCTCGCGGAGCGGCCGCTCGGCTATCTCGACGGTGTATGACTGGCGCTCGGTCTCGGAGTCGTTGCAGACGTAGTGCTTCGGACAGGCGCCGACGCCGCGCGACTGGAGGCCGCGCACATAGGCCACGGCCATTCGGCCGGTGAGCAGCGGGTCTTCGGAGAACTGCTCGAAGTGGCGCCCGCCCAGCGGGGAGCGGTGCAGGTTGATCGTCGGGCCGAGGACCACGTCAACGCCCTTGCGACGCGCCTCGCCGGCCAGCAGCTCGCCAACCGCGGTGACCAGATCCTCGTCCCAGGTCGCCGCCAGCGCCGTTGGGCTGGGCAAACCCGTCGTGGTCTCGTCGTGCCCGATCGATCCGCCCTTCACGCCGGCCGGACCGTCGGATAGGACCATGACCCGCAGGCCGATCTCCGGGATCGGATACAGCGTCCAGAAGTCGAAGCCGGTCAGCAGCCGGACCTTGGTCGGGAGGTCGAGCCGTTCTAGGGCTCGCCCGACCGCCGCTTCGACCGTGGCTTCATATCCGCTCGCGGGCCCGCTGCCACTCACCGATGAACCTCCGTCGGGATCTTCTCGTCCGTACTCGCGACAGTCTAGCCGTGCCCGACGAACCGCAAAGCCGGGGTGCCATCAGCCGAATCCCCCCGGCTCCCTCTCTAGATTGGACGAGACAACAGGAGGGCTTCGATCCGGTGACTCTGAGGTGACCGGGCGCATGGGCGCGCTCGCGACCACGCTCCTCGACGGCCGCGTCCTCGTGGCCGGCGGCGTCCGTCTCGACAGCCCCCCGAACCTCACGTCGGCGGAGTTGTACCAGCTGTAGCATCCGGGCCGGCTACTGGGTCGGCGGCACCTTTGGCTGTGGCGTCGCCGGGTTCGCAATCTCTTGCTCGAGATGGGGTGAAAGGTCGGGGCGCAGTGCCGCGACGGCGGCGCGGAGCGTGGCGAGGTCCGGCGCGAACACCTGGAGACACGTGTCCCCCTCGAACACTGTGAAGGTGAGCAGGCCGCCGCTGTCCTCGAAGGCGTACGGCAACCCGGCGGGCACTCCGGTGTTCAGAACGACCTGGAGTTCACGGCGGGAGCTGTCATGCCAGATGGCGTAGTAGGCGCGCCCGGTAGCCGGCCCCGCGTCGTAGGAGTACGACTCGTCCAGCTCAAAGTCCCCGAGCTGCGTGGGCAGACTCTGGGCCTTGATGGCTGCCGCGATCGCGGCGGCGCTTACCGGGTGCGTCCCGTCGTCGTACTGCGTGGTGTTGAGCAGGAGCCCCGCGCACAGCGCGAGGCCGGCAGCGATGGCAACCAGTGGCCCGATGATGCGCGGGTTCGCTTTCCCCTGCCGGGCCACGACCCGTGCCCCGACACCGAGGATGTGGCCGCCGGCGACGAACGGCAGCAGCACGACTGCCGCATAGACGACCGGCATCCAGAAGCCGTCTTCCGAGGTCGGCTGGCCCGGGTCGACGATCAGGCTGATCTGGGTGACCAGGACGAGGCCGACCGTCGCTGCCGCCCAGGAGACGAGAGCGTCGCGGAAGCGACCCGACACCAGGCCCGCCGCCGCCCCGAGGAGGGTCAGGATGAGCATGACGACGAGGGCACTGATCAGGTTGACGAAGCCCACGTCCGGGGAGCGATCGGGTGGATGAACGATGGCTCGAACGATCCATTCCCCCGACGGAACGAGCGCGCACGTCCCCAATCCCGCGACCGCGGCGCCGACCGCAGCCCTCTTGATGCCGCTGCCCGGAAGCCTCCCCTGAAGCATGGCCCCACCTCCCATGGCCGGACGATCCCACAGGGGAGTGGCTCCGTCAACATCACGCTGCGTCGCCGTCGCAATCCGTGAGCCGGCGTCGCTCCGGGCCTGCTCCTGACGTACCACACATCAGGGCGGGCCATCCCCGCTGGCCGGCAGAAGGCGCCTCCGATCAGGCGTCGCCGGCCGCGTCGCCGGCCGCGGCGCCGGC
>PMKV01000116.1 GCA_003157875.1 Chloroflexota bacterium
GGCCTGCAACACGAGCTTCAACGCCTTCCCGCGCCTGGCCGCGATTCTGGCGCAAGACGGCTACATTCCCCGGCAGTTCGCTTTCCGGGGCGACCGGTTGGCCTTCTCGTGGGGCATCGTCGTCCTGGCCGCCGTCGCCGTCGGGATGGTCGCCATCTTCAAGGCGGACACCCACGCCCTGATCCCGCTCTACTCGGTCGGCGTCTTCATCTGCTTCACGCTGTCGCAGACCGGCATGGTCATCCACTGGCGCAAGGAGCGGAGTTCCGGCTGGGCCTGGCGCAGCCTGGTCAACGGTTTCGGCGCGCTCCTGACGGGCGTCGTCTTCCTGGTCGTGGCATCGGAGAAGTTCATCGACGGGGCCTGGATGGTCCTGCTCTTCATCCCCCTCCTGATCGCGATGATGATGTTCGTCGGCCATCAGTACGCCGCCTCGTCTCGATCGCTGGAGATGAAGCCCGGTTCCGCGATCCCGCAGCCACACCGCCACAACCGCGTCGTCATCCCCATCTCGGGTGTGAACCGCGCCGTCGTGCAGGCCCTCAACGTGGCCCGCTCCATCACCACGGATATACGCGCGGTCTACGTTTCCGACGATCCGGAGAAGAGCGATCGGGTTCGGGAGACATGGGCCGCCGCAGTCCCCGACGTGCCGCTCGTCGTGGTCGAGTCGCCGTACCGGGCCCTCATCGCGCCGATGGTGGCCTACCTGGACGTTCTGGATCATTCCTGGCCCTCCGAGAAGGAGGAGCCGATCACCTTCGTCCTGATCCCGGAGTACGTGGCCCGCAGCTGGTGGGAGCGGATGCTGTACAACCAGGCCGCGAAGCAGCTGCGCGCCACTCTGCTGGGCCGGCCGCATACGGTCGTGATAAACGTCCCCTACCGGCGCGACGACGCCCGCCCGGCGGCCGGCGGCGAGCCACCACAGCCATCCGGAACGCTCGTCGCGGCGGACAACGGCCGCCATTGAGGGCGTGAGCGTGCACTGCCCGGGCTGCGGCGCCGAGGCCCCCGACGTCCCCGAGCTACGCTCCGGCGGGCTGTACGTCGGCGCCGCGGCCGGCTGTTGGGCGGCCTACACGGAACTCATCGGGCGGCAGGTGTCCGATGCGGCCCTGGCCGAGTCCCACATGCTGAGCGTGGACGTGTACATGGCCCAGCATCCCGGCGTGCCGGGCCGGCAATCGAGCCAATCGGTGTGGGTCCATCTGGTGGGTCTGTGCCTCTCCCTGGAGCACGGCTACGAGGGCCGCGCGTCGGCCCACGCGAAGGCTCGAGTGGCCGTACCCGATGCGGAGTTCCCGTGGCTCGAGCCGCCGAAATCGCTGGGCGAGGTGACGGTTTTCGACGTGCTCGCGGCGCCCGCGGATGAGACCGATATCGCGGTGCGCCGGTGGGCCGAGGCGGTCTGGCGCGCGTGGGAACGGCATCAGCCCGTGATCAGGGCCAGAGCGGAAGCGCCTGCCTCTCGCCGCTGACGGGCGGCGCAGGCTCACTCCACCGGGCCGCTCCGCCGGCCGCTCCGCCGGCCGTTCCGCCGGGCCGATCGGAGGGCCGTCGGGGAGGCCGAACGGCCGGGATCGCCGGCCGCCGGATCGACCCTTCCGCATACTTTCGGCCCCGTACGCCGGCACCGACCGGTGGTATCGTTCCCGCTCGTACGCGGCCATTTCCGCGATGAGTGACGAACGGAGGTCCGGTGCCCGAGGCGAATCCGCCCGTTTTCCGGCGCGCCGTCATCGCCCTCAGCGGTGGCTCCTTCGACGACAAGATCGTTCGCCTGGCCCTCGAAGTCAGCCGCCAGACCCATGCCGAACTGATCGCCGTGCATGTCGTCGAGTTGAACTGGACCCAGCCGCTCGACGCCGACGTGGCCGAGCGCTCGGAAGAGGCCCAGCGCGTCCTCGACGCCGCCGAAGGCATCGCCGAGGCGATGCACGGCAAGCTCGAGTCGGTGCTCGTGCAGGCTCGTGACGTTGGCGCCGCCATCGTCGACGAGGCCGCGGCGCGTGACGCGGATCTGCTGATCCTGGGCCTGCCCTATCGAACCCGCTTCGGCGGCGACTTCGCGATCGGGCGGGCCGTTCCATACGCATTGAAGAACGCACCCTGCGCCGTGTGGGTGGTGCGCGAGCCTATCGGCGAGGAGTCCAAATGAAGATCGTGATCGTTGGTTGCGGTCGAGTTGGGTCGACGCTGGCTGAGAACCTGGATGTGGACGGCCACGAGGTGATCATCTTCGACATCCGGACCGCGGCCTTCGACCGGCTTCCGGAGACGTTCAAGGGAGCCGCGGTTCGCGGCGACGGAACGGACGAGGAGGTCCTGCGACGGGCCGGCGCCGAGGGCGCCGACATCTTCCTGGCGCTGACCGAAGGCGACAACCGCAACATCATGGCCGCCCAGATGGCGACCGAGTCGTTCGAGGTTCCGCAGGTCGTCGCCAAGATCAACGACCCGGTCCGCG
The DNA here is from genome assembly GCA_003157875.1 of Chloroflexota bacterium. GTDB lineage: Bacteria > Chloroflexota > Limnocylindria > Limnocylindrales > CSP1-4 > Fen-1039. Next base: position 2,471 of record PMKV01000116.1, read on the forward strand.
CCGCCGCGTACGCTGAGCTCGGCATCGTGACGCTGTGTCGGACCAACCTGATGGTCGATTCCGTAGCCACTTATCTCAAGCTGCCTATGCAGATCGGTCCCGGCATCGATATCCCCGAAACGCCCGGCCGCGAGCACCCCCATCCCACGGCCGAGACCATCGAATCTCCGGCTCTGCCGATCGGCGGAGCACTCGCCGGGCAGGGCACGACTGGGGCGGCTGGCCGCCGAACTGTCATCACGAACGAGGCCGCCACGGCCCGAGCCCAGCGGCTCGGCTTTCGGCGATCGCGCGGCTGAGCCGGTAGGAGGTCGACGTGTTCGTAATCGTCGTTGGCGGCGGGAAGGTCGGTTACTTCCTCGCTCGCGAGTTGATCGCGGCCGGTCATGAGGTCGCGATCATGGAACGCGATCGCGCCCGGGCCACGCAGGTCACGGAGGAGATCGGGTCGATCGTGATCGCGCATGACGGCTGCGAGGGCAAGTATCTCGGCGAGGCCGGTGCCAATCGGGCCGACATCGTGGNNCAAGCACCACTTCGACGTGCCGCGAACGATCGCCAGGGTCAACAACCCGAAGAACGAAGGCCTGTTCAAGCACCTCGGCGTCGACGAGATCGTCTCCCCGACTCGCATGATCCTGGGCTCGATCGAGGCCGACATCCCGGTCCACGAGCTGCTCCACCTGGCGGTGCTCGGCGGCGGCGAGTTGGAACTGGTCGAGGCCCAATTGCGTGAGGGTTCACCGGCGATCGGCCAGTTGGCCGGCTCTTTGTCGCTCCCAGACGGATGCTCGATCTTCGCGGTGATCCGCGAGGAGCGGGCTCTCTCGGTTCGCTCCGACACGGAGCTGCGACAGGGCGACAAGGTTATCGGTATCGGCCGGACCGAGTGCGAGGGCGAGCTCCACCGGATCCTCCTCGGCGACACTGAAGCGATCGCCTAACACCCCGCGCGGCCGGCCGGCGCCGGGCCGCGGCCAACGGACCTCTAGCTGTTCAGGTCGACGAGCACGAGGCCGACGATCGCCACCGCGGCGCCCAGATACCACAGGCGCGGCGGTTTGTGGCCCTCGAGCCAGAAGGCGAAAGGCACGCTGATCATCGGCGCCACGGCCACGATCGACTGGACCACGCCGGCGTTCATCGTCTGCTGCGCCCAGACCGTGCCGGTCACGGCCAGGATCGGGCCGAAGAGCGAGTTCAGGCTGCCCCAGAAGAGCGGGCGGCTCGTCAGCGCCCCGCCGTCGGAGCTGAGGATGGACTTCTCCGAGCCGTCGGCCGCGCTGAAGCCCCACTTCTTGCGCCACACCCAGCGGGCAACTACGTAGACGGCAACGGCCACGACGAACCCGCCGAGGAGCCGCTGGAAGGCGACCGTGATGACGTCGGGTGGCGTGTGGGCGGCCTTCATCAGCTGCATGCCGTGGCGGGTCGCGGCGAAGCTGACGCCCTGGGCGAGCGCCGCCAGCAGGGCCAGGCCGAGGCCCAAGGCGACTCCCTTGGAAGCCCCGCTTCCCTTGACGGTGGCGCGGACGTAGGGCAGCAAACCGATGACGACGCCGAGCAGGATCACCGCACAGAAGGCGATCTGGTTGGTCGTCACCGTCTCCGAATACCACAGCCAGGCCACGACAGCGGCGACCGGAGCCGCGACGGTCTCCTCGACCAGCGAGGCGAGCGGGGCGCCGAGTCGGGGCAGGGCGGCGAGCAGCGAGAGGCCGCCGATCCCAAAGCCGACGGCCCCGGCGGTCACGAATAGCAGCGTCTGACCGCGCAATCCCTGACCGAAGGCGAACGCCCAAACGCCCAGCACCACGACCGCGAACGACAGCCTGATGACGTTGGCGCGAACGAAGCTGATCAGCTTGATGGCCCGACCGGCGACGACAGGCGTCACCCCGGAGAAGAAGGCTGCCAGTAGCGCACCGATCATGTAGCTGCTCCTGAAATGGATCTCTCGCGAAATAGATCTCTCGCGCCGGACCACGTTTCGACGGGCGGCGACTCAAACGCTCACGTACTACCCATTCGTTGATAGCCCGACGAGTCTACCGGCGCGGGCGTCGCCGGCCGCGCGCCTGTAGGCCCCTTCACCCGGGCCGGCAGTCACAACGGAACACGTTCCGAAGGGCCCCGAGAAGCCGGACCGCGGCCTGATCTACCGCCTCGCGCCGGGATTGGCCGCACGCCGAGGCTACGTGGCTGCATCCCATTCGGGCCGGTAGTGAGCCGGGCCGGATACACCGCGCATGGCATCCTCGGGAACCTTCCACTTGCAGCCGATTCCGCGGGGCGCTCGAGGCGGATCTGGACCACGTTCACCCTCCCGGCCTCGGCCTCGCTACGGCTGGAAGTACTCGGCCGAGTCGGAAGTCCCACCGCTCGAGGAGTCACGGCCGTAGATGAAGACGCGGCCGTCGGCGAGAGCCGTGGCGGTGTGGTTGGCCCGCCCGGTCGTCATCGAGCCGGTCGGGCTGAACGTGCCGGTCGCGGGATCGTACAACTCGGCCGAGGCCGGATCGCCCGAGCCGATGACGCCCCCGGCCACCAGCACGCGGCCGTCTCGGAGCAGCGAGGCGGTGAAGAGGCCGCGGGCCACGGCCATTGAGCCGGTGGCGCTGAACTTCCCCGTGGCCGGATCGAACAGCTCGGCCGATGACTCCGTGAAGCCCCCGGCGACGAGGACCCGTCCGTCGGTGAGCCTTGTCGCGGTGTGGCCGTACCGCGCCGTCGCGAGCCACCCGGTCGCCGTCGAGACGCCGGTGGCCGGATCGTAGATCTCGGCCGATGCAAGTGGGTGGCCGAAGGCGTCGTCGCCGCCGATGACGAGAATCCGGCCGTCGGATAGCAGCGTCGAGGTGTGGCCGGCGCGGGTGGCACCGAGCTTTCCGCCGCTACCGAAGATTCCGGTCGCCGGGTCGTAGATCTCGACCGTGGGAACAACCTTGCACTTGGCGATCGCGCAGCCCTGGTCGCCGCCGATGACGACGACCCGGCCGTCGGGCAGCGCCGTGGCTGTCTGGCCCTCTCGCGGAGTCTCCATCTCCCCGGTCGAAGTGAATGTGCCGGATATCGGGTCGTACAACTCGGCCGACTGCAAGAAGTCACTGTTCTCGTTCGCCGCGCCGCCTGTGATCAAGACCTTGCCATTCGTCAGCAAGGTGGCGCTGTGGTCAGTCCTGCCGACGGTCATCGAGCCCGTGGTGATGAACGAGTCGCTGTCCGGGTCGTACAGCTCGGCCGTAGCCAGGGCCTTGTATCCGGCGCCGGTTCCGCCTGCTATCAACACCCGGCCGTCGCTAAGCATGGTCGTGGTGTAGCCATCGCCGCGGCCGTCGAGAACGGCGATCTGGGTGAAGGTGCCGCTCGCCGGGCGCGGTGTCGGCTGTGGGGTGGGGGTGACCTCCGCGCGCGGAATGGGGCTCGGAGTGGCCGACGACGGCAGCAACGAGCAGCCGGCGAGGGCCAGCGAAACGACCACGGCGAGAGCCGGCCCGAAGAGGCGCCGGCCGCTGAGCCGCCCGGCGAGCGCGTGCCGGACCACGCCGGCGCTCGACCGCCCCGATGTCGCCGGCGCTTCGTTCGGATTGCCGTTTCCAGGTTGACCTATCACCTGAGCCCTTCCATCTGACGGGCTGATTGTGCATCGGGGGCCGGACCGCTCGAAGGGTCGCCGCGCACAAGAGCGCAAGTGGCCGGCGGTACGGGCATTGTGGCGTGGGCCCGGAACCGGGGGCCATCCGTTCTGTGGATAACTTCGTTCTCGCCTGGTGGGACAAACTCTTGACAACGCCATTGTCAAGGTTCTATGGTCTGCCCGTGATATTCGTTCGGCGGTCGGCCGGCCCGCGGGGGCCCATGCAAGGAGAACCCGGCCGTGACCGAGCGCTCGAGCTCGGTTAGGAGGTGAATGATGACAATCGTTCGACGAACCGGCTTCGGCGACCTGCTATCGCTGCGTCAGGCGATGGACCGGCTCTTCGAGGAGAGCTTCGTAAACCCGCGGACCTGGCAGTTCGGTGAAGGCCAGCTCGTGCCGGTTGATGTCTATGCCACCAACGACGAAGTAGTTGTGCAGGCCATTCTGCCGGGCGTCAAGCCCGAGGAGGTCGACATAACCGTCGAGGGCAACACCCTCACGCTTGCCGGCGACACCAGTTCGATGATCCCGGACCGAGAAGGCCTCCTGTTGCAGGAGATCCGTCGCGGCCGGTTCATGCGGACGCTGACTTTGCCCGCCGGCCTGGAGCCGGACCGGGCCACCGCCACCTTCGAAGACGGCCTCCTGACGCTTCGCATCCCAAAGGCGGAGCAGGTCAAGCCGCGGCAGATCAAGATCACGACCGGCCAGGGCCAGTCGACCGGCGATGGCCAGGATGCGCAGCCGGCCGCGGTCGGGGCGAAGTAGAAGCCCGTGTCCGACTCCAGGTTCCAGCGAGACCCAGGGCGCCCATGCTTCGTGATCAGCGTGGCGGCGGGCCTGGTTCAGGCGCATCCACGAACGCTCCGAATCTACGAGGACGAGGGCTTGCTGGCCCCGGCTCGGACACCCACCAACATCCGCCTCTACTCCGAGAACGACATCCGCCGGATCCTCTGGATCAGACGTCTCACCCAGGAACGGGGAGTCAATCTGGCCGGAGTGAAGCTTCTATTCGAACTCGAGGAGCGGCTCGGGACACGGCTTCTGGAAGCGCTCTTCGACGAGAACCAGGCCCGCGAGGCCAGCGCAGCGGCTGCGGCTCGCGGACCACAAACGGGTGAATCCACCGAGACTGCGGGCTATCAGACCGCCGACACCTCCCCCGATGGGATCGGCGACGACGGCGACTCGCAGGACGGCCGGACCGCCCGTCAGGATTTGCGCCCGATGTTGCCGGGCGCCAGGCCCATCACACGTATAGTGGCCACCCGCGTGACCACGACTCGATCAGGAGATCCCAATGACTGACCGGCCGGCCCACAAGGACGACGAGGCGTCAGCCGCGGCTGACGAGGCTTCAGCTGCGGCTGACGAGGCTTCAGCTGCGGCTGACGAGGCTTCAGCTGCGGCTGACGAGCAAGTCAAGCAAACAGTGATTTCGCGCGCGGGCGACGAACCCGCGACCTCGGCCGATGCTCGCATCCACGTGCCGGGCGTGCGCGAACTGCCTCTCGTCGCCCTGCGCGAGACGGTCATCTTCCCCGAGATGATCGTGCCGCTCCAGGTTGGGCGCGAGAAGAGCGTCGCGGCCCTCAACGCCGCCACTGCCGTCAGCGGCCCAATCGCTCTGGTGACCCAGCGCGAGGCGGAGCGCGAGGAGATCGAGAACCAGTCCGAGCTCTATGAGATGGGCACGCTGGGCAAGATCGCCCAGGTCGTCCAGCTCCAGGATGGAACGGTCAGAGCCATCGTCCAGGGTCAGAGCCGCCTGCGCGTGCTCGGCATCGTCCAGACCAGCCCGTACATCATCGTCAAGGTCGAGGAAGTTCCGGATGTCACGCCCGAGGGCATCGAAGTCCAGGCCCTGATGCGGTCCGTCCAGGCCCAGATCGAGCAGTACGTAGCCAGCGGCGCCCCGGTCCCGCCGGAAGCCGCCGTAGCGGCGCGCAACATCACCGAGCCGGGCCTGCTGGCCGACATGGTCGCCTACAGCCCGGACCTCTCCCCCGAGCAGCGGATGGAGCTGCTCGAGACCACGAACGTGGTGGAGCGGCTCAAGATCGTGTCGACGTTCCTGGGCCGCCAGATCGAGATCCTCGAGCTGAAGGGCAAGATCCAGTCCGAGGTCAAGTCCGAGATGGACAAGACCCAGCGCGAGTACATCCTGCGCGAGCAGCTCAAGGCGATCCAGCGCGAGCTGGGCGAGGACGACCCTCAGCAAGCCGAGATCAATGAGTTGCGCGAGAAGGTCGAAGCCGCCGGCATGCCGGAAGAGGTCAAGNNCATGAGCCGGATCCCGTCCGCCTCACCGGAGGTCGGCGTCATCCGGACATATGTCGACTGGCTCATCGCCCTGCCCTGGAACATCTCCACGACCGACAACCTGGACATCAAGTCCGCGGCCGTGATCCTCGACGAGGATCACTACGGCCTGGAGAAGATCAAGGATCGCATCCTCGAGTACCTGGCCGTGAGAAGCCTGGCCGAGACGCTGCGCAGTCCGATCCTCGCCTTCGTCGGACCCCCCGGCGTCGGCAAGAC
>PMKV01000047.1 GCA_003157875.1 Chloroflexota bacterium
CCACGCAAGTTGACGCGGGCTCCCGTGCAGTGTCGGGGCTGACTCCAGTGGCGCCGTCGAACTACGCCACGTCGACCACCATCCCGGCAGCCGGCACGATCGAGTAGTTCAGTTGGAAAGTGCGGCCACTACTCCTCTCGCCCTGACGCCGAATCCACGCGCGGGCTCCCAGGTTTCGGGCGGTACCGCGTGACCCCGTTGCGGCTGTCGCTAGGCGCGATCCCGAACCGCCCGACCTGAATGTCTCGCTGCGTGATGGCCGGGTATTTGGCACATGATCTACGGCCGTCGGCGCGCACGCCGGCCTGTGCCGACCTCCGGCCGGACGCGGGCCGGCTGTCAAGTTTCTGACACCTAGTGAGTCAATAGGAGTGATACTCTCCTCTCCGTCCAGCAGGGCAGCCACGTATCGGGAAAGGAGATCACGTGATCAGGCGATTGCTGCTGGTGGCTCTCACGACCGGGGTACTGTGTACTACGGCGACGGGTGCGGCCATGGCCAGAGACCCGCTCCCGGCGAACGGTCCCGATCGTACGGCCGTCACTAGCGGACCCCCAACGACCCCGGCTCAGAAGGCGGCGCTCGATCGCAAGCTGGCCCACGTCGCCGTGCTCGCGCAGAGCAAGAAGAATGGGACGAACGGTGGCGCAACTGCCGCTCTGACGGCATACGGTGAGGTCAGCACGATACCTCGGAATGCGGACACGAACTACTACTGCGGCCCGGCGGCGATTCAGGTCGTAAGCGACTACTCGTGGGGTGTGTACAAGAAGTATCCGCAGAGCACGCTTGCCAGCATGGCGGGGACGACCCCCAGTAACGGAACAGGGATCACTGCCGAGCGAAACGTGCTGCAGTGGGCAATCAGTGGCTCCCCGAAGAACTGGTTCTACTATGTCGTTGCCCAACCTACCGATGGCAGCTACTTCAGCATCCTCCTGCAGTCGGACGTCATATATGACGCTATGCCGATAGTGATGAACCTCACACCCTGGGCTTGGGACCCCAGCATTGGCCAGTACCGCTACCTCGTTAATTGGAGGAACTACGAGTCGGTTGACGGCCACTATGTGGTGGGCAGCGGTGTCTATGGCGGCTGGGACGGGACCGCAGGTCCTGAGCTGCGGTTCGATGACTCGGCGGGTGGCGCCTTGACCGGTTCCTTCTGGGATAGTCAGTACAACACCTATTACCTGATCAGTCATTGGTACAACTACATAATCTGGTAGTCGAATGAACGTCGTGAGGGGCGCAGGGCAACTACTGCTCGTAACGACTGTCCTCGCGTCCCTCACGGCATGCGGCCAAGCGTCGGAAACTAAGTCCTCGGATGGCACCGCGGTTCCGAGCACCAGCGCGACAACCAGCATCGCGGCCAGTCCGACGGGTAGCCCGGCATCGTCGAACGAGCTCGGACTGACGATCCACATGATCCCCGAGTCCTGGGCGGATGCGACCGGCATCACCGTAGCGAGCGACGGCACGGAGGTCGTCTGGTCGGCCATCAACGCCCTGGATCCCCGCGGTCAGCCGTACATGGCCGACGTCGTCTCATTCGTGCCGGGCCGGGACGCGGAGCCGCGGATCATCTATCGGCACCCGGATCGCGACTCGCTCATCCTCAACGTCGCGGTCCGCCACGGCCACTATGGGTTCCTGGAAGGGAACGTGCGCCTCGGGCCAGGATGGCGGCTCTGGGCTCTCCCGGGTCCCAACAAGCCCGCGGTCCTGCTCGACAAAGACGACGCACCCGACGGGATGCCCACGCCACTCATGGCCCTGACCGACGATCGGGTGATCTGGACGGCCATCCACCCGCGCCAGGGCGTCCTCACGTACGAGCTCCACAGCGCCCGCTTCGACGGCTCCGATCCGCGGGTACTTCTCTCGTCACCTCTCGACAAGCTTCAGTACTGGATGCCCAGTACTTCGCCCGACGGAAGGTACGTGCTATACGCCACGGTCGAGCCTGTCGAGTCGGGCTATCGCTATCGGATCTTTAGCCTCGATCTCACCCGACCCGGCGCGACCCCTGTCCGCCTCGGCACCAGCGACGAAGCGACTCAGCCCGAGACGAACGGCACGAATCTCATCTGGCGTGTCGTGTGGAGCAACGTCGCAAACTGGGGTCAAGGCCTCGTGTCGGCCGACCCGACGGGCTCGAACCCACGGTACCTCTCGCTCCCCGCACCGCACATCATCCATGCCACAGTCGGGCGGCGCTTTGTCGCCTACGACACGTTCGAACCAGTCGACAACCTCACGCTGTCGGACCTCAAGACCGACAAAGTCGTCACCGTCGAGCAGTGGCCCAAGGCCGACGGTGTCGGCTACCAGCAGGGGTGGACCATCGTCGCCGGCGACCTCCTCATCTTTCGGCGCATCTCGACAGTGAAGGATGTCACAAAGTCGCCGGAGGTTTGCTGGGCGATCCTCCCGTCTCCGTGACATCCACCCAAGCCAGCGACAACTTCGTCGGACTTGCGATGCCGGCGTGCCCCTGCGGGCCGGCAGTTGGATCTCCGCAGTCGCACACTCAGTGGCGCCATGGGCTGGCTTGGCCGAACGCCGCTGAGCCCGGTATATCGACGAGCGCCGTGATCAGGGCCGCGAACGAAGACACGACAACTGGACACGCTACGCTCGGGCCTCCACGAGGGACGTTGACACTGTTGCGCTAACGCCTCTCCGACCGCTCAGGCCGGCTCCGCGCCAACTGGCGCCCAGGTCCACGGATCGCGGGATGTCGGCGCTACTCAACTGGAACCGGCGACCGGATGCCGAGGCGTATGATGCCGAAGTGTATGATTCTGAGTGTCGTCGCGGGCATCTGAAATAGGCCGATCCAGCAGAGGGCATCGGACTCTTTCGAGTTCACACGACGGGGACGCAGACTGTCTCCGGGGCGGGATCCAGACTCACCCCGGAATCGACGAGAACGGCGTCCTCGCGATGGCCGTTCCACGCACGAATCGGCTCTCGCTGCTGCCCCGACGGGAAGCGGACTTCGGATCAGATGGTCGGGGGTTCGAATCCCTCCGGGCGCGCCACTGTCTTGAGTCGCGACATCGGTTACACATGAGTCGCGACATGTGTCACATCCGAGTCGCTTTGCTGAGACCCCGGCCATCGGCCGGGGTCTCTTCGTTGGGTGCGCCAGTAACCCTTGTCGGGCTCGATCCGGTGGCTCGAGAGAACCTCGCCCGTGTCGAGGGCGACGAGGGTGACCTCTTGCTCATCGACGATGGCAAGAACTCGACGCCGGGCTTGGAGGATGCCGGCGTTGAGGTGATGAAGCCGGCCACCGCGCCGCAGGGTTATGGCGCCCTTGCTGTCGGTGACGTCATAGCGGAGGCGGAAGTGGCCTCGGCCGGAGTCCGATGGCATCGCCTTCGGTGTCGCCCGATACGTTTCGCCCGGTGTCCTCCGACCAACTGCTCGATGCGGCCGCTGCTCGTTATAGGCCGCCCGGAAGGCGTCGAGCTGGGCCTGGAGTTCTGCAAGGTCGATCGGCGCCGGCCGTTGCCCGAGGTAGCGCTTGAGGGTCTGGTGGAAGCGCTCGATCTTGCCCTGGGTTTGCGGGTGGGCAGGCGCTCCGTTCTTTTGACGGATGCCGAGGTAGGCGAGGAGATACTCGAAGTTGTTGCGGCCGCCGGTGAAGCGCGAGGTGTAGACCGCGCCGTTGTCGGTGAGCGTGGCTTTGGGCCAGCCGTCGCCAGTGGGTGAAGTCGGACTGCCAGACCTCGTTGGGCGCAGCGGCCTCGAAGCGGATCCAGGAGCTGCGCGGACGCTTATGCGGTTCGGACGTGACGAGGCCTGCGGCAACGAGGATGCGGCGGACCGTCGAGGTTGAGGGGGCTCCGAGGCCCTCGCGCTCGAGGTGCCAGGCGATCGTCGCGGGACCGGCGTCGAGACCGCCCGCAACGAGCTCAGTTCGGAGCGCGACGATGCGGTCGCGCTGCGCTCGCCCTGGTCGCAATAGTGGGCGTCTGTGGGTTCGCCTTGAGGCGACGGCGGAAGTAGCGGCAGAGGTCGACGCGGTTTGCGTTGTTCCTTCCCCGCGACATTCGCTTGCGAGATCCACACCGAAAGGAGCGGCCGAGATTCGCATCTTCGAGCTCTCGACCGGCTCGCTTGACGGGACTCGCCTTTCGTTGGACAACGTCACACGGTGAAGTTGTTGGTTACTCGAAGCGGAACATAGCCACTTTCCCGATTTCGTTCGGGCATCCAGATTCCGCCTGGAGCGTGCGCTACTCTGTGCGGGCCGCCGAGTTGTGTCGGCGCTGGCTGTGACGTCCGGTCGAGTCTCCGGCCGGAGAGGGAGACGAGCGATGGGCGATACGAAGCAGGGCGCAGCAACTGGCTCCCTGGCTGCGGGGCGGCGTGTGATCGTCGCCGGCGACGTCACCCTTGACTGGAATTTGGCGCGGACGCGGAAGCTTGTCGATTCCGGGATAGCCTGGAACGCCACCGACCGGACTGAGATGTACGCGCAGCCCGGTGGGGCCGCCCTGATGGCGAGTCTCATGAGCGAGGTGGCGCAGGGAATCGGTGCCGAGGTCTCCGGCCCAAGCCTTCCCGCCGCGACCCCGGACGATCCCGCCCTCCACAACTCCTACGCCATCTGGTCGCGGTTCCCCCGCAAGAAGGGCGATCGAGACAGCAGCATCTGGCGAGTCGAGGAGTTCCTGGGGCTCGATCGGGCGCGGGCCGCCGACGCGTCGGCTCCCGCCGCCGATGCCGGCGATGCCGACCTCGTGATCCTCGATGACGCAGGCCTCGGGTTCCGCACGGCGCCCGAGAGTTGGCCTACGGTCTTGAGGCTCGGCGACGACGAGGCCACCCCGCCGCCGGCACAGCCCTGGGTCCTGCTCAAGATGGCCTGCCCGGTCGCATCGGGCGAGCTCTGGCGGCGCGTGCTCCGGCTTCACGCCGGGCGCCTGGTCGTCGTCATGACCCTGAACGACCTGCGCCTCAGCGACGTCAAGATCAGCCGCGAGCTCTCCTGGGAGCGGATCGCCGGCGACCTGGCTCGCGAACTCGTGCGCCACCCGGCGGTCAACGGGTTGGTCAGCTGTGCCCATGTCGTCGTCTCTCTGGGCAGCGGCGGCGCCGTGCTGCTCTCGCGGCGCGGTTCGCTCGAGAGCCAGCTCGATCGACTGGTCGAGCCCGACTGCCACGTCATCTTCGATCCCGAGGCGATCGAGAACAGCTGGGCCGAGCAGTATCCCGGTGGCATGATCGGCTACGCGTCGTGCCTCACTGCGGCCATCGCGCGCGAAATGCTGCTGAACCCGGACGAGCCGGACGTCCATCGAGGCATCCGAAGCGGGCTCGCCGCGAGTCGTGCTTTGCACCTCCAGGGATACGGCGCCGCGGACTGCGAACCCGGCCGGGCCGGCCTCACCTTCCCGGCTTGCGACATCGCGAAGGAGTTGGCCAAGGAGCCCAAGGACTTCTCGGTCGCGGAGATCCCAAGCTCGGCCCCGGACTCCTGGTCCATCCTCGAGGGCCGCTACCCCGAGGGCCTCGAGCCGGTTGCCGAGGCGGTCGCCCGCGATGGCGTCGAGGTCGCGCTCAAGGACGTTCCCATCGGCAGCTTCGGCAAGTTCGTGACCGTCGATCGCGGCGAGATCGAAGGCTTCCGCAGCATCCGGACGCTGATGCGCGAGTACAACTCCGAGCCGGCCCCCCGTCCGCTGAACATCGCCGTCTTTGGCCCTCCCGGCGCCGGCAAGTCGTTCGGCGTCAAGGCAGTCGTCAAGTCGGCTCTCGACGCGAACCTGATCGAGGACCTGACGTTCAACCTCTCGCAGATGCGCGACCCGTCGGAGTTGGCCGACGCGCTACACCAGGTTCGCGATGTCGGGCTGCGCGGCAAGCTGCCGTTTGTTCTCTGGGACGAGTTCGACTCGCGGCTCGGCGACGAGTCGTTCGGCTGGCTGCGCCATTTCCTGGCGCCGATGCAGGACGGCGCGTTCCAGCAGGGCCAGATCCTCCACCCGATCGGCAAAGCGATCTTCGTTTTCGCCGGCGGCACGAGCGTGCGGCTGGCCGACTTTGCCGGCAACAAGACCGACGATTTCCGCCTGGCTAAGGGCCCCGACTTCGCCAGCCGCCTCAAGGGCCACGTAGACATCGTGGGCCCGGATCCGCGCGGCGGCGATCCCGAGGCCGATCCCTACTACCGAATTCGGCGGGCCATTCTGCTCCGCTCGATGCTGCTGCGCGACCGGCCCGGGCTCTTCGAGCGAAACGGCAAGGCCGCCCGGCTCACGATCGACTCCGGCGTGCTGCGCGCATTTCTGGAGGTCGGCTCCTACAAGCATGGTGCGCGATCTCTCGAAACGATCGTGGCCACAAGCACACTCCACGGCAAGAGCCGCTACGAGCGCTCGACGCTTCCCGCCGCGGATCAGCTCGACGCCCATGTGGATGCGGCCGCGTTCATGAAGATCGTCGAGCGATACGTTCCGGAAGGCGAGCTGCTTGAGCGCCTGGCCGAAGCCGTCCACGTCGAGTACTGCGACGAGATGCTGGGGCTGGGGCATGCCTGGGGCGGCACGCCGGAGTATCTGACGAGCCATCCGGTGCTGGCAAGATACGCCGGCCGGAAGCCGACTCGCGAGACGCTCGTCGCGCTCGTGGACTTCGACCGGTTGTCCGACCATCTACGGGAGCAGAACCGCGGCGTCGCCCGGGACCTGCCGCGCAAGCTGGAAGTTCTGGGCCTGGTGCTGCGCCAGGATGCGCCGGCAGGGGCAGGCGCCATAACGATCGACCCTGCCGATCCGTGCGTCGAGAAGCTGGCGATGAGCGAGCACAAGCGCTGGCATGACAGCAAGTTCAAGATCGGTTGGAGATACGGAAAGCCGCGCGACGACGTCAAGAAGCTACATCCATCGATGCGGGACTGGGAGAAGATCACCGAGTCCGAACGGGAGAAGGACCGGATGATGGTCCGCGAGATCCCGGATATCGTCGCCGCGGCTGGGATGACGCTGGCGCGCTGCGACGACAAGTCCAGCTAGCGTGGCCGCATCCGGGGCCGAGTCCGGCGCGCTCAGTGAGGTGCGGATCGGCGTCACGGGGCACCGGGTGCTGGCCGAAGTGCCGCGCGTCCTCGCTGGAGTGGAGGCGGCCCTGGACCGGATCGCGGCCGCGTACCCCGGGCGGGCGCTGGTCGTGGTCTCGTGCCTCGCTGAGGGCGCGGATCGGCTCGTGGCGGAGGCGGTGCTGAGGAGGCCGGGGGCCACGTTGGTAGCTGTGCTCCCGATGCCGCGGGGGGAGTTGGTGGCTGACTTCGTGACGGCGGAGTCGCGGGCGGAGTTTGCGGGGCTCCTCGCGCGGGCGGCGGAAGTCGTCGAGATGGCGGCGCGGGCCACTCGTGATGAAGCCTACGCCGCGGCAAATGAGCGGATGCTGGATCGAGTGGATGTGCTGTTGGCCGTGTGGGATGGCGCCGGCGCGCAGGGCCAGGGCGGCACCGCGGAGGAAGTGGCCTGGGCACGGGCCCGCCACACGCCCTTCGCCTGGGTCCACGCCCGCAACCGCCGTCCCGGCACGATGGAGCCGACGTCGCTCGGCGCGGAGCAGGGACGTGTCACCTACGAGAACCTGTAGCCGAGGGAAGGAACGGAAGGATGGCCGAGACCATGGCTGATATTGGGGCCCCGGCGGACGACCGCCTGGCGGCCGTGAACGCGGTTGCGGGCGCGCTCCGCCGCGAAAGCCACGTAATCGGCGAGCGCCCCGAGCTTCTCTGGCAGCAGCTGTACAACCGGCTCCAGTGGGACGAAGGATCGATTTCGACGCTGCTGCCAGGTCGATTCGCCCAAAGAGCTGCGCCGGGATCACCGCCCTGGTTCCACACTCTAACCCCCATTCGTGAGTCCCGGAGTTTGGTCCGGACCCTGGAGCCGCGCGTGAAACGCCGGGATGGCGTCTTCAGCGTCAGTGTGGCGTGCATCGATTTCAGCCCCGACGGGCGGCTACTCGCATCCGTGTGCGGCGATGACACTCTTCGGATCTGGGATGTGGATGAAGGCAGGGAAGTCGTCAGCCTGGCGGGCGCCGAATTCGATGTGGCGGCATGCGCCTTTAGTCGCGATGGAAAGCGCCTCCTGTCCGGTGGCGAGGATAGGACGAGCAGAGAGGAGGTACTCAAGGTCTGGGATCTTGCCACCAAGAAGGAGCTGCTGACTCTGGAGGGCCACGGCAAGTTCTCTTCGTGCTCGTTCAGCCCCGATGAGCGGTTTATCGTGGCGATTACTGACGGTCCAAGGCTGTATGACGCGGAGCGCGGCATCGAACTCCGGATGCTGGGCGGCACCACGGTCTCGTGGAACGGCACTCTCGTTGGCTCGGCCGAGCGGACCTGTGCTGTCAGTCCGAACGGGCACCGCGTAGTTGCTGGTTGGCATGACGGGACGCTGAGGGTCGTCGACCTGGACAGTGCCAACGAAGTGTGCGCCTTGATTAGGCCGACTCGAAGCCACGCCCAAGACATGGTCAGATGCTGCTCGTTCAGCCCGGATGGCCGTCGGATCATCTCGGGACACGCAGATGCCACTGTCCAACTCTGGGACGCCGAGAGCGGCGAGTGCTTGTGTTCGTTCAACGGTCACGACACGGGCGGTTGGGTCAACGGTGCCCTAATCAACGGTGTTTATGGGTGCGCCTTCAGTCCAGACGGGCGGCTGATCGTGTCGGCCGGCGGCGACATGACCCTCAAGGTCTGGGACGCCGAGAGTGGGTGTGAGTTAGGCACGCTCACCGGGCACGCGGCCCCACTCAAGGCCTGCGCCTTTAGTCCAGACGGGCGGATAGTCGCTTCAACGAGCTACGACAACACGATCAAGCTTTGGGACGTGATGAGTCTGGCCTCAGGGCCGGACTCCGACGCGCCGAGGACAATTGGCACGGCTGTGCAAAGCGGCGTGTCCAGCATCCGAGTGGCCACAGGTCCGCTTATCTTCGCCGGTCAGGCCGGCGGCCAGGTTAAGGCCTGTGCCTTCAGTCCAGACGGTCGGACCGTTGCCTCGGGGGGCGGAGACGGCTGCGTCCGCCTTTGGGATGCATCTGATGGCAGCGAATTGCATCTGCTCGAAGGTCACATGTCGTGGGTTACGGCATGTGCCTTCAGCCCTGATGGGCGGCGGCTCGTGTCATCAAGTATGGGCGCCCAGGGCCAGTACGGCGAAAAGGACCTGGGCCGGATGCTCAAGGTCTGGGACGCCGATACCGGCACAGAGTTGTGCAATCTTGCCGGCCATAGCGCGCACGTCTTCTCGTGTGCCTTCAGCCCCGACGGGCGGACGATCGCGTCGGCGAGCGACGACAACACGGTCCGGCTTTGGGATGCATCTGACGGCCACGAGCTTCGAGTGTTTGAAGGTACCGATAGAACCTGTGCGTTCAGCCCCGATGGCCGCATCATCGCCGCCTACCGCGGACTATGGGAAGAGGGGCAGCTGACCCTATGGGAGGTGCGGAGCGGCCGACAGGTGGCTGCGTTCCCCAGCACGAGATACAGTGGCGGCCCCGGGTACGTCTTCAGCCCCGACGGTCGCTTTGTCGTTTCGGCGGGCCGAGGCGGAGGCGCAGACTGGGCCTTGCAAGTGAAGGTCTGGGACTCTTCCAGCGGAACGCAACTCATGGGCCTGGCCGGTCCCGCAGTGTCGGTTGAAGCTTGCGCTATCAGCCCCGATGGCCGATTCATCGTGTCTGCTGGCGGTGACAAGACCGCAATGCTATGGGACACACGCAGCGCCCAACAGCTCCGCGTGATCCCGCTCGCCAGCAAAGAGAACTGCATCGCGCTCCACCCGTTCAAGCCTCTGGCAGTCTACGGAGACGACATCGGTGGGCTGCAAGTTCTGGACCTGCTTGGCGTGCAATACGGGCCAATCCTTGTAACCGCCCATGAGATGGGCGGCAAGCTCAACGCTTCTTGCCCGGTCTGCCGCAGGCAACTCCCGTTGAAGAAGTCCCAGCTGGGCCATGAACTCGCTTGTGCTGACCCGAGTTGCGTGTGCCGCATGCGTCTGAACTCTTTCATCGTTCGGGACAGCTAGATTGCCCACGCGCTCCGACTGAACCAACTCACTCTTCACTAGGTCACCAATCGATAGATCTGTGGCGTCGTTCGCGACACGANNCCAGCGATACGTCTTCCCGCGCCTGCGCGAACTGTGCGCGAAGAACGGCGCCCGCTTCCAGGCGATCGACCTGCGCTGGGGAGTAAGCGAAGAAGCGGGCCTCGACCAGCGAACGATGCCCATCTGCCTGGGCGAGATCGAGCGCTGCCAGAAGGTCACGCCGCGCCCCAACTTCGTTGTCCTGCTGGGCGATCGATACGGCTGGCGTCCGCTGCCGCCCGAAATCCCGGCCGCCGAGTTCGCCGCGATCGAACCCAAGGTGGCCGCCGCCGACGACAAGGCCCTTCTGGAGACCTGGTATCGGCTCGACGACAACGCTGCGCCGCCGGTCTGGTGCCTCCAGCCGCGCCACGTTGATGTCGATGAGAAGGCGACTCCCGAAGCCCGCAAGGCCGCCACCGATCGCGAGAAGGCCGAGTGGGCAGATGTCGAGGCCCGCCTGCGCGCCATCCTGTGCAGCGCGGTCGCAGCCGCCGGCTTCGACGAGAAGGCCAGAGTCCGATACGAATCCTCAGCCACCGAGCAGGAGATCCTCCGCGGAGCCATGCAGGTGCCCGACGCAGCGGGCCACGTNNCGATCGCCAGACGGCGCTCAAGGACAAAAAGCTCCGCCCGCTCCTGGGCAAGAACGTCCACGACTATCGCGCGAGCCTGACACCTGACGGGATCACCACCGACCACATCGGCTCGCTGCCGGACGACTACGAAGCCTGCCGAGCCCTCCTCGATGACCCCAAGGCGACGGGCACGCTCTGCCCGGACGTCTGGCGCAGCCTGGGCAGGCTGATCCGAGATGAGCTGGATATGGCCGCCAAGATCGACCAGCAGAAGGCCGAGATCTGGGCCCACGAGGACTTCGGCCGCGATCGATGCGCCCACTTCGTCGGTCGCGAGGAGCCGCTGGCCGCGATCTCCGGCTACCTCAAGGGCGGCGACGCCAAACCGCTGGCCATCGTCGGCGAGCCCGGTTCGGGCAAGTCCGCCCTAATGGCCAAGGCGATCGAGCAGGCGCAGCTGGCCCATTCGGGCGCTCTGGTTGTCTACCGCTTCATCGGCGCGACACCGGCTTCGTCGGACGGCCGCGCCCTCCTGGACTCGCTGTGCCGCCAGATCACCCGCGAGTACGGCGGCGACGCCTCGACGATCCCCTCGGAATACAACGATCTCGCCGTCGAGTTCGGCAAGCGCCTGGAGCTGGCAAAGGCCGATCGCCCGCTCATCGTCGTCCTCGATGCGCTCGACCAGCTGGCCGGCGCGGCGCGCAGCCTGTCGTGGCTGCCGGCCAACCTGCCCGCCAACGTCCGAGTAGCCGTCTCGACCCTGCCGGGCGAATGCGAGAAGGCGCTCCTCGCCAAGCACCCGACGCCCGATGTCGTGTCCGTCAAGGCGATGTCGGCGGGGGAGGCGGACACGCTGCTCACGCTCTGGCTCGACCACGCCGGCCGGGTGCTTCAGCCTGCCCAGCGCAAGGAAGTCCTCGAGAAGTTCGGTCGGTCGGACGGCCTGCCGCTGTATCTGCGGTTGGCGTTCGAGGAGGCTCGACTGTGGCGCTCCTACGCGCCGGCGGCTGAGACCGTCCTGCACGAAGGCGTCCAGGGGCTGATCCGCCAGAACCTCTTCCCGCGCCTCTCGCAGCGGGTCAATCACGGCGACGTGCTGGTCCGCCATGCGCTCGGCTATCTGGCTGCTTCCCGGTTCGGGCTGTCGGAAGACGAGGTTCTCGACGTCCTCTCGGCCGACGACGCGGTCATCGACGATTTCGCGGCCCGCTCATTCCAGGAGGCCAAAGACCGCAGGTTGCCGATCGTCATCTGGTCCCGCCTCTACTTCGATGTGGCCCCGTATCTCACCGAGCGCAGCTCCGAAGGGACGACGCTCCTGGCCTTCTATCACAACCAGCTTCGCGAAGCCGCCACGGCCGAATGTCTGGAAGGCGAGCACGCCCACCGGCGCAACGCCGCCCTGGCGGGCTATTTCCGCGGCCGCTCCGATCCGTCGAAGGACCGCAGCTGGATCGGCGGCTACGCCCGCGGCCTGAGCGAGCTGCCGTTCCACCTGGCCGGCGCCGGCGACAAGGACGAGCTCTACGAGACCCTGACCGATTTCGTGTTCCTCGAGCGCAAAGTGGCCGACGTGGCGATCGCCGAGCACCCGGGGCCGGACGGCAAGACGACACGAACCTACGCGGGCGTCTATGCACTCCAGGACGACTACGAGATGGCCATCGAGGCCTTCGGCGGCGGCAAGGCGGGTGGGAAGAAGCCGCTCATTGTTACGGGGACCGACTTTGGGAAGGGGATGGTGTTGCGGTGCCCGTGGTGCAACGTGGCGTCGCCGTTCAAGAAAGAGTGGCTCGGCAAGGACATTGCGTGCCCTGAGTGCGACGGGCCGCTGCGGGTCAACTCATTCGTGGTAGCGGGGAAGTAGGCGGCCGCGATGACACCAGCTCAAGGACAGGTCGCCAATGCGGGCGCCGACCTGCGCCTCGACATGCTCCACGCTTGCCGCGGGGCGCTGCGCCGTGAGGCTCACACCCTATCCGAGCGCCCCGACCTCCTCTGGCAGCAGCTCTTTAACCGGCTGCAGTGGGAGGCAGAGCCCGTCCCGGCACTTCTCGAGCCCCAGTTGCGTTGCCGATCCGAACCCGGTGCTACCCCTTGGTTTCGGATGAGAACCCGCCCGCGAGAGTCAGAGGCGCTTCGCCTCACCCTCGCCGGCCACGCGAGCGGGGTCTTGGCCTGCGCGATCAGTCCGAACGGTCGCTTCATCGTCTCGACAAGCTCGGACGACACAGCCAAGATCTGGGACTCGGCTACGGGAGCAGAGCTGGCGACCCTGACCGGCCATACGGACAGCGTCTTGGCCACCGCAATCAGCCCCGATTCGGATTTCGTTGTCTCGGCAAGCGACGACGGCACCTGCAGGATCTGGGATGCAGCGACGGGCACCAGGAGGGCGATCCTCGCCGGTCACGACAACTCAGTCAGGGCCTGCGCCATCAGCCAGGACGGTCGATTTGTCGTTTCGGCGAGCCTGGACCATACCTGCAAAGTATGGGATACGACGACGGGCAAGGAGCGCGCCACCCTTGTCGGCCACACGTCGAATGTCGTAGCCTGCGCCATCAGCCCCAGTTCTGAATTCGTCGTTTCGGCCGGCTACGACGGAACTTGCAGGATCTGGGATGCGGCCACGGGGANNGGAGCGGGCGACTCTCGCGGGTCATGCCAGGTTGGTAGTCGCCTGTGCGATCAGCCCCGATTCGAGCTATGTCGTATCGGGAAGCTGTGACAACACCTGCAAGATCTGGGACGCGGCGACGGGGCAGGAGCGGGCGACCCTTTCCGGCCACACCGACGAGGTTACGGCCTGCGCCATCAGCCCGGACGGTCGCTTCATCGTCACGACGAGCAAAGACAACACTTGTAGGATCTGGGACGCGGCGACGGGGCAGGCGCGGGCGACCCTGATCGGCCACACGGGCCGAGTCACGGCCTGCGCGATCAGCCCCGATGGTCGTTTCATTGTCTCTGGAGCCGATGACTGTACCTGCAAGATATGGGACGCGGCCTTCGGGGAGAAGCCGGCTGCGATCATCGGTCATACCGACAGGGTCACGGCCTGCGCCATCAGCCAAGACCATCCCTTTGTCTTCTCGGCAAGCCTTGACGGCACCTGCAAGGTCTGGGACGGGACGACGGGCAATGAGCGCGCTACCCTGACCGGCCACGCGGGCGCGGTTGAGGCCTGCGCGATCAGCCCGGATTCGGACTTTGTCGTGACGGCAAACTGGAAGGGCTCCTGCAAGATCTGGGACGCGTCGACGATGAAAGAGCGGGCGACCCTGACGATCCCGTCCGGCGGGGTCTGGACGTGCGCAATCAGCCCCGATTCGGACTTCATCGTCTCGGCAGGTGACGGCCCGTGCAGGATTTGGGACGCGTCAACGGGGAAGGAGCGGGCGACACTCGCCGGCCATATATGGCCAGTCGTTGATTGCGCGATTAGCCCGGATTCGACTTTCGTGGTCTCGGCAAGCATGGACAACACATGCAAGATTTGGGACGTGGCCAAGGGTGTGGAGCGAGCTACTCTCGCCGGTCATGGCGCGGGCAGGTTTCCGACCCTCGACGGTCCCGCCAATGGAGTAAAGGCCTGCGCCATCAGCCCCGACTCAGACTTCGTCGTATCGGCAAGTGATGACCGTACCTGCAAGATCTGGGACGCGG
>PMKV01000038.1 GCA_003157875.1 Chloroflexota bacterium
TCCTTGCCGACCTTGTTCTTGTCGATGTCGAAGGCGGCGACGAACTCGATGTCGCGGACGTGGTAGCCGCCGAGGTTGACGTGCATGAGACCCGGGATGAAGTCGGTCTCAGCCGCGTTCTCGTAGTAGTAGCGGCCCTGGATAAGGCTGCTGGCGCAGTTTCCCACGCCCACGATGGCGACGCGGATCTTCTTGCCGGTCGCCGGCGCCGTCACGTTCGCGGCGTCGCTGGTGTTCTTGTCGCTCACTGTTGCTTGCTCCTCATTGCGAAGCTGCGTACGAACGTGCGAGGTGCTCCGGCGGTCTCGGGCGAAGGCCCGCAACCTGCCACAACAACGCGCCTTTATATAAAGGCTTGTTGATGCTAGGTCGCAAGGGGCGCGGTGTCAAGGCGACGGCGAGCCGCCCAGCCCGTAGCGGGCTGGGCGGAGAGACGACGGCGGCTCGTCCGCCGGTGGGGCTTCCCCCTAGGAGACGGTCAGTGTGCCGCGTCCAACCTCACCCGCGGGGGTCGTCAGCAGGAAGATGTACGTGCCGGGTCCCCAGCCGGGAAGCGTGCTCAGGTCCGTGGTGTCCCCGAAGCAGTCCAGCCCCTGCGTGTCCGAAGTGGGGATAGGGGTCTTCGCGATGAAGGTGGCCCCGTTCTTGGTGACCGCGAGCGAGATCGTCTCGCCGCCGGGCCTCGCCCCGAAGACGTAGGTCGCGTAAACGGACGTGCTTGCGCTCACGGACGTGACCGGGTCCGACGGCGAGCACTGGCTGTTGGCCGTCGGGAGGTCGGTACCAAAGAGCACCGATCCTGAGCCCGATGGCGGGACGGTCGCCGTCGGGATCGGCACCTCGGTCGGCACCTCGGTCGGCACCTCGGTCGGCACCTCGGTCGCCGTCTTGGTCGCCGTTGCGATGGGTTGCGAGTGGCCGCTCGACGCGGCAGGCGAGGCGGAGCTCTGAGTCCCGCCGTGAGACTGGCTCACTGCGAAGAGCGCGGCGGCGGCAATGCAGATCACGAGCACGCCGACGATCACGGCGAGGATCATTCCGCTGCCACTCTTCGGCTGGGGCGCCGTCGGCTGGTTCGCCCAATACGGGGGCTGCGGGGGATACTGGCCCTGGCTCGGCGGAGCGTACCCGGGCTGGGGGGGATACTGGCCGGGACTCGGCGGTGGGTACCCGGGTTGCGGGGGATATTGACCCTGGCTCGGCGGAACGTATGCGGGCTGCGGCGGTTGGACCGGGCTCGGCGGAACGACTCCGGGCTGCGGAGGTTGGACCGGGCTCGGCGGAACGACTCCGGGCTGCGGCAGGCCGCAGTTGGGACAGAAGACGTCGGTTGGAGCGAGCTGCCAGCTACACCTCTGGCACGGAGCACCGTTGGTTGGCCCACCGGGCGGAGCGAATCCCATGGCTCATCCTCTCTTGCTCGAGTCTGTAGACGGCATTCTGACACCCAGCCCGGCCGCCGGGGCGATCATTTGCATGTTGCCCGGGCGAGCAGCAAGCTGGTACTCGACCGAAGTCGCGCTGCCGGTGTTGCCGCGGGCCGCCGCCGGCCGCTCAGAATCCCCGGGCCGGTCTGGGGCGCAGGGTCGCGACCAGGATTCCCGCCACTATGACGACGCCGCCGATGACCTGGCCGACCACAATCGCCTCGCCCAGGAATACAGCGGCCAGGACGACCGCGAAGGCCGGAACCAGGAATTGGAAGAGCATCACGCGTGTCGGGCCGAGAAGCTTGATCGCGGCGAAGAGGACGACGTTGGCCGCCGCCGCCGGGAGCAGCGCGCAGAACAAGAACAGAGCCACGATGCCCGGGCCAACCCTGGTCGGGTCGAACTCCGGCAGCTGCACCAGGGCGAACGGCAGCATGCCAAGGCAGCCGAAGCCGATCGCCCACGTCGCGGTCCGGAGAGGCGAGTGGCGGCGCAGCACCGGCGCGCCAAAGGCGACGTAGCACGACCAGCAGATCGTCGCCACGAAGGTCAGCATGTCGCCGGCAGAGGCGCCCGAGAAGCTGAACCCGTGCGTAGCCGCAACCACCCCAACAGCCCCCGAGAGAGCGATCACGGCGCCGACGAGCTTCGGACGGGAGAGCGTGTCCGAACCTATGGCCGCTGCGATCAGCATCGTCGATACCGGCGTCGCGGCCGTGATGAGCGCGGAGTTGGCGGCGGTCGTCTGGCTCAGCGCCGACACGAACAGGTCCTGATACACACCGAACCCGACCAGGCCGAGCAGAGCTATCGGGATCACATCGGCGCGCGGAAGCCCGACGCTCCCCTCGCGCCATCGGAGGAACGCCAGGAGCGCCAGGAAGGCCCCCGCGAACCGAACGAATGCGAAGAGGATCGGCGGCACGTCGGCGATGGCCGCCTTGACGGCAACCACGTTGGCAGCCCAACTCAACATCACCAGCAGGACGGCCAGCTCCGCCAGGTGGCGATCGCGCGGCGGGACGGGTCGGCTGGCCTCGGCCGGGGAACGCGTCGACGCGGCCGGCTCGGAGCGAGCGACCGTGCCATCGGCACGTTCGGCTGCGGTCATCCTGGGAGAATCAGTTGCCCGGACCTTGCGGCCCGGGCAACGGCCGTGGGTTCGCGGTCGGGCGTGGCTATATGCCGTCCCCGTCGAGTTCGAGCGACTCCTCGTCGCCCTCCTCGGTCAGCTTGAGCCACAGGAAGAGGCCGGCCAGCACCAGGAGCGGGATGACGACGAGCGCGGCGAGCACTACCAGCAGGAACGTCGCCAGCACCTTCAGTATCTTCATCGTCTACCTCCCTGCTCTCCCGCCCGCGCTGTCGGGCTCAGGCTCCCGGCTGAGGCTTGACCTTCTCGCCTCTGAAGTCCGGCGCCTGGGCGATCATCGACTCGACCTCGTCCCGAGTGAACTCGGCGATGACGTGGCGGCTTCCGCTTTGCGTCCGCATCAGGAGTCGCATCACGAACGCACCGTCTTGTTCGAAGAAGAAGATGTCCTGAGGCTTCTGCTCGTCGACATATCGGCCGACGACACGGAACGCCTGCTCATAGTAGCCCGCCTGGCCCCAGGTGACGGCCCGCTGCTGGTTGTCGCGTCTGGCGTGGCCCTCTTCCATGAAGCGGGCGATATCGTCGTCGAGGAAGGTGAAGGTTTCCTTCGTCTGCGAGCCCAGATGCTCCGACCATGCGCCGGCGGACGCCGTCTCGACGACCAGGCCCTGGACGACGAAACCATCCGGCGCTTCGACGACCATGACCTCGCGCATGCCGCGCTGATCGAGGAACGCGCCGATCGACCGCAGAACTTCCTCGTAGTTCTGGCGCGGACTGCCGTCGTAGATCCGCATTGTTGTTTCCTCGCACTCGGCCGAGCATGTGGCGGGGCCGTCGGCCGGGCCCCTGCCGGCGGGCTCCGCACGACCCTTCAAGGGAGGGACGTCGCCTGATTGCCGAGTGTAGCAGCCCCTACGGGCGTGGCAACGGCCTGTTCAAGGCTCAGCGCCGAGCCGTGGAACGATCTCGAGCACCAACCGATGGGGACCGATCCGCGCCGGGCCGTAGAATGGCGAGGTCATCGGGGCTCAACGCAGCCCACTTCGACGACCGAGGACGTGCCCGCCTGCCGGCCTCACCGTCGAGGCTTCCAGAGAGACGGGCTCCTCGCGTCGAGCGCCCACATGCAGACGGACACCGTCGATGGGCTGGCGCCGTTTCTCGAGAGTCGGCACCTGCACGGGAACGGAGGATCGAATGACCGAAGTGGCCGCGACACTGGATCAGCTCGCCATCGATACGATTCGGACGCTCTCCATGGACGCCGTCCAGAAGGCCAATTCGGGCCATCCCGGGGCGCCGATGGGAATGGCCCCGATGGCATACACGCTGTGGACGCGTTTCCTGCGCCACGCGCCGAGCGACCCAACCTGGCCGAATCGCGACCGCTTCCTTCTTTCCGCCGGCCACGCCAGCATGCTGCTCTACTCGCTCCTCTATCTCACCGGCTACGGCCTCACGATCGAAGACCTGCAGTCCTTCCGCCGATGGGGCTCGCTCACGCCTGGCCACCCCGAGCACGGCCACACGAAGGGCGTCGAGGCGACGACCGGCCCGCTCGGCCAGGGCTTCTCCAACGGCGTCGGTATGGCCATCGCCCAGCGCCGTCTTGCGGCCGAGTTCAACCGCCCCGGCCACACGCTGATCGACCACTACATCTACGTCATCTGCTCCGACGGCGATCTCCAGGAAGGCATCTCGGCCGAAGCCGCTTCTCTGGCGGGTCATCAGAAGCTGGGCAAGCTCGTCTACCTCTACGACGACAACCACATCCAGCTCGACGGGCCCACGGCCATGGCATTCTCGGACCGAACCCTGGAACGCTTCGACTCGTACGGCTGGCACACACAGCGCGTCGAGGACGGCAACGACGTGGCGGCCATCGAGGCCGCGATCGCGGCGGCGCGGGCCGATGAGCGGCCCAGCCTGATCGCCGTGCGAACGCACATCGGCTACGGCGCGCCGACCAAGCACGACACCCAGAAAGCCCACGGCTCTCCCCTCGGCGAGGAGGAGGTCCGCGGCGCCAAGCAGTTCTACGGCTGGGATCCGGACAAGCACTTCTTCGTCCCCGACGAGGCCCTCGCCCTCTACCGCAAGGCCGTACCCGCCGGCCGGGAGCTGGTCGCCGAATGGGGCGAGGCGCTGGCACGCTACGCCCGCGACTACCCCGCCGAGGCAGCCGAGCTCAAGCGCCGCCTGGCCGGCCAACTCCCCGAGGGCTGGGCAGCGGGTCTGAAGACATACCCGGTCGGGGACGGGCCGGCGACGCGCAAGGCGAGCCAGGATGCGATCAACGCCCTGGCGAGTTCGCTCCCGGAACTCTTCGGCGGCGCGGCCGACCTGTCCGAATCGAACCTCACGGACATCGCGGGAGCAGGCATCCTCGAGGCCGACGAGCCGATGGGACGCAACATCCGTTTCGGCGTCCGCGAGCACGCGATGGGCGCGATAACCAACGGCATCGCGCTGTACGGCGGATTCATCCCGTACTGCGCCACCTTCCTGACCTTCAGCGACTATATGCGCGGCTCCGTCCGGCTGGCCGCGATGCAGAG
Source organism: Chloroflexota bacterium (assembly GCA_003157875.1). Taxonomy (GTDB): domain Bacteria; phylum Chloroflexota; class Limnocylindria; order Limnocylindrales; family CSP1-4; genus Fen-1039. Next base: position 5,088 of record PMKV01000038.1, read on the forward strand.
GCTGCACCTGGTGTACGTCTGGACCCACGACTCGATTGGGGTCGGCGAGGACGGGCCCACCCATGAGCCCATCGAGCACATCGCCGCGATGCGGATCATTCCCCACATGACGGTCATCCGGCCCGGCGACGCCAACGAGACGGCCGCGGCGTGGGTCTGCGCCGTCGAGTCGACAACGGGGCCGACGGCCCTGATGCTGACCCGCCAGGCGCTGCCGGTCCTGGCTGGAACCGCCGAGAAAGCCGGCGCCGGAGTCGCGAAAGGCGGCTACGTCCTGCGCGACGCCTCCGGCGAGGCCGCTCGGCCGGACCTCATCCTTATCGGCACCGGCTCGGAGCTGCAGCTGGCCATTGCCGCGGCCGAGGCGCTGGAAGAGGAAGGCATTCGGACCCGCGTCGTGAGCCTGCCATCCTGGGAGCGCTTCGAGGCGCAGGACGCGGCCTATCGTGAGTCGGTCCTGCCGCCCGCCAGCCGCAAACGCGTCACGATCGAGGCCGAGGTCCCCTTCGGCTGGGAGCGCTACGCCGGAGACGAAGGCGTGGTCTTCGGCATCGACCGCTTCGGCGCCTCTGCCCCGGTCGGGCAGATCTTCGCCGCTTTCGGCTTCACCGCCGAGCGGGTCATCGAGATCGGCCGCGGGGTCGTCCGCGACGGGTTGCACGGCCGGATCCTCGCCGATCCCGACCCGGCCGGCACTAGATAGGAGAGGGAATGCGTATCGCATTCGCGGCCGACCATGCCGGGTTCGAACTCAAGAGCGAGTTGCTGGCGCGCCTGGCGCCGCTGGGCCACGAGTTGATCGACCTGGGTGGCGACGGCAGCAACCTCGAGGACGACTATCCGGACTACAGCAAAGCCCTCGCCCTGGCCATCCTCGAAGGCCGGGCGGACCGCGGCATCCTCGTCTGCGGCAGCGGCGTCGGCGCATCGATCGCCGCGTCCAAGATGCCGGGCATCCGCGCAGGCCTGTGCCACGATACCTATTCGGCCGGACAGGGCGTCGAACATGACAACATGAACGTGCTGGCCCTTGGGGCACGCGTGATCGGCATCGAGACGGCGGTCACCTGCGCCGAGAGCTTCCTCGCCGCGACGTTCAGCGGCGCTCCGCGCCACGTTCGACGCGTGGCCAAGATCCACGCCATCGAGCAATTGGCCGCCAGCATGGAGGCCGCCAGGCCGGACAATCCTCGGGGTTGATCTCTCCGCTACTCCTTCCAGACCAGCTCACGCCCATTCACGAGGCCGCCGCAATGACCGAACCGCTCACCAGCAGCTCACTCGCCCTGGACCTGACGCTCAAGGACGCGAAGCTAGGCGAGGCGCTGGCCTCGGCGCGCGACCGTGCCGTCAAAGAGGCTTGGGCTGACCGGGCAATCGGCCGGCGGGACCCCTCGGTGTGGAGCAACCAGGACATCGTCCAAAGGGCCATCGCCACTCGCCTTGGCTGGCTCGAAGCGCCGTTCCACTTCGCCGACGCCACGGGCGAGCTGGCGGCATTTGCGGCCGGGCTACGCTCGGAGGGATTCACGACCGTCGTGCTGGGTGGCATGGGTGGCAGCAGCCTTGCGCCGGCGCTGCTCACGCATGTGTTCGGCACGGCCGGCGACGGCATCGCGGTCCGCGTCCTCGACTCCACGGACCCGGCCGCGGTGGCCGCCATTCTCGACGACCTCGATCCGCTGACCACGCTCTTCATCGTCTCCACCAAGTCCGGCACCACGGCCGAGTCGCTCTCGTTCCAGGCCTATCAGTGGGAACTGACCGACATCGCGCTCGGCGCCGCCGAAATCGGCCGGCCGGCCGGGCCGGGCGACTACATGGCGGCCATCACCGACCCGGACAAGAGCCTGCGCTCGATCCCCCACCACGACCAGCTGCGCGAGGTGTTCCTCAACCCGCCCGATGTCGGCGGCCGATACTCGGCCCTCACGTATGTCGGGCTCGTGCCCGGCGCCCTGCTGGGCGTCGACCTCGACCAACTCCTGGAGAAGGCCCGGGCGATGGTCATCGCGTGCGGCGTCGCGGACCCGGCCCAGAACCCAGGCTTGTCCCTGGGCCTGGCGATGGGCGTCTTCGCCTCCGCGGGGCGCGACAAGCTGACCTTCGTCATCGATCGTGAGCTGGCGCCGTTCGGCCCGTGGGTGGAGCAGCTCATCGCCGAGAGCACCGGCAAGGAGACCCTCGCCAGCCTGGCGGCTCGGGCCGCCGATCCTGCGGCCGCGCCCGTCTGCACCGGAGTCGTCCCGATCGACGCCGAGCCGCTCGCCGCGGCAGCCGCCTACGGCAACGACCGCGTCTTCGTCCGCATCACCATCGACGGCTCGGCCGGTCCGGATCCATCCATCGGCACGGACGTCGACGCCCGACTCGCCGAGCTGGCCGCGGCCGGGCACCCGGTCATTCGCATCAACGTTGGCTCCAGGATCGACCTCGGCGCCGAGTTCGTGCGCTGGGAAGTGGCGACCGCGCTGGCCGGTGCGGTCCTGGGCATCGAACCGTTCGACCAGCCCAACGTCGAGGAGGCCAAGACCAACACTCGCGCCGTCCTGGCGGCGTTCGAGAGCGGGGCCGGTGACGCGGCCGGCGATGAGCCCCTGGGCGTTGCCGACGAGAAGGCTCTGGCCGGAACGCTCCGAGCCCAGCTGGCCCATCTCGTGCCGGCTGGGTACGCCTCGATCCAGGCCTACATCGCGCAGACACCGGCCCGCGACAAGGCCCTCTCCGACATCAGGACCCTGCTCCGCGACGCCACGAAGCGGGCCACGACGGTTGGCTACGGGCCGCGCTTCCTTCATTCAACGGGTCAGCTCCATAAAGGCGGCGCCCCGATCGGCTGGTTCATCCAGCTCGTCGCCGAGCACCCCGAGGATCGAGGCATTCCCGGCAAGGAGTACACCTTCGGCCAGCTCATCGACGCCCAGGCGATCGGCGATGCCCGAACGATCGAGAGCCACAAGCTGCCGATTCTCCGACTCAACCTCGGCCCGGACGCCGACGCCGGGCTGGCCGCCTTCAGGCGTGCCCTGGCATCGGCCCTCAAGGAGGCCTGACGCCATGAGACGCGGGGCCACGGTCCGGGTGGCCGGGTTGGCAGCCCGATGAGCCCCAGCCGCTCTCCGGCTCCCCCGCCGCCGGCTCGAACCGCACTTCAGCTCCGGGAGGCGGCCACGGCGGCCCGTCGCCGCGCGCGGCCCGACTCCGACGTCAACCCACTTCGGCAGGGTCTGCGCCTCGAGCGCGTCCCGGACCCGTGCGCCTTCGTCCTGTTCGGTGCCACGGGCGACCTGGCCCATCGCAAGGTCATGCCCGCCATCTACCAGCTGTGGCGCACGAATCTCCTGCCGGCCGAGTTCAGCCTGGTCGCCGTCGCCCGGCGTCCCTATACGAACGAGTCCTTCGCGGCCGAGGTTCGAGGCTCGATCGAGAAGTACTCGCGCGTCCAGCCGATCGACACGGCGGCCTGGGAAGAGCTGGCCAAGCGGATCACCTACCAGCAGCTCGACTTCTCGGACGACGCCGGATTCGACCGGCTGGCGGCAAAGCTGGACGAGCTCGACACGCAACGCGGGACCGCCGGCAACCGCCTCTTCTACCTGGCCACTCAGCCGTCGCAGGTCACCGAGATCGTGCGCCAGATGGGCCGGGTCACCCTCGACCGGGAGGTCCGCGGCGCCGGATGGCGGCGCCTGATCGTCGAGAAGCCGTTCGGGCGGGACCTGGAGTCGGCGCGCCTGCTCAACCACGAGGTCCACAAGGTCTTCCGCGAGTCGCAGGTCTATCGCATCGACCACTACCTCGGCAA
>PMKV01000128.1 GCA_003157875.1 Chloroflexota bacterium
GTCGAGCATCTGCTCGTGGCCAACACGCACGTCTGGGCCCTCTTCTTCACCATCCGCGGCCGGGTCTTCTCCGCCAATGTGCACACCATCGTCGACGCCAGCCGCCATGCCAAGGGCATCGCCATCATCAATCTGCCCGGCGTCCAGGTGGAACCGGGCGAAGTTCCGATGGCCACGATCACCCTGTCGGACTTCCAGGCAGGCAAGTTCCTGGTCATGGCCACGCGTAACGGCATCGTCAAGAAGACGCCGCTCGAGCAGTTCGAGAAGGTTCGAAGCTCCGGCATCATCGCCATCACGATCGCCAATGACGACGAGCTCGCCTGGGTAGACGTGGCCACGGGCAAGGACGACGTCATCGTTGCCAGCGCCCAGGGCAAGATCGCCCGCTTCCCGGAGGACGAGGTCCGGCCGATGGGTCGCCCCGCAGCGGGCGTGATCGGCATCCGCCTGGCCAGCCCAACAGACCGCGTGGTGGGTATGAGCGTCGTGCAGCCCACCGCGGACCTGCTCGTCCTCACGGAAACGGGCTACGGCAAGCGCGTGGCGCTGACGGAGTTCCGGCCGATGCACCGGGGCAGCCAGGGAGTTCGGCTCATCTCGCTCGAAGGCAAGAAGACCGGCGATGTCGCCGCAGTCCAGCAGGTGACCCCAGAAGACGAGGAGCTGCTCCTGATAAGCGCCGGAGGCCAGGTGGTCCGGACCGAGACGAACACGATCAATCACTACTCGTCGGGGGCCCGTGGCGTCATCGTCATGCGGCTCAACGCCGGGGACAAGGTCGTGGGCATCGCCGCCTTCCGTGCCGGGCTGGCACAACGGAGCGAGGTGTCGGACAATGGCCCCGAAGGAACCCCGCCCGCGCCTGAGGGCGGTAAGGCCTAGTGACCGAAGCCGAGACCCCGGAGGCCGCCTTGCCAGCCGCAGACCAGTTCGACGTCTACACCGGGAACGCCAACCCGGAGCTGGCGAAGAACATCTGCCGCTACCTTGGGATCGATCTCGGGCGGGCTGATGTCTTCGAGTTCTCCAACGAGAACATCTTTGTGCGGATCATCGACAACGCCCGCGAGAAGGACGTGTTCCTGATCCAGCCGACCTCGCGACCGGTCAACAAATCGATCATGGAACTGCTGATCATGATCGACGCCTTCAAACGGGCCAGCGCCGGGCGCATCACCGCCGTCGTGCCGTACTACGGCTACGGTCGGTCGGACAAGAAGGACCAGCCCCGCGTTCCCATAACGGCCCGCCTCATCGCCGACATGATGACGGTCGCCGGAGCGAACAGACTGCTCACCGTCGACCTGCACCAGGGCCAGATACAGGGCTTCTTCAACATCCCGGTAGATGAGCTGACTGCGGTTCATCTGCTCTCCAGCCACTTCCGCGGGAAGAACCTCGACAACCTGGTCGTCGTCACCGACCTGGGATTCGCCAAGCGAGCCCGAACCTTCGCCGAGCAGATGGACGCGCCTCTGGCGATCGTCGAGAAGCGTCGCATCGGCAACCTCGATCGAACCGAGGTCCTCAACGTCATCGGCGACGTAAAGGGCAAGCGGGCCATCATCGTCGACGACGAGATCGACACGGCGGGCACGCTGATCCAGATCGTCAACGCCCTGCAGCGCGAGGGCGTGACGGAGTTGTACGCCTGCGCCACCCACGCCGTCCTGTCGGGCTCGGCGGTCGATCGCATCGCCGAGTCGGAACTGCGCGAGGTCGTCGTCACCGACTCGATCCCAATTCCGCCCGAGAAGCGCGGCGGCAAGATCAAGGTTATCTCGTTGGCCCCACTGATCGCCGAAGCCATCGTGCGCATCCATCGCGGCCAGTCCGTCGGGGCGCTATTCACCAGCGAGGTACATTTCACCCAGGAGATGCTGCTGTGGGACATCGACGGCGGCTCGGAGCGTGGGGCCATGGGCGGCAACGGTCGCCCGGCCGGCGACGCGGCCGAGGCGAAAGTCGATGCCACGGCGGAGGGACAGGGCTAGATCGGCGGGTGGCCGCCAGGACGGCGCTCAAGGAGACTCTTTCGCGATGACATTGCAGCTCCATCGACCCGACGGCAGTGGCGGTCTGGTCCCGACCCCACCCCCCGGCCGCAGCCGGGCCGAGGATTGGCGGAAGGACCTGCGCTCCTACCGCTGGCACGTTGCGCCGCTGCGCAACACAGAGATGAACCCAACCTCCACCGTGGCCGCGGTGGCTTTCTGGGTCGTGCTCGCCGGACTCACGTTCGCCTTGCTGTTGTGGGGCTACGGATCGAGTTTCTGGCACTGGCACTAGCCGGCGCGGCCGGAAGGCGCCTTCGCCCACTGGCCTATACTTGCGAACCGGCCCTCGGAGTGATCCGGAGGCTGTCATCGGCAGACGCCGAGGGGCGTCGCCGCCTCGGCCGAGGCCCCGGCCAATGGCCCGCGACGCGGGCCTCAAGTGATCGTGAGCCATCATGCTTGGCTTCCTGAGCCGCTTCGTCGACTCGAACGACCGGGAACTCCGGCGCATCGAACCGCTCATCGAGCGGATCAACGAGCTGGAACCGGAGATGCAGGAGCGCTCCGATGAGGAGCTGCACGCCTTCATCGACGGGCTTCGCGACGAGATTCGCGATGCCGGCGAGCCGGAGGAGCCGTCCGACGACGAGCGCCACCACCCCGATCGGGAGCGCCGCCGCGAGATAGCGAAGGAACGACTCAAGCGCGAGCACGACCGAATCCAGGAGGCGATGGACGGGGTCCTGCCCGAGGTCTTCGCCGCGACCCGCGAAGCGATGCAACGAACCCTGGGCATGCGCCATTTCGACGTCCAGCTCATGGGCGGCATAGTCCTGCACCAGGGCCGCGTCTCCGAGATGCGTACCGGCGAGGGCAAGACCCTCGTCCCCACGCTCGCCGCGGCGCTGAACGCCATGACCGGGCTGGGCGTGCATGTCGTCACCGTCAACGACTACCACGCCCGCCGCGACGCCCACTGGATGGGCCCGGTCTACAAGTTCCTCGGCCTGTCC
>PMKV01000151.1 GCA_003157875.1 Chloroflexota bacterium
GATCGATTTCCACTACGGCGACTCGGATAAGTTGATGGTCATTCACGACATCCGGATCGAAGTTGATGGGCGGGTTGCACAGATCGACCATCTTCTTCTTGACCGTCTCCTTGAGATTTGGGTGTTCGAGAGCAAGCACTTCGCCGAAGGGGTCGGCGTAAACGAACAGGGCGAATGGGTCGCCTTCTGGAACGGCAAGTCGCACGGCATCGCGTCGCCTGTCGAGCAGAACCGCAAGCACATGGTCGTTCTGAACGAGGCTTTCGACAAAGACCTGGTCAAGCTGCCCAGGCGGCTGGGCGTGAAGCTCAAGCCTCAGTTGCGCAGCCTCATCCTCGTTTCAAGCCGCGCCAAGATTTCGCGCCCGAGGAGCCGAGCTGCTGCGGCACGTGTCGACGGGCTCGACACGGTCGTGAAGGTAGACCAGCTCGCTACGACGATCGAGAGGCAGATCGACCAGACGAGCGCCTTGAGCACACTGGGCTCGATCACTCGCCTCGTCAGCATGGGGACGCTGGAGGACATCAGCCGGCAGTTAGTCGCACTTCACCGACCTAGTCAAGTCGATTGGGCAGCTAGGTTTGGCCTCACTCCCGGAGTTGCCCAGCCGGTGGCAGCCATATCCCCTCCCTCGGTCGCGAGACCGGCCCCAGGTCAGTCGTGTGACTCATGCGGGTCATTCGTCAGCCCGAAGGTTGCCGCCTACTGCGAGGCGAACGCGGTGCGCTTCGCCGGTCGGGTCCTCTGCTACGACTGCCAGAGGCGACCATCCAATGGATAGTCGCCGGTCGCGGTGAGGATCGGCTGATGGTGACGGCCCGACTAGGAACTTCCGAAGCCCTACTGGCCCGGCTCCAGAGTTCAGTTCGGGCCGCTCCTCACCCTAATGCCACCGTTGCGCGCTTCGACCATCCCGACGGCCCCGAGCACGGGGAAATCGAGTTGAGCAAGGCTCAGGACGATGCGCTCGCCGATCTTGAGTACGTCCTTGCAAGAGATCCTCGGTTCGAGCATCTTCGCGACAAAGTCCGCGAAACGGCGGTCGCATTCCTCTTCGAGTGCAGCGCCAATCGCAGCCGCGACAACGTACCCGCATTCGTCTCCACGTACGGAAAGGTGCCCATGCGGCGCCTGTGCTACCTAACGGTCGAATACCTGACCGTTGCCGCCGAAGTCACGTTCTTGGGCCAGCGCTTCATTCCTGTGAGTGACGAACGGGTCCCGCCTGCGCTTGGACGGTTCATCCTCCAGCCGCCGGTAGGATGCGTCGTCGAGGTGGCAATCGAAGGCACCGACCTGGGGCGCATGGCTGCAAGGGCGCGCGCGAACGTTGAGCACTCACTCCGGCTGCTGAGGATTGCCCTACACGAGAATCTCAATCTGCGCGATCGACAGTTGCGCTTCACGGTGGCTGACGGTTACTCGTTTGGCGGCCACATTGCCGGCTGGCAATCAGCTCCCGCCGCCGTCTACGACCTTGGGCTCAGCACTGGACTTGTGGGCCTAGCGGAGATTCAGCCTGTATCTCGGCTCCCGCTTGAGCCCGAGTCCGACCTTGAGAGGCAGGCCGATCTAGCGACGCGTTGGATCGAGCGGGCCATGTTTGCTAGCGAGCCGCTCATATCTCTGTTGTTTCTGTTCTTTGCTCTTGAGGCGCTGCTCGGCAGGAAGTCCGCGGCCGAAAAGGGGCACGAGCTTTCATTGAGGCAGATGGTTCTGAGCCACATCATCGACGGCCAATTCGAGCACCCCAGTGAGACATACCTCTTGTACGACAAGGTTCGGTCAGCGGCGGTTCATGGCGAGAATCCCCCCTCGATTGATGAGGGTCTCGTCAGTGAATTCGCGTGGCTGGTTCGCCGAACTCTGAGCCAGTACCTTGCCTTCGCGGACCTCAATGGACTTCAGAGACGAGGCGGCCTGTTGGCGAGGCTCGACCAGGCCCCGAACTTCGCACTTTGCGTGGAGTGGCTCCGATCCAATGGCGGCCTGGAATGGACCCAATACTTGGGGGAGCGCGCCCAGCCGCCGAGTTGATCGCTCGGGCCTTCCAACTACCGACTCATAGGTCCGGACCCTGAAGGTCTGCCAGCTTCCTTCGAAGGTCGAGCACCTGACGCACGGCAAGTCCAGCCAGCCCGACGAGGAATGAATAGGCCACGAGGAAGACGGCCGCCAGGGTGTCGTATCGGGGCCACGAACCGGACAACCCGCTGGAGACAGCCCGAAGGGCGGACTGGATAACCGCCATCAGTTCCGGTACGAGGACGAGAAGGAGCAGCATGCTCGCGGCTGCAAGCGGCAGGCTCCGCGTTCGGAGCGTCCTCTTGACTCCGGCAATCTGGCCGGTTCGGTTCGCACTCATCCGAAGGGGCTTCAGCTCAACCTCATCCTGGATTTCCTTGTACCAGACCGAATACAACAACGCAATCATCGTCACCAAGAGCGACATTGCGCTCAACACATCGGCCATCAGGGCGCAGCCAAGAACTTGTCTGACAGGGCCACATAGGAAGCCTGGGATATTACGTATGTCGTCACGGTATCCCGAGCCCGCGAGATCTGCTCCAGATTGCCGTTGATGTCCGCGAGGGCACGGTTGAGCTCATCGACAATGTTGTCGGACTCAATCGTGATGTTCCACTCGTCTCCGTACTGCTTCGCGCCCTGGAGGCACTTCACGAGCGTCTTCTGAATCGCGACTCGCAGGTCGTATTGGTACTTCGACATCACGGCCCGCAAGAGCCCTCGACTCTGGGTCCGGGTTGTTTGGAACAAGGCGGAGATGACCCGCTCGTCTGGAAGCAATCCATCGTCGAACGCGCCATGCTGGATCAAGAGGAAGAGCCGGTACTCGCGCATATCCTGTCCGCGCGTGAACACTTTCTGGCCGAGCATCATGCGCAGGTACTCTTCTCTCGCGGCATCGGCAAACCTCTTGAGACGAGCGTCCAGATCGCCCTCTGACTTGAACGCAGCGGCCAGTTGTTCCTTCTCAGCTCGCGAGAGCGCTACTTGTCTCATGACGAACCCCCCTGTGGGCATTCCCATCCGCGGCCCTCAGCCGCTAGCGACAACATGTTGGGTGTCGGCCGACACCACGGGCTACAGTACTGTGGTCAGGTTGGCAGGAGGTCGAGTGGTCGCCTCACCCTCAGTGACCAACCCGGGCAGCATGACTGTGAGCGGTAGCCCGGAGTCGGCACTGGTCCAACTTGTATGGCGTCCTTCCGTCGACAGTTAGGTCGGCAATACAAGACCTTCCATCGTCAAACGGACCCTTGTCGTCTTCCAAACTGGGTCGTGGTCAACCGACAGATCAGAAGAGACCGGGCTAGGATGTCGGCGGACTCCCGCCCGCTGCAGGATGCAAACGCAACTGCCGGCGACCACTAGTCCAAGTCAGGGGGTAGACGGTGGCCGAAGCTGGCAACGTGCGATTCCAGAGACGGGCGCTACTCGTGTATGAGGCCGGCGAGGAGTTCTGGATCGAGTGGATGTTCTCGGCGAGATTGGTGGCTCCGCCGTTCTCCGTCATCGTCGAAGCGACTGACAACCGCCGGTTCGATCCGGAGAACCTCAAGGGAATGGACCTCGTTATTCTCGCCAACCTGGTGATGCCGAGGCCGGACGGGTTCGAGGTGCTTGAACGCGTCTACCGCGTCCGCCCTGAGGTTCCGGTCATCGTAAGCTCGGCCATGACGCGCGAGAGGTTCGAGTCTCGGTTCGATCTTCCGATGGAGGTCACTTACCTGGAGAAGCCGTTCCCTTTCGACCGACTTGAAGATGCCATCCTGAAGCTGCTCTTCCTACAACCGGCGCGGCGAGCCGGGACAGTGGCTTCGATCGTCCCCGTCACTGCGGCAAGCATCCGCGTGATCCAATACCTGTCGGCGCATGACGAGGAGCTGTATCGAGTCCCGGACCGCTTCTTTGAAGAACTCCTCGCGGAACTGCTGGACAAGCAAGGTTGGGAAGTTCAACTGACGCCGATGGGTGCAGATGGGGGCATCGACATCGTCGCTGTCAGGAACAAGTCCGATCTTCCCGACATGATGCTGGTTCAGGCCAAGCGCTACAAAGAGGATCGTAGAGTCGGCGTCTCTGTGGTCCGGGAGTTGCTCCACGTCGTGGACGACAAGCGGGCGACCAGGGGGATGATCGCAACCACCTCGGCATTCACCAAAGGGGCCAAGGAGGAGCATCTCTCGTACAAGTGGCGGCTGGTCCTGAACGACCATGATCAGATCGTGGCCTGGCTCAAGGACTACGCCGAGAGACGAAGCCCCAGCCCGGCCTGACGACCGTTGGACGCTGAGAAATCCTGGCCGTGAGCCGCGCGCCCCCGGTCAACGCGTGGCTAGGCGTTCCTGCCATGAGGCGCCGCCTCGAACCTCTACCCTTGAAGTGTCGGCCCGACTCCATTCACGCCGGCCATTCAGGTAGGTTCCGCCTGCCTGACGCGGTACCGCACCGGCTGGAACGACGACTCAGACCGGGTTCGCCGAAACTTGCGCACCGCACCGCCGGGCACGATCGGCAACGATGTCGACGAGCTTCGTCGGGAACGGGCGCGCGAGCCCCTTGACATCGGGCTCGGCAGCTGCGGCCGAGAACGCGTCCGGCGCAGCCTCACCAAGCTCGCGCACGCGATCGACCAGGCGGTCGGGATCCAGGCCGAGCTCCTTTGCCACCGCCGGCCAGCGGTTGTATCGCGGGTACACGTCGTAGTCGCCACCGATCTTCATCGCGAAGCGAAGCTTCTTCTCGTGCGCACCATACGGAAGCGCCGAGGCCACGTCGTACAACGGCGCAAGACGAACCTGGGGCCCCGACAGAAGGACCGAATAGTTCTTCGCGTGGGCGTCCGTGCCTGCGATGATCCAGTTCCAGATGAGCGCGTCGGCAAACCTCCCAACAGCAGCGTCCCCGGCGGCGGCAGGTGTAACCCAACGGCGGAGGAGCCCGGCGATGTCAGCCGGAGCGGGACCGCCGTCGCGCTGATACTTAGCCGCGGGTGCGATGCCGAGGGCCTGGCAGACGTCTTCCTGGTGGATACGCAGCACGAGAGATCCTTCGACGATCCGGTCGTACCGCTCGACCACGATGGCCGACTGGTCTTCGAACGTGCCGACCCAGGAACGCGCAGCCACCAGCCCGGCATGACGGGCGGCAGCGAGGCAGAGATGCTCGTTGAGATCGTGATCGTCGAGCCCGGCAACCGCGGGCTTGAGGATGTGGGTCGTCGCGGCCCCGCCCGACGGCACTCCCCATTTTCCGTCCCGGTACAGAAGGGCCGTCTTGGCCTGCGCTCCCGCG
>PMKV01000167.1 GCA_003157875.1 Chloroflexota bacterium
TTCATCATCGTGGACTTGCCCGAGCCGGACGGTCCGACGATCGCCAGGAACTCTCCCTTGGCCACGTCGAGATTTACGTCGACGAGAGCCGGGACCTGAACTTTGCCGGTGTCGTAGATGCGGCTGACTTCCTCGAGTCTGATGATCGGCTCGCCCGGGGCGGCGCTCATCGCCCGAAACCTCCGCCCTGGAGGCCGCCAGCGCCGGTCAGCTGATTGACGTTGACGCCACTGTTGTTGGTGGTCGTGCCTGTCTTGGACGTAACCGTCCCCGTAACGACCGTCTGGCCCGCTGTCAGGCCGCTCTTGACCTCGGCGAATGTCGTGGTCACGAGCCCGACGGTGACGTCCTGGGTGGTCGTGCTGCCGTCGGAGTTCATGATCAGGACGGTGTAGCCGGCGCTGGCCGAACCCTGCAGGGCAGTGGCGGGAACTCGCAGGACGTTGTCCGCCGAGGCAGTCGTCACGGTGATCGACGCGCTCATGCCGGCGAGAACCGTGGCCGGCGGGCTGGTCAGCGTGACCGTCACCGCGTAGGTCGCGACCGTGCTGCTGCCGCCGGTGGACGAGGACGATGCCGCGGGCACGATCCGGGTCAGCGTTCCGGGCACGGACACGGCCGGGCCAGTCACCGTGACGGTCGCCGTCTGCCCGACCTTGAGATTGGCGATGTCTGACTCGGAGAAGCTGGCCGTGGCCACCATCGGCGGGATCGATTCGAGCACCGCGTAGCCACTCGGGGCGTTGACGCTCGGCAGGATGTTGACGGCGATGATGAGCCCGTCGGCCGGGGCCGTGATCGTGGCGTCGGTCACGGCCGTCTGGTAGGCGTTGACCGTGACCTGCGCCGACGCGACCGTGGCCTGATCGGCCTGGATGGTGGCGGTCGACGCCGGTGCGACCTTGGACTGGTACTGGAGCTTGGCCGCCTGGTAGCTGAGCGACGCGTTCGTGACCTGCTGAGCGGCCTGTTGATTCGACTGATTGACCTTCAGCTGGCTCGAGGCGAGGCTCTGCTGGGCCTGATCCACGGCGGCCTGATCCTTGGCGATCGTGGTCGCGATGGGAGGAGAGACTGCCTGGTCGGCGGTCAGCTGGTTCTGGGCTGCGGTCACGGCGTCCTGGGCCTGGCTCAGGGTGAGGGCATTCTGCTGGTTGGTGTTGGTCTGGCTGGCGACCGCTTGCTGGTAGCTGTTGTAGGACTGATCCAGGCTGTTCTTGGCCTGGGCCAGGGTCACGGAGTCCGGGCCACCCTGATCGGTCGCAAGCTTGGATTGGGCCGAGGCGAGCGTCGCCTGAGCTGAAGAGAGCTGGAGTTGCGCGGCCGTTGCGTCGGCTGTGGCAAGGACGGTGCCCTTGGTCACGCTCTGGCCCACAGAGACCGCCACGGTCAGCACCGGCCAGGTGAGGTTTGCCGAGACGCTGTTGCTGCCGGTCGAGCCGCCCCCGCCGGAGGTCGTTGCGACTGTGCTCGCGATATCAGGAAGGGCGCCGAACTTGAGCCCATAGACCGTGCTCGCGGCGATCGTGCCGGTGGCCACCGAGGTGGCGCTGACCGAGCCTGTGGTCACGGTGGAGGTGATGTACTTGGAGTTGGGGGTACCGCCGAAGACGGGCCCCACAATGGCAAGCGCGACGGCGCCAACTCCCACGACGATCATCGCTATTGCCGCCAACCTGATCTTCATTCGTCAATGCCTCTCGCGTCTTGGCCGGACCGCTTGTACCCCGGCAGGTCCGGGCGGCTGCTCCACCCAGATGTATGGGCCAATCCCCTGAAGCAACCCTGAAGAGGCGAGAGATCGCGAGCTACTTCGTGGCCCCGGCGATCATCGATTTGGCCTGGTCGATGGGGATGGCGAAGCCCATGTCCTGGGCATCGCTCGCGCTGGCGGTGATGATCCCGACGACCGCGCCGCTTGCGTCCAGAAGCGGCCCGCCGCTGTTGCCCGGGTTGATCGCGGCGTCGGTCTGGATGAGCCCGGACAGGATCTCCTTGGTCTGCGTGACCTGGTCGTCGACGGTGATGCTCCGGTTCACGCCTGAAACGATCCCCTGGGTCACCGAATCCGTGAAGGTGCCGAGCGGGCTGCCGATGGCGATGGCCAGCTGGCCAACCTGGAGGCTGCTCGAGTCGCCGAGCGAAACGGGCAGCAGACCTGTGGCGTCGACGCGGATGAGAGCCAGGTCGTGCCCGGCGTCGGTAGCGACGACCGTAGCCGACATCTCGCGAGTGTCGTAAAGAGTTACCGTCAGCGCCGACGCACCGGCAATCACGTGGTTGTTGGTGAGGATCAGTCCGGCCGCGCTGACGATGAACCCCGACCCGGCACCCGTGGACGGAACCGAGAACGGTGACACGTTCGAGGTCCCAGTCGCCATGATCGTGACCACCGAGGGCCTGACCTGGCTGGCCACACGGACAATCGCATCGGATTGGGTCAGGTCGATCTGCGGGGCGGTTACGGGCTGACTGGTGTCGGTCGGGGTGACGGCCGCGGTTTGCCTCGTCAGGGAGACGGCGAGGTACGTTCCCCCGGCCGAGAGCGCGGCCGAGAACATCCCCGCGGCCAGGACGAGGACAACGACGCGACCGGCGGCGCCCCCCTGCCTCCGCGGGGCGGCGGATGGGGACGTTGCGCGCGTCGGACGATCCGACGGAGCGTCGAATGACTGCCCAACCGGGTCGTTGTGGTCGTCCGGGCTCATCGCTACGCTCCAGTGAGGGTCCTGTCCTGCTCCACCTCGACCAGGTATACCGGTCGGGATTGAAGTGGTGCTGAATGTACCTCTCGCCGCGAAAGCAGGCGACCGCAGGCCATCGCGACCAGAGCGCGAGAGGCGGCCGTGCGGCGAACTAAACGTTTAGTTGGGATAGGCCCGCTGCGGCACGGCACGGAGGAACCGGGCTGCTAGCATCCGCGAACATCAGCCCAACAACCCCAGGGAGCCTGCCGTATGGCAACTGTTACCTTCGAGAACGTAAGCAAGAGGTACGGCGACGTCGTCGCCGTAGACGACCTCAACCTGGACATCCGCGACGCGGANNGACGCGGAGTTCATGGTCCTCGTCGGCCCTTCCGGGTGCGGCAAGACCACCAGCCTGCGAATGATCGCCGGTCTCGAAGAGATCACCGACGGCACGCTGCGCATCGGCGAGAGGATCATCAACGAAGTCCCGCCCAAGGATCGCGATATCGCGATGGTCTTCCAGAGCTACGCGCTCTATCCGCACATGACCATCCGCGACAACCTCGCCTTCGGCCTCAAGCTCCGCCATGTCCCCAAGGTCCAGATCGAAGCCCGCGTCAAGGAAGCGGCCGCGATCCTCGACCTGGGTCGCTACCTCGACCGGAAGCCGCGCGAGCTCTCCGGCGGCCAGCGCCAGCGCGTCGCCCTCGGGCGAGCCATCGTGCGCGAGCCGGCAGTCTTCCTCATGGACGAGCCGCTCTCCAACCTCGACGCCAAGCTGCGCGTCGAGACCCGAGCGAACATCCTCCGCCTGCACCAGCGCCTCAACACCACGTTCGTATACGTGACTCACGACCAGATCGAGGCCATGACGATGGGCACTCGCATCGCGGTCATGAACGAGGGACGCCTGCAGCAGGTCGGTTCCCCGCAGGAACTGTACGACCGGCCGATCAACCGCTTCGTGGCCGGCTTCATCGGCAGCCCGGCGATGAACTTCGCCACCGTGGAAGTCACGGGCACCGGCGATAGCGTCGTCCTCCAGGGCTCCAACGTCAGCGTTCCGCTCCCGCCCCAGTTCCGCGAGTCGATCGGCGCGACCGGCCGCCAGCTGATAGTCGGCTTCCGCCCCGAGCACCTCGTTCTCGGCCCCGTGACCGGCGGCACCGCCACCGTCAACGCCAAGGCCGAAGTCGTCGAGTACCTCGGCAACCAGGAACTGATCCACGCGTCCGGCGCAGGCCGCGACATCGTGGCGCTCGTGGACTCGTCCTACAGGGTCCGCCCCGGCGACATGCTCGAACTGCGGATCCCGCTCGATCGCGTCCAGCTCTTCGACCCCGACACCAACTTCGCACTCCCGTTCGGGGCCGTTTCGGCTTAACTCTCTTTCGGTTCGGAGGAAACGCCCCGGCTTCGGCCGGGGCGTTTCCATCTGCCCGCGGGCGCGGCCTCGGCGCTGTCGGACGGCGAGCGGTGGGCGCGGGGCTTCCTCACGTATAGTTGGGCCATGCCTGATTCCCCTGCGCGGCGAAGACCCACCCGTGCCC
This sequence comes from Chloroflexota bacterium, assembly GCA_003157875.1. Classification (GTDB taxonomy): domain Bacteria; phylum Chloroflexota; class Limnocylindria; order Limnocylindrales; family CSP1-4; genus Fen-1039. Next base: position 4,241 of record PMKV01000167.1, read on the forward strand.
CGACCGGCCGGCCGGTGCTCGACTCCATGCTCGAAGATCTGCGCCGGGCGGACGCCGCGCTGGAGGAGAAGGTCGCGGATCGCCAGCTGCTCCACACCGGCCGCTACATGGTCTTCGAGGAGGATCGCATCGTCCGCGGCGATGGCTCCGAGTCCACGCGCGACATCGTTGTTCACCCCGGCGCCGTAGTCATCGCCCCCCTCGATGCCCAGGACCGCCTGTTGCTGGTTGCCCAGTACCGCGTCCCATGCGGCGGAGTGATGCTCGAACTGCCGGCCGGCACGCTCGAAGTCGAGGACGGCACGTCGGAGGATCCCATTTCGGCGGCCCATCGCGAGCTCGAGGAGGAAACGGGCTATCGTGCCGGATCGATGGAGCGGATGTGCGGCTTCTGGAGCGCCCCGGGCTTCTCGACGGAATACCTGACCCTCTACCTGGCCACGGACCTGCGCGCCGCCGGCGACGGCCGGCTCAGCCCCGATGCGGACGAAGATCTACGGCTCTTCAAGCTCCACTGGCGCGACGCCGTCGAGGCCGTGGAGCGTGGCGTCATCGAGGATTCCAAGTCGATCACCGGGATCCTGCTGGTGGCTCACCGACTCGAGGCCGCGGGCGGCTGACCGGCGCCCGATCGGACGCCGCGGCACCGGCTCGTCAGTTCTTCGTCGCCTCGATCTTCTCCAGCGCGCGCCTGTAGGTGGCGCTGGCGGGGTCGAGAGCGGCGGCCATGCGCAGATGCGTCTTTGCCTGCTGAGTTCTGCCGAGTCGCGCGAAGCTCAGCCCGAGACCGAAATGCCCGTAGTGAGCCGACGGGTCGACCTTGAGCAGCGCCTCGAATGTCTCGGCCGCCCGGGCGTGCTGGCCGCTGTTGAAATAGGCCCGCCCCAGCGCCTCGAGTATCGAGCCTTTGCTGCGCTCGAGACGTGCGGCTCGCTCGAGAACGACCGCGGCCTGGGCATTGTGGCGGTCGTGGAGCAGAGCGTTACCTCGCTGTAGCAGTTCGTAGGCCGACTCCTCGGGGCTCGTCGCGCCGGCCGCCGTGGCGGGCAGATCGTCGGCGACGGTGCTTCCTTCATCATCGCCGTCCGGGTCCGCCAGCCCGTCGGCCAGGGCCACGCCGGACGGTTCGACCTGCCGCCGCACCCGGCCGACAAGGCTCGGTTCGGGCACGACGGGGGGGGCTCGGACCCCGGCGGACCGCGATCGAAGGGCGGACTGAGAACGAGCCCAGGCGGCCGTCCGCGCGATCAACTCGGCGGCGGCAACGGCCGCGTTCTCTCGCCGGAAGGCGCCGCGATTCCAGATGTACAACGCCAGCAGGATCAGAGCGCCGGCGAGGATGCACAGGCTGCCGAAGATGCGCGCCTGGCCCATCCCGATGGCGCTTTGCCAGGCAGCGCGCGCCCCAGACGCGAGCGTCATGGCCCGGCTCGTGTCGCCTTTGGCGAAGGCAGCGCGGGCGGCGACGAGGTCCGCCTGTGGATTTGCCCCCAGAAGGCCCAGGTCTCGGGCGGCGCCACCGCTGGCGGTTTCTGCCTGGCGGGCCGCGGCCATCTCCGCGAGAACCGCGGCCTCGTTTGTGGCCTCTGTGCGGGCGGCCACGAGGCCGGATTGCTCGAACACGTCGCGCAGAGTCGTCGGGGGTGTAGTTCCCTCATCGGCCGCCGCGCCGGCGATCTCGTCGCGTTGAGACAGGATGTCGCGGGCCTGAACCATATACACCATCGCCTGACCGTAGAGCCAGCCATCGAGCGATCGGCGGATCTCCGGGGGCAGATCCCAGGCCCCGGCCGCCTTCTGCGCGGCGGCGTAGGCGGTCAAAGCGGTTGAGCGTTGTTCCAGGAGTGAGACCTGCGAGGCGTCGACGACCCACTGCCTCCAGATCTCTAGGTACGACAGGCCGGTCGTCTGCTCCAGCACATCGAGCACCCGGCGCCAGTCGGCCGATCCACTGCCGAGCATCTCCGGCACCGCCGCGTAGATCGGCTGGTAGGCCGCCTGGCCGGACCGTATCACCGCCCAGACGTCTCGCAAGCCGGCCTGGCCGGCCTCGGTGGCTATCCGGCCGGCCACCTCGAGGGCGGCGCCGTACAGGTACGCCTCCGTGGTCGAATCTGGCTCGGCGATGCTCCAGTCGTTGAGCGGCACGGCGGCCAGCCGCATCCTGGCGGTCAGCACTGGTGCGTGATCGGTCATGGCGAGCCGGTCGACCGTCTGCTGGGCGTAGTAGGACGCGAACCCCTCCTGGACCCATCGATCGCTCACGAGGGTCCCGTTGAACCACAGGTGAGCCACTTCGTGCATGATCACGTACGGGTCGGCGAAGTAGGAGATGAGGATCTTGCCGCTGCTCTGATCGTATGACCCGCTGAAGCCGCCGATCTCCTGGCTCGATGCCTCCTCGACGGTGAGCGAGGTCGCGGTGGGATCGCCGAGGCCGATCATGTCGCGCATGATCGGGTAGCCGACTCGCAGAACCCGCTCCAGCTGGTCAGCCCAGCCCGAATCGTCGGACCAGTAGCGCAGCGCGACGTTGAGCGGCCCGATGGTCACGAATCGGAGCCTGTAGTCGCCGGCCGGCACCGGGGCGACGGCCGTGAACCAGGCACTCAGCTGAGTCGGATCGTCGATTGGCCCCGACGAGAAGACGACCTCGCCCGAGCCGTAGACGGCCCGGGTAAGCCCGCCGAACTCCTCCTGGACCGTGAAATCGGGCGGGAACACGACCGACACCGAGCTGCCCGGTGTGTTGGGGCTGCCGAAAGCGGTCACCGGGAACGACATGAGGTTGTGGCCGAGGCGGAGGTCCCTATCGGTCGAGCCGCCGGTATCGACGAGATCGAACCTGAGATCGAAGGTACCGCTCTGGCCCGAATACAAACGCTGGCCCAGACCGACGATCACGGTGACGCCCGACGTGGCGACCGACTCGACGGTGACCGGCAGCTGGTTGCCCCCGGAGATCGCCACGAAATCGGCGGAGTCGGGCGGCAGAGCCAGCTGGATCCTGTCGTAGAAGGTGCGCCTGGAGGAGTCGTCGACGGCATGTGAGGTTGCCGTCACCGTCGAATCGACGTGGACTCGCGCCGCCGTCGGGTCCGCCGTCCAGGTCGAGTTGGAGGAGAAGCTGAGATCGTACTGGGCCGCCGCGAGCGGGGCCGGAACGGAGGCGCCGCCCAGCCAGACGGCAACGACAAGGGCGAGCGTGCCCCACAGGGTGCGCACGTGAGAGCGCCGGTGACCGAGAGGTGGCATACGCCTCAGTCGTCCGTCTCCCCGGAGGCGCGTCGCCCGCCCGAGCTGGACCTGCTGCCCGGATCGGGCCCCGGGTCGATTACCTCGATCTCCACCTCGGGCGCCTCGCGGCCGTCGGCGGGCTCGGCCGCTCGAATGCGCGACCCAAGGCGTGTCCCGCGCTCGCGGGGGCGCTCTACCGTGGAGCCGCTGCGTATGACCCTCGAAACGAAATCGGCCGCCCTCGCCCCTTCGCCGACCAGAACGTTCCGGCCGATTCGGACGCCCCGTGGAATCACCGCCCGCTTTCCGACGACGGTGATGCCTGTATTGAGCCGACCCGGTTCGCGCCGGTTGACCACGTCGTAGTCGGTCCCCTCGCCGACGATGGCGCCCGGTCCGACGGCAACCTCTTTATCGAGGATCGCCCGGTCGACGACCGCGCCCGGCCGAACGACCGAATCGAACAGAATGATCGAGTCGCGGACGACCGCTCCCACGTCGACCACCACGCCTGGCGAGAGCACGGAATTCACGACCGATCCGTTGATCACGCAACCGTGGCTGATCAGGCTGCGGTGGACCTGGGCCGTGGCCCCGATCTTGGCCGGGGCTCGTTCCTCGGACCGGGTGTGGATGATCCACTCGCGGTCGTAGAGATCCAGTTCCGGGGCATCGGAGAGCAACGCCAGGTTCGCCTCCCAGTAGGACTGAACCGTTCCCACGTCCTGCCAGTAGCCATCGAAGCGGTAGCCGTAGACGCGCGCGCCGCCCTCGATCATGGCCGGGATCACGTCGTGGCCGAAGTCGGCCCGTGTGTCGCTGAGCCATTGATGCAGCGCTCGCTTCGAGAATACGTAGACGCCCATGCTGGCCAGGTCGCTCTTGGGCTGGCGGGGCTTCTCGTGCCACTCCACGATGCGGTCCGTGTCGTCGAGGGCGAGGATGCCCATCCGCGTCGCATCGGCGAGCGGCACGCGCCGGACCGCGATCGTCACGTCGGCGCGATGACGCCGATGAGCGGCCACGAACGGCTGGTAGNNGTAGATGTGGTCGCCGGCCAGGACGAGAACCGCGTCACCCGGCGCCTGCTCGACCACGTTGAGATTCTGCAGCACTGCGTCGGCGGTGCCGCGGTACCACTCCGCGACGCGGCCGCGGGCGATGTACGGCTGGAGCATCCGGACGCCACCATAGTTGCGGTCCAGGTCCCATGGCCGGCCCATCCCGATGTGGTCGTTGAGGGAGCGGGGGTTGTACTGGGTCAGGACGACGACGTTGTCGATGTCCGAGTTGACGCAGTTGGAGAGGGTGAAGTCGATGATGCGGTACTTGCCGCCGAACGGGACGGCCGGTTTGGCCCGCAGCGATGACAGGATGGAGAGCCGCTCTCCCTCACCGCCGGCGAGTATCACCGCCAGAGTTCGCTTCATCGGGCGTCCTCTCGCTTCGGGCCCGGGTCTGGCCGGGCTTAGTCGATGCTAGCACCACGCCGCCCGACTGGCCCGCGCTAGAGGAACATTCGCGGATTGAGGAATTGGCCGTTGACTCGCACGGCCCAATGAAGGTGGCAGCCCGTCGAATGGCCGGTCGTGTTTTCGGTTCCGACGACCTGACCGGCCACCACCGAAGCTCCGGCGTAGATGCCCGGGTACGCTCGTGCCGTCATGTGGGCATACCAGGTCACCATGCTCGTCGAGTGCGCGATTATCACCAACCAGGCCTGCGGCGGTGCGTCGTAGGGGTTGTATCCGACGAAGATGACGACACCGGGCCCGGCCGCATGGATCGGCGTCAGGCACGGGGCGGCGATGTCGATTCCCTGATGGAAGTGCGCGCAATTCCCCACCCGCGGCTCCGACGCGACGCCGGTGCAGCCGTACTCCTGGGTGATACTTCCACCCATCGGCCAGACCAACGATCCGCTGTACTGCGACGGGATCTTGCCGCCGGGGCCGTATTCGGCCACCAGCTCGTCGATCTTGGCCGCGAGCCTGTCCAGGGATACGCCGTTCGACTGGATGGCGGCGTTGAGGGCGGCCGCGTCGTTGTCCAGCTTCGCTTCGGCCGCCGCTTGCTGGGTCAGCTGGGCCTCGAGCGAATTCTCGAGCGCGCTGAGCTGTGCCTCGGCCTGTCCGAGCTGCGACTGCTCGTCGGCGAGCTGCTGCTTCTGCCCCGCCACCTGGTCCTTGAGCTCCCGATTAGCCGAGCTCGCGATCTCGACCGTCTGGCGGATTTCGGCCAGGGCCGCCTGGTCCTGCTTGATCTCGTCGGCCAGCGCCTTGTCCGCCTCGGAAAGGGCTCCGTAGTAGGAGACGTCGGAGAGCGCGTCGGTGAGTGAGTGGGCGGTGAGGATCTGCTGCAGGACCGGGGTCTGGTCGGTCTCATACGCCGCGACCAGCCGGGTGGCCAGGATCTCCTCGCGGATGTCGAGCTCGCGTGCCCTGGCGTCTTGCTCGTTCGTCAGCTCGACCAGTCTGGCTTCCAGCAGAGCCTGCTCGGCCGCGAGACCGTCGTAGCGAGCCTTGACCCCGACCATCTCATCCTTGAGCGCGGCGATCTCCGCCTGGGCCTCATCGATCGATGTGCGGACGCCGTCCAGGTTCTGTTTGGTCGCCGTGATCTGGCTCTGCAGCGCGGCTTGCTGGGCCGTCAGCTTGGCGAGTTGCGCTCTCTGGTCGGTGACGAGTTTGTTGAGGCGCTGCTGCTCGGCTACGGCGTCGGTGAAATCGTTGGCGCTGGCGGACTGGGCAGGGATCTCCAGGGCGAGGCATGGCGTCATCAGGATCACGCCGAGGAGAAGGTGAAGAAGCCGCCGGCGGAATGTGCCGTGGCCCTTAGCACGTCGGTCGTTCGAGGCGGTCATCGTGCGAGCACTCCGTTGGGCGCGCTCCCGTTGAGCGCGTTGTGCGGTTACGCCCNNCTACCTCAGGACGACTCCGGCTGTACACGATCATACACCAGCCAACCGCTCTAAGGTCCCACTCTTGTGAGGTACGGTCGGTTGAGGTGCAGACGGCCTGGAGGGGCGCCAAGATTGAGGCTGCGGCTCTGGCAACGAGAGCCGCTAAAATGCTAGCCTTTCGTGGTACGAACCGACTCCACTATTGTCGACTAATGTCGACGTCTGCCGAATCGTCATCCCGTCCTTTTCCCGAGCCGCCAGCTCGGCAGTCTGACGAGGCAAAGAGGCTTCCACAATGCCGCTCTTCGGTCCCCCGGACATTCCTCAAATGGAGGCCAAGAGGGACGCCCAGGGCCTGATAAAGGCACTCAGCTTCAAGGACGCCGCGATCCGTCTGGCGGCCGCGCAAGCGCTGGCTCCTCTGCGCGATCCACTTGCGGTCGAGCCGCTGACCGCGCTCCTCGGCGATGAAAGCCCGGGCGTGAGACGCGCCGCCGTTGCCGCCCTGTCTGCGCGCGGTGGGTTCCGGGTCGTCGAGCCGCTGGTGAGCGCGCTGGAAGACCGCGACCCCGACGTTCGCGCGACCGCAGCCACGGCCGTCTACCGAAGGCTGATGACCGACGCCGACGCGGAGACTCGTCGGGCGACTTCCGCGGCGCTCGGCCGCATCCGCGCCGTCGAGGCCGTCGAGCCGTTGACCAAGGCGATCATGGACGCCGACGAGACCGTGCGGGTCGCGGCCGTCAAGGCGCTCCAGGCGATCGGCGACCCCGGAGCGGTGACGCCTCTCATCCTCGCCCTGGTCCACGAGCAGGCTCGCCAGAAGGCTACCGGGAGATCGAGCATGGCCGTCGAGCGAGCCGCCTCGCAGGCCCTCGACGCTCTGTGCGACGAACGGGCGATCGATGCTCTGCAGTCGCTCATGGGCCACGATGACGCCGACGTCCGGGAGGCAGTCGTCCGAAGGCTGGCCCGTGTCGGGTCGCCGCTCGTGGCCGACTGGCTCGTCGCTTCCCTGCGCGACACCGACCCGGGGGTCCGCCGGTCGGCAGCGCGAGGCCTGGCCGAGGCGGGCTGGCAGCCGCCGGCCGACGAAACCGGCGCCCGCTACTGGGCCGCGATGCGCGAGTGGAACCGCTGCGCGGCCTGCGGCGCGGCGGCGATCCCGATTCTCGTTTCGTCGTTCGACGGCGTCGATGCCATGGAACGGACCGACATCGTCACCGCCCTGGCGAAGCTGGGCTGGAAACCGGACGAGGCCAACGCCACGGCCGCCCAGTTCTGGGCGGCCCAGGGTCGCTGGGACAAGTGCGTGGAGATCGGCAAGCCGGCGATTGGCACCCTCGACGGGATCCTGGCCAGCGCCCCCAAGTGGCGCGACCGGGTGAGCGCGGCCGGCGCCCTGGCCACCCTCGAACAGCCCCGCAATGCGCCGTTTGCCCGCCTCGATCTGGTTCAGCGAGGGCTGGGCATGATCGATGGGGACGGCAGCGCGGCCGACAAGCAGGGCCTCCTGGAGGCACTTCTGGCCGACGAGCATCAATTCGAGCCGGGCGACGAGACCGTCGAATGGTGCACCTGCGGCTACCCGGCCGCGAAGGTCAAGAAGACCGGCGTGCACGAGCCGCTAGCCGACATGCTCGGCTTCGAGCAGAGCTCGAGCAACGCCAAGACCTACCACTGCCCGAGTTGCGGCGCGCGGCGGACGACGGTAGCCGCATAGGCCGCCGTCGGCCGGCGGGCTATGAAGCCGCCGGCAGCAGCGCGACCCAGATCGCCCCGATGATGAGGAACGGCCCGAACGGTATGTAGCTGCGAAGCGTGATTCGGCGCGCCGCCAGCAGGGCCAGGATCACCACGCCGCTCAGCATGGCGCCGGCGAAGACCGCGAGCACGATCCGTATCAGACCGGCGAAGAGGCCGACCGAGACCAGGAACTTGACATCGCCGCCGCCAAAAGCGCCCTCACCGAAAGGCAACGACGCCACGTACAGCACGCCCGGAACCGCGATCGCGCCCAGGACCGCCTCCCAGGCCGGTGAGCGCGACACGAGCGAGTCGCCCCCCGACGCCAGCGCTACGGCACCCAGCAGGATCAGGGGCAGCGTCAAGACGTCCGGCATGAGCTTCTGGTCGAGGTCCGTGGCCATGAGCAGGGCGCACGCCGCGAAGATGACGCCGAAGAGCAGCCGCTGGCCCGGATCATCGAAACGGACCGGAACCGCGGCCAGCGCGACCGCGGCCAGGATGGCCACCACCGGCGTTCGCCAGTCCACCTTCCGGACCGAACCGTCCTCGTGGGCCGGCCAGCGAGCCGCGATGCGATCCGCCGCCACTCCCCAGATGAGCCCGGCCAGCCCGAAGGCCAGGACGAGGACCTCAACCGGCATTTGAGAGCTACGCCTTCTTCGCGCCGGCGAGGGCAAGCTCGACGAGGGTCGCGTGGGCGACTCCGGTTGCGCCGGCCGGAGCGTAGGCGGTCTTCTTGCGGAAGTAGGCGGTGCCGGCGATGTCGAGGTGGACCCAGGGCACCGTCGCGAACTCACGCAGGAAGAGGGCGCTCTTTATCAGCCCGCCTTCGGCCGAGCCGGTGTTGGTGAAGTCCGCATACCAGCTGTCCATGTCTTTGCGGTACTCCTCGATGATCGGCATCTGCCAGTACCGCTCCGCCGCGCGCTCGCCGGCCGACGCGACGGCGTCGTACCAGGCCTGTGGCGTACCGAAGGCGCCGGTCATCTGGTCGCCCAACGCTCGAGCCACCGCGCCGGTCAGGGTCGCGATGTCGACAAGATTCGTGGCCCCGAGCTTCTCGGCGTAGCACATGGCATCGCCCAGGATCAGGCGGCCCTCGGCGTCGGTGTTGAGGATGTCGACCGTCTTGCCGTTCATGGCCTTTACCACGTCGCCGGGCCGGGCCGAATGCGGACCGGGCATGTTCTCGACGGCCGGGGCGATGGCCGTTAGCGGCGTCCCCGGGGCGAGTCTGGCCACAGTGGCGATGGCCGCGATCACGGTGCAGGCACCGGTCTTGTCCATCTTCATCTCTTCCATCCGATCGGCCGGCTTGATGCTGATGCCGCCCGAGTCGAAGCAGACTCCCTTGCCCACGATCGCCAGGCGCCGACCAAGGGCATCCTTCTCGCCCTCCTCGCCCGACCGGATCACGATCATGCGGGGCGGGTTGTCGCTGCCGCGGCCCACGGCGAGGAACATGCCCATGCCAAGCTCGGCTGCCCGCGCCGGTTCGATGACGTCGATCGAGAGTCCGTTGGCCTCCGCGATTGCCCGAGCCTCGCCCGCGAGCACGTCCGGAGTGACGTCGTTGGCGGACCGGTTGTCGAGGCGTCGAGCCAGATTGGCCCCTTCGCCCATGACGACGCCCCGTTCGGCGGCTTGCTTGAGGGCCGCAAGGTCGGCTCCGGGGGCGATGAGGATCAGCTCGTCGAGGGTCGATGGAGCGTTCTCGTATCCATCTCGATAGATCGTCGCCGGCTCGAACCCGCCTTCCACGACGCCGCGGGCCAGAAGCTCGGCTGCGGCGACCGCTCCCCCGTCGATGCGGTCCCCGAGATCTCCCAGCCACAGGGCGAGCGACCGGACGTTGCGGCCGGCGAGCCGCCGCTCGACTGCCGCGCCGATCCGCAGAACGACCTGCCGCGTGACCGTCTCCGGCTCGCCCGCGGCGATGGCCATGAGGCGCCCGGCACGCAACCCACCGGCGGCAATCACCACCGCGCCGTATCTCTCCGCCTTCAGCTCGCCAAACGCCGCCAGGGCGGTCAGCTCACCGCCGCCCCGCCTGTCGATCTCCGCGAGGGCGCCGTCGAACCGAGGCTTGCCAAAGTACGGAACCGCCAGCACGTCTGCCGCGACGTCCCAGGGCTGATCGCCGACAACACGCAATTGCATGACCAGGGCCTCCGGTCGGGCGGCTCTTCGGGACGCCGCATCCCCTGGCGCCGGGTGTGCGCCGACGTCGTGATGTCCGTAAGTCTATCGAGTCGAGGCGGGACCGCTGCCCGCTCTAGCCGCCGAAGACGAGCCCACCGTTCAGGTCCGACAGGGCGCTGGCAAGCGCGCCCTTGGCCGTCTCGATGGCAATGCCGTTGTAGGTCAGATTCCCGGCCATCTCGTACATCGCCACCTGGAAGACATCGTTCGTGGAGGGCAAGAGGGCTTGGGCGTCGTTGACGGCCCGGAGCGCGGCCGTGACCTGGCTGTTCACCTTGCCCTTGGATAGGATCGTCTCCTGCCACAGGACGGCCAGGGCGTCGTCCATGGCCTTGGTCCGCACCAGCCAGTCCTCCAGAGTCGAGACGTCGGTCACGAGGGCCAGTTGATCGGCGATCCTCTTCGCGTCGGAGATGGTCGTGGCCGCGTCGCTCAGCTTGCTGAGTGCCTCGTTGTAGAGGCCCTGGGTCGCCAGTTGCAGGGCATCGCCCCCGAACGAGTCGTGGGCCTCGATGTCGTCAGCGACCCGGATGGCCGTCTTGCTGCCGTCGACCATGGCCTGCCAATCCTCGTGCAGCGGCGCGACGGAGGCGATCGCCAGACACACCTTGTGATATCGATCGACCATGGCCGGGCTGTACGTCTTGGCCAGATCCGACTGGAGGGTTGAGTCCCAGGTCGCGCATTGGAGCCTGTTGTTGAGGTCGGTGGCCCCGGCGTCGATCGCGGTCGCGGCATTCGAGCCGTCGTTCCAGGCCTGTTGAAGGCTCAGCTGATTGATCTGCGTCAGGCTCGAGAGCGTCTTGCGGGCCTGCGTGCCGAGCGACTCGACGTCATCGTTGAGCCGCGCCAGATCGCGGATCGCCGCCGACAGCTTCGCGGCCAGAGCTTGATCCGCATCCCACGTCAACTCCGGTCGCGTCCCGGTCGCCGGCGAGTGCTCGGCCGCGGCAACGATGCCTGCCGATCCGAAGGCGAGACCCACCGCCAGCGCCAGCCACCCCACGCGAATCAGGCCGCGGCCAACCAGGGCCCGGAAACGGTCGCCCCAGCCGGGCTCCCAATCCTCGTCGTCGAAGGAGTGGCCGTCGTCGTCGAGGTCGAAGGCAGGGCCGAAGCCCGAAAGGTCGTTCTCATCGATCGGGCGCAGGCTCAAACCCGCTGGCGGACGCGGCGGTGGGCTGAAGGTCGACATGGCTCCGGCGATGCTACACCGCAGCGCCCGAGGCCGGGTCCGAAACGAGTGCGTCAGGACAAGATCGCTCATTCGACGTAGGGGCAGACCCTCAGTCGAGCACGCCTGCAGCCGACGCCATCGATAGACGCGTTTGCGTCATGGTCCTCTCGCTACCCATATGACCGGAGGAACTGGTCGTCTTGGTTAGGCTGACGATGGCAGAGATCCTTCCGGGTCTTCGAGCCAGTGCCCGGCCTCGCGACTTGCTTGGCCGAATACGACTGCTGCTCCTGGCGTTCGCCCTGGCCAACCTGGTCGGGGCGCTGGTCGTTGCGGCGGCCTCGACCGGTCCGCTCCCCATGTATGTGGCCGGCCTGACGGCCCCGCTCGCCCTCGGCGTCGTGTGGCTCATCGTCTATCGCAAGTCGGACTTCGGAGTCGCGGCGGACGTCGCGGCGATCGTCGCGGTGTCGGTCTTCGCCATCGCGGTCGACGCCCGCTGGAGCAACTACGTCGTGGCGGTCCTGACCGCGGCCGTCTTCTTCGGCTCCGCGTACAGCTCGATGCCGCGGGCGGTCATTCGAACCGCGTTGTTGTCAGCCGTGGCGTTGGGTCAGGGCCTGACCGATGCGGTCTCGTTCACGATGGCCTGCGGCTTCGTGGTTGGCTTCGCCATCTTCGCCTGTCTTATGCACGGCATGGTCGCTTCGATTGCCCGATACGAGACGACAGCTCGACGCGAACAGATCCTCGCGGCCACCGGGCTCGACTTCGTCGCGGCCGGCGACCTACGATCGATCGTGGCGGCGATGCTCGAGGGCGCCCTTGCCGTATGCGCCACTGCGCCTGCGACGCGAGTCGCCTTCGCGGCCGCGGAGGGTTCGGAGCTTCCACCGAGTCGATACAGGATCATCGGCTCTGCCGGGAACCGGGCCGACGAGATTGCCGAAGCGGTGTTCGAGGCGGACCTGCTGGCACCGCAGGATCGAGAGCCGGCCGACCAGCGGCTGATGAAGACAACGGCCGACGGACCGTCACGCTTCCTGCCCGGCGAGGTCCTGCTGACCCGAGTCAGCGTCGACGGCGCCGTCCGGGGCGTGCTGATCGTCGAGTCGCCGGATCCCATCGCCGAAGACGTACCGGCCGCCATCCGCGCCCTGGCGACTCAGGCCTCACTCGCCATCTGCCGCATCGACGTCGCCCACGACACCATCGAACGCGAGAGCGCGGAGCGGTTCCAGGCGCTGATCCAGAGTTCCAGCGACGTCATCAGCATCGTCTCTGCCGACGGTCACATCCTCTACCAGTCCCCGTCGGTGGAACAGATCTTCGGCTACGAGCCGGAGAGGCTTTTGGGCGTGATGATCTCCGCGCTAGTGCACCCCGACGACGAGGATCGCGTCCAGGCCGAGCTCGTCGACGTGGCCTCCGAGGTCGGCGCCTCGCGCGTCTGCGAACACCGCCTGCGACACGCCGATGGATCGTGGCGACACATCGAGACGCGCATATCCAACCTGCTCGACGTCCCTGCCGTCAACGGCGTGGTCCTGAACATGCGGGACGTGACCGAACGCCAGATGCTCGAAGCCGAGATGCGCCACCAGGCCTTCCACGACGCGCTGACGGGTCTGGCCAACCGCGTCCTGTTCGCGAATCGCATCGAGCACGCGCTCCTGGCAGCGAAACGCGACGGGAGCACGATCGCGGTTCTGTACTGCGATCTGAACGGCCTCAAGCGGGTCAACGACAGCCTGGGCTACACCGCCGGCGACGTCGCCCTGGTGATGGTCGCCGACACCCTGCGCACCTGCGTCCGCGGCCAGGACACGGTCGCGCGTATGGGCGGCAATGAGTTCGCGGTCCTGCTCGATCGCCTGAGCTCGCCGGCGGATGCCACGATGGCCATGGAGAGGATCATGACCCTGCTCCGGCAACCGCTGCAGCTGCCGGGGGCGCAGATCGAACTCCAGCCGCACATCGGCATCGCCGTCGCCATCGGCGGTGAGGACAAGGCCGAGGACCTGCTCCGAAACAGCGCGGTGGCGATGCACCAGGCCCGCCGCAGCGAAGGCAGCTACGCCGTCTTCGACCCCGAAATGCACGCCGACGCGATCCGCCGGATCGAGGTCGAATCGCAGCTCCGAACGGCCCTCGAAGAATCGCAGTTCATGCTCTACTACCAGCCCACGATCGACCTCCAGACCGGCCGGCTCACCGGGGTCGAGGCGCTCATGCGCTGGCAGCATCCGCGCCGCGGCGTGGTTCCGCCGATGGAGTTCATCCCTCTGGCCGAGGAGAACGGCCTCATCGTGCCGCTCGGCAAGTGGGCCATCCAGGAAGCCTGCCGACAGGTTCGGGTATGGCAGAAGGAGATCCCGGCGGACGAGCCGATCGCGCTCAACGTGAACCTGTCGGCCCGCCAGCTGCGCCACCCCAACATAGTGCGCGACGTCGCCGACGCCCTCGACGATTCCGGGCTGCTCCCAAGCCGTCTGATCCTCGAGATCACGGAGAGCGTCCTGATGAACGACACGTCGGCGACTCTGAGTCGCCTCTTCCAGCTCAAGTCGCTGGGCGTGCGGCTGGCGGTCGACGACTTCGGAACGGGCTACTCGTCGTTCGCCTACCTGCGCCGCTTCCCGGTNNATCGACAAGTCGTTCGTCGACGGCGTGGCGACCGAGCCGACCTCCAGCGCCCTGGTCGACGCGATGATCCGGATCGGCAAGACGCTCCGCCTGGAAACCGTGGCCGAGGGTGTCGAGCGGGTCGATCAGGCGGATCGCCTGCGGATGCTGCAGTGCGACATCGGCCAGGGCTACCTCTTCTCGCGGCCGCTGTCGAGCAGTGCGCTGACCGACCTCCTCCGCGAACGGTCGAGCGCGCAGCGGGCGGACGCCGCGTAGCTTCCGGGGTGCCGAGCCTAGCGGCGGACGCCGCGGCGCGACTTCAGGGTGAGCACTCGACGGCACGCGTCGTTGACGCGCGACTCGGCGATCTCGCCGCGAGCGACCGCATCGAGGATGACCTGGACCGCCTCCGGTCCACGCTCGTCGCTGTAGGGCAGGACCTGGGAGACGTTGCAGAAGAGAAGCAAGTCGACCCCGGCGTTGACGGCCATGATGGTGCCCCGCTCGAAACCGAAGACGTCCCAGATCGAGAGCATCTCGATCGGGTCCGAGATGACGACGCCGTCGAAGCCCAGCTCGCGGCGGAGTAGGCCGTCGATGACCCGCGGCGACAGGCAGCACGGGAGCTCGGCGTCCAGCTCGGCATGGATGAACCGCGACGCCAGAACCGCGTCGAGCAGACCCTCGCCGATCAGGGCGCGGTATGGCACCAGCTCGTCATCAGACCAGCTGTCCACGGCTTCCCCGACGCCGGTCACGAGAGGGCCGAGGGCCCCGCGCAGCCCGGGATAGTGCTTGGCGCAAGTCAGAACGCCGAGCGCGTGGTGGGCCCGTATGAACTCGGAGGCGTGGGCGGCCACCAGCGCCGGGTCCGAAGAGAAGCTCCGCCGGCGGGCGCTCACGGTCAGGTTGGCCGGGTTGTGCAGGTCCACGACCGGCGCCAGGTTCATGTCTATGCCCATGTCCACGAGCTGGGCGGCGATGAGGGCCGCGGCCTCTCGGGTGAAGGCGAGGTCGTTGCGCTCGCCCAGTTCCGCGGCCGGCGTGACGGGGCCAAAGCCGTATTGCTCCTTGAGGCGATGGTAAAAACCGCCCTCATTGTCGATGGTGACCAGGACCGGGATCTCATTCGCGGCCTTGAGCACGCCGACCAACTCGCGCAGCTGGTCGCGCGACCGGATGTTGCGAGTCCCTCCCGTCTGGGCGTCCACGTCGTAGACGACGACCGCCCCGACGGACCCCGCGGCGATATTGCGAATCGTCGGCTGGGCCTCGAGCGCGGTCATGCCGCGGAAGCCGACCATGACCATCTGCCCGATCCGGTCGCGTAGTTCCGACGGCATCGGAATCCTGGTTTCGGGCGAGAGTCGGCGCTCGGTGTCGAGAGCTCGAGCGTCCATCAAGACCCCCTCCTCAGGGCACGATGCGAGACACGGCACGCCATGGTCGGCGCTCCAATGCTTGCCCAGATTCTAGCGCTCCGCATCCGCCGAACGACGCAGATACCGCCGTACGTGGTGCGTCCACGCCCGAATGCCACCCGATCAAGCTCGCGGACTCGTCCCATCCAGGCGGGCCAGGACGCTCGCCAGTTCCGCCGCGTCGACGGCGATCTCGGTCGGCGCAGCCGACTCGGCCATGGCCGCCACCTGGGCCCGGGTCGTGATCCCGGTCAGCATCAGCACCGACCTCGCCCCCACCGCATTGGCGGCCGCGATGTCCGTGGCCAGACCGTCGCCGATCATCACCGCCTGCGTCACATCCGCACCAACCGCGTGCGCCGCCACCTGCAGTAGCAGCGGCCCGGGCTTGCCGAGCGAGACCGGCACGCGGCCCGACGCGGTCTCGATGGCGGCGACGATGGATCCGGCTCCCGGCATCAGGCCCTTCTCAAGGGGATAGACGGGGTCGCGGTTGGTGGCGATAAACCTGGCGCCTCGACGAACGGCGTCGGCGGCGCAGGCCAGCCTGGCGTAGCTGAAATCCAGGTCGAGCCCGACGACGACCGAGTCGACCGGCCCGACGGCTGCGGCCGCGTCGCGGCCGTTCGCACTCCAGCGTTCGGCCGCGTCGCCCGCATACACGACCTCAATCCCGACGTCGCACAGCTCGTGCACGAGCCCAGCTCCGCCGGCGACGAGCACTCGCCGGGCCGGCGGGTCGAGTTCCCCCAGGTACAACGCGGTCGCCCGGGCCGATGAAACGATCCGGTCCGGCGAAACCGGCGCCCCCATTCCTTCAAGGCGGGTAACGTAGTCGGCGCGATACCACATCGAGTTGTTGGTCACGTACACCACGTCGTCGCCGGCGGCGGCACGGGCGGCCAGAACGGCGGCGACACCGGGTACGGGTTCGGCGCCGCGATACACGACACCATCGAGGTCGACAAGGAGAAGCATGGCCAGGATGCTACCGGAGCGGAGCCCAACGCGTGGGCCCGGGGCAGCCGGCCGCTGCTCGAGGGGTTCGCGTGCCTGACGACAAACGGGTCCTGGAGGGAGTCGCCAAGCTCGTGGTCGACGGCACGAACGTCCTCCACGCGCTCCGCCGGTCCACGACGCCATTGCCGGCAGCGGCCCTGATCGGGCGCCTCCGAGCCATCGTTCCGCCGGGCGTTTCGGTCATCGTCGTCCTGGACGGCTCACCCGAGCACGGCCTCGCCTCGCGCCACGTGGCTTCCGGCGTGGAAATTCGATACGCGGGGCGGTTCACCGCGGACGAGGTGATCGCTCGCCTGGTCGAATACGAGTTCGCCGCCAGCTCGCCTGGGATCCTGGTGATAACCGATGACATCGAACTGACGGGCATCGTCCGGCGATCCGGTGGCCGAACGACTCGCAACGGCTGGCTCATCGACCGGTTGGATCGGCAGCGCCTTTCGGCTCCTTCGATCGGGCGACCGAGGGCGCAGCGACCGAACAAACCGAACGAGCCACCGCGCGAGTCGAGCTGGCCCGGCACGCAGCAACCGAGCGGACCGAGTCAGCCGCCAAGCGGGTCGCCACCCAGCATCGGCCGGCCCAATCCACCCCGCAAGGGCGCGGGACAGGGCGCTGGACGCGGCGCGGGACGCAGCGCCGCACCGGGCGCCGGCCCTGGCATCGGACGTGGCGCCGGCCCTGGCACCGGACCTGGCGCTGGACACGGCGCTGGACCGGGCATCGGACGCGGCACCGGACCGGGCGCTGGACACGGCGCTGGACCCGGCCCCGCTCCCGACGACGCCACCGCGGACGACCGCCCCCGCTGGTCTCCCGGTCGCGGCGCCACCCGCAAGCGCGGCAACGGCCGCCGCAAGCCCGCTTCGGGCCGGTAACTGCAGGACCGGCCGTCGACCCCGCTCCCCCGTCGCCACGCCAAAACTGCGCAACACCAGTGGACGGAGTACTAAGTCGCTCCAGCCTCCCCGCGCCCGCTCAGCACGGCACCTGGGCCGCCTCCAACCGGCGGCCCGCCGGCCAGAATCTACCGTTCCACGCTCGCGCCGGGATGATTCGGGCCCGCAACTTCCGTTCGGCGCCTCTCGGGAGCTGCTCGGACGCGATGGCTCGGCTCCGCTCCACGCATAGCACTCCCTCCACTGGTATTGCGCAGAAACCACACACCGCGCAGATCGCCGGCAGGTTGGCCGACCCAACGGCGCACGGCCACCGTCCCGGCCGGCAGAGATGCGGAGACCAGCGCCGAGTGACGCCTCAGGAGGTCGCGATGCGCGGTAGCGTCGGGCAGGACGACGGCGACACCGACCATCCGAGGCACCCAGCCACGCTCCGCCCGAGCGGTCTTTGGGTAGACGCGCGCCTTCACGTCGATCCGGCGCAGCGTCTCCTCAAGACTGGTGATCTCGGACTTGATCTCCAGGATCAGCAGCGCTCCGAGGTCGGGTCGCCAGCCCAAGACGTCCACCGAGCCCCGGTCCCCGAAATGGTTGAACGATTGCTCGGTGCAAACCTCCCAGCCAAGCCGGACCAGCGTCTCCGCGACTCGGTTCTGCAGGAAGGCGTGCCGGCGATCGAGGAGTCGGTCTAGCTTCGGGCCTCGCCAGCGCGGCGCCAGCTGAACGTCGGCATCGAGAACGTCGGCGATCCGGCAGTAGGCGTCGATCGATAGCCCACCGAACCGCCCGCGTTCGATCTTGGAGACCGTCTGCTGCGAAACCCCGGCGCGGCCGCCCACGTCGGCCTGGCGAAGCCGGAGCTCGACGCGGATCGCCCGGAACGTGTTGCCGACGCGGACCCGATCCATCGCCGCCATGATCGAATGGGCGGCTCTACTCCGGCTTACGCGAGCCTCGGCACGAGGTCGACGACGGCCATACGGAACCCGGGGACGGGGGCGACGACGGCCGAACGGAACCCAGACGGGGGGCGACGACGGCCAAACGGAACCCAGGCGCAGAACAGCGACGCCCCCACGTGGCCGGCCGGCGAGCGTCGTCGCTCTTCCCCCTCGACAGTCTAACAGCTATAATGGAACGCACGTTCGCAATCGGCGCATGTTCCGGTGTTAGGGGCCGCGCGGAAGCGGCGGACATGAAGGCCGGGAACCCGAACCCGGGGCAGGTCATCCACAGCGTGTCCACAGCCAATCCTCAGGCCGTCCACGCCCAGGAGGCGGATTTCCACCGAACTCGCCGAATGTCTAGATGTGGTGGTCGCCAAGGGTTACGTACCACAAGATGTTGTGGTTTGCCTATTGACTAAGCCGGAACGACAGGCGTAGATTCCGCTAGTTGGCCGGGTCCGCAAACGGCGCCCGAACGCGCCGCACGGGCCGATCAAGGAAGGTCAGAAACGGCGATCCGAACGGCCCGACTGGAGGAAGATCGGCCGAGCACTCGCAGCTATCGTCTGGGTGCCAGAAGCCGGCATTCGTCGCCGACGAGTCGCCCGAAGCACCGGCCGCCGGAGCACGGCCACGAAGCACGGCCACGAAGCACCGGCCGCCGGAGAACGGCCATCGAGGGTCGCGGGACCGCCGCTGGCGACAACGGCCGCCACAGCCACGAACGCGACCACCACGAACGCGGCCGCCACGCCGAGAACGCCAACGCCGAGAACGCCCCGCCGCCAACGTCCCCGGCACGCGATGAACGGCCGGCGAACGGTCGCCGAAGCCACTCCCCCGCCCCAGAGCAACAGATGAACGAACGATCGATCACAACCACGACTAGAGGTCCAGGAGATGCACCGAGCCGCCGAGCGCGCCCCCTCAGCGAACGCCCCCTCCGGAAGCGACCCCTCCGAGCGCCCCACTTCTGCGATCCCCGTCATGGATGACAGCATCGCCGCCGCCACCA
>PMKV01000044.1 GCA_003157875.1 Chloroflexota bacterium
CGAGGCAGGCACCGGCGCCTAGGGAAGCTGCGGAGTCATCTGCCCGAGCCGCGCCCGCACGGCCAAACCATGAGCTACTTACTTTTATGACGATCATCCCATTGCGCGATCCTCCCTTTTGCCGACACTCTGCGGCGCACCCAGACAGCGAGGTTCGGCAATATGGCAGGTGGGCAGACTCCGGATAGCGATACCCCGCAGGAGGGTGCGCCCGTCGTCGAGCCGGCGAGCCAGAAGCCCGCCTCCGACTCCGACCAGGCGTCCGCATCGGCAGCCGCCGCGGCGGCCGTCAGCGCGGTGAGTGCGGCGATCGCCGCCGCATCCAAGGCATCGCCCAAGCCCTCACCCAAGTCCGCCAAGCCGCCCCTGGCCGTCGAGGGTTACGTGCGCGCGCCCGGCCGCGACGTTCCCGGCCTCACCCGGGCCCACGCCGACGAGCCGGAGGCCGCCGCGGGAACGCCTCTGGAGCCTCTGCCGAAGGCCCCGGTCGTGCCGGTCGTGGCCGCCGATCCGTACAGGAAGTACAAGCGCCCCGTCCCCGAAGTGCCGGGCGGAGCGGCGGCAATGGCGGTGCCCGCGGCCGCTCCGGTAATCGCGGCATCAGCCGCGTCTTGGGCTCCCGGCCACGCGGCCGACGCGGTCCCCGACGTGCCGGGCATCACCCGCGCCCATCACGAAGCGGTAGAGGCGATCGACGAGCCGGCGAGGCCGGCGCCGCTCTTCTCCAACGAGGGGATCGTCCGCGCCGCCCAGGATCGGCCCCGGAACCCGATCACCGGGGCCATAGGCGGTGGTTTCGACGCGGTGCTCGACGCCGGGACCGCTCTGGGCCACAGCCTTGGGTCGCATTTTCCCGGATCGAAGACGGCGATCGAGAGCCCGGTCCTCCATCCACGCACCGCTCCACGCACGCACCGCCGAAGGACGGTCTTCCTGCTGGCCTGTCTGGCGTCCATCCTCGTCGTCGGTATCGCCTTGGGCTCGATCATCCTGCCCACTCCCGACAACAGTAACAACGGCTTCCCGCACAGCCCCGGCGCCTCGGGCAACCCCAACGACAACTGGAACGGCCAGGTCGACCCCAACGCGACCATCGATCCGAGAGCCAACGCATCCGGCGTGGTGATCGGCGACGAATCGCTCGCTCCCGGCGCGACCCGTCGACCGGGGGTCGTTGCGGCGTCCCCCACTCCCTCCGGGTCGTTCTGCTGGTACATGCCGACTCCGAGTCCGTCGCCGACCATATCGGGCAGCCCGAGCCAAAGTCCCAGCCCGAGCCCCAGCTCCAGTTCGAGCCCGACGCTGCCGCCCACGCCTTCGCCGACGCCGACGATGATCCGAACCGCTTGCCCTGCCGCAAGGCAGTCTCGCGCGCCGACGCCGATACCTTCGGCCACAGCAACCCCGTCGCCCACGGCAGTTCCAACGCCGACCCCAACGCCGGAGATGTTCGCCGAGGTCGATCAACCGACGCCGCCGACGTGGGCGGGCAACGACGGCAGCTTCTGGGTGGCGTCACTCCCCGGGGCCAGCTGCCGCCTCTTCATGACGGTGGGAGGATCGGTACGGGCGCAATCCAGGCTGTTCACCATTACCATCGGGGGCGACCTCGACGGCTGGTTCTTCGCATCCTGGGGCGCCAACTGGCCATCTGACGTCGCCAACGAGACCGTGTCTGTCTACGCCACGTGTACGCCTCCGGCGCCCGACCCGAGACCCGCCGCCACCTCGGTCCCGGTTCCGGTCGTGTGGCCGCCGCTTGCTCCCCCGACGCCCACGCCGACGCCCATTCCGACGACCGTACCCTAGCCGGCCCCGGCCTCGCGCATCAGGTCGCGTAGCGCATCGACCAGACGCTCGTCCGCCTCCCGGCCCTGGGAGGCGACGCGGACGTGGCGGTCGTCCAGCCCAACCTTGTTGGAGCAATCGCGGACGTACATCAGCCGATCGACCAGCAGGCGCTCCTGCAGTCGAGCCGCCGTCATGTTGCCTTCGATCCGGAAGAGCACGAAGTTCGAGCCGGTCGGGTAGACCGACAGGCCGGGGATCGCCGACAGCTCGTCACGAAGCCGGCCGACGTCGGCGGTGACTCGCGCCAGCGATTGGCGGTAGGCGGCTTCGTTTGACGGCAGCAGGGTCAGGAAGTACTCCGCCAGGCTGTTGAGGTGCCAGGTGGGAACCAGCCTCCGCAGCCGATCGAGCATCTCGCGGTTGCGGCTGTAGCAGAAGCCCAACCTCAATCCCGGCACGCCGTAGTGCTTGCTCATGCTGCGAACGATCAGCAGGTTCGGGAAGCGTTCGGCCAGCGGAAGCAGCGTGGGGATCGGATCGCCGGCAAAATCGATGAACGACTCGTCGACGATGACCAGGTCCAGGTCTCGCGCCGCCTCCAGGAAGCCGACCATCTCGTCGAGCGAGTGGAGCTGCCCGGTGGGGTTGCCCGGGTTGATCACCAGCAGCGACCGGAGGTGCCGCCCACGAGCCCAGGCCAGGTATTCGCCCAGGTCGAGCTGGAACTCGCGATCGGCCCGCAGCGCGTAGAGCACCGCGGCAGCCGGGTCGCGCAGCTTCTCGATGTACTCGCCAAAAGTGGGCACCGGCACGCCGATGCGATCCACCAGGGCCTCGTTGATCAGCGCGATCAGCCCGGTGGCCCCGTTACCCACGATCAGATCGTCCGGATCCACGCCCAGCACCTCGGCCAGAGCCCGTTGGGCCGTGGCGGGGTTGCTCGACGGGTAGGACTTGATGAGGGCGGGGAGGCTCTCGGCGAGGGCCGCGAGCATCTCGGGCGTGGGGTAGTACGGGTTGGCGATGAAGCAGAAATCGACGATCTCAGCGGCGCGCTCGTAGCCGACCAGCTCGGCCAGGGATGGGGAATGCGACGTGTCGGGGAAGAGGTCGCCGCGGATCAGGTTGGGGATGGGGGTATCGAGCATGGACCTGGGACGCGTCTCCTGCCGCCCTCACCTTCGCTCAGGAGCGCTCGTCGGCCGCGTTCGGCCGTGCTTCCATCGCCAGTAGGACGCTGTGTCTGGGCCGACAGAGTACAACACGCAACGGCCGCGAATCGCGCCCCCGGGGAAAACTCGGGCGCCGATGAGCCTCGATTCACGGCGCCTGCGCTCCGCCTGACGAGGGAGCAGTCCCGCCGTGTGGGCCGGGTCGGGCATTTGATTGACAGGCGAAAGCGTCGAGTCAGGATCGTGGCGGGGAGACCTGGAGTCTATGGCGCCGCAGCGCCAGCTCGCCGGTCCTGCGCCCCGAGGTCAGTCCCGTGACAAAGCCATCAGGATCGTCCGAGTCGTCGACCAGGCCGGCCGACTCCCCCGTCAAGCCCGCCGCCGAATCGCCGGCCGAGACCGAGCGGATGGCCGCGGCGGAGGGCGCCTCGACAGCCGGAGCCGCCTCGACTTCCGGCGGACGGCGCCGGATCGACCGCCGAATCGCGGTCGCTCTGCTCGGCTTGCTCGTCATCGTGGGCGTCGTTGGGACGCTCGTCCTGCCGCAGTTCTTCGCCGCGAAGTCGACCACCACGATCTGGCAGAACATCACCTCGGGCATCACCGACGGGACCGTGCCCAAGCAGACGGCCCTCGAAGCGTTCGCCTATCTCTTCAAGGTCAGCATCCCCGGCGTGACCGTGCCGGGAGGCGTGGACGGCAGCGACGTCCCGACCTCCGGCAGCGGCGCCATGCGCTGGGTCCGGGCCAACTGGGATTCGCTGACGTCCGACCAGCAGGCGGTGATCAACCGCTATGCCACGCCCGGCCCCAACGACGAGGTCATGTCGGTGAGTCCGGTTCCGACCGCCTCACCCGCGCCCACGCCAACCCCATCGCCGGTACCTACGGACACGCCGTCGCCCACTCCGACCGAAACACCCTCGGTCTCGCCCTCGCCGGCGACCGACTCGGCGGCGCCGTCGGCGTCGACCTCCTCGTCGCCCGCGCCAGGCGATAGCGCCTCTTCCGCCGCGCAAGCCCAGCCGATCTTCAGGCTGGTGTCGGCCCGCATGACGTCCGGGCCCGGCCCGATCGCCGCTCCGAAGGCGCCGACGACGCTCAAGCAGGCGATGTTCGCCGAGATCCAGACCGACATCGCCCACCTCGGCCCCAAGCTCGGGATGTCGGTGATCCCGAACGGATTCCCCCTCCCGAACGTCACCCTGGAACTGAGCTCGATGTCTGGCGGCAACGTTCTCTTCCTCACGCAAGCTCTGGACAAGTGGCTCACCTTCGGCGGAAAAGATGTCTCGGGGCCTTACTACACCCCATGCAATATCACCGCCTACGCAGAGGCATGGCAGAACGAGGCAATGACGTCAGGCGGGGGCGTCTCGCCCAGGCTCCATGTCCTCATCAGCCATGAAGTCATTCACTGCTACCAGAACGTCGTCTGGGGAGACTCCGACACGGCCAACAGCATCGCGCCCTGGATCACCGAGGGGACCGCCGCCTACCTCGCCGCCGACGACACCAAGATCATCGAGCCGTTGCTTCCCGGCGCGTGGACGATCGGCTACTTCACCCCAGAAATCGCCCTCACGAATCGAACCTACGACGCCGTGGGCTTCTATTCATACCTCGCCCAGCACGGCCGCAACATGTGGGGCACGATGCTGCAGGCCTGGCAGGCCGCAGCCAAGGGTCCCGACCGCTCCAATGCGTTCATCGCCGTTTGGAATGGCGACGATCCCAACATCCGCAACAACTGGGCCGAGTCGTACCTGCGGTCCCCGGACTGGGGCGAGCCGTGGAAGATGAGCGGCTTCGGCCTGACGGACGCCACTGCCGTCGTCCAGCACCCGGCGCAGGCTCAGTCCGACCCGGGTTGGCTCGGGACTCTCCTCGGCCGGTCGAACACGGTTCTCAACGTCGCCTCGTCCGCCGGTGAGGTCGTCAACATCACGACCGACGGATTGGCCAGCGTCCACGACAGCAGCGGCAACTCCGCCCTGGCGTTCCAGTCGCAGCGCTTCTGCACCATCTCGGGCGGATGCGTTTGCCCGCAAGGGACCCTCGAGGCGGGCAAGAACGTTGCCCCGGCCAACCTGACACTCCCCTTCGTGGCCGCCTTCAACGCCCCGTTTGGCGGGTCCAAGTACAACATCCTGGGCGAGAAGATGGACGACCTGTGCAAGCGGCCCCCGACCCCGCAGCCGAAGCAGGGCAGCCCATGCGGCCCCAACTGCACCAACTCCAACGGCGACCCGCACATGCTCACCGTGAACCTGTACCGCTACGACTTCCAGGCCGCCGGCGAGTTCACGCTGCTTCGATCCAAGGACGGCAGCCTCGAGATCCAGGCCCGACAGGAGCCGTGGGGCACCGCCAAGAGCGTGGCCACCAACACGGCGATAGCCGCGAAGGTGGGCAGCCATCGAGTCGCGATCTACTCGGGCGCCAAGACGCTCACGGCGAAGGTCGATGGCAAGACGGTCGACCTCACCTCCCCGATGGACCTGGGCGGCGGCGGCCGGATATCGACTTACACCAACGGCTTCGAGATCGACTTCCCCGACGGCACGAAGATGTGGACTCTCGCGGTGCCGCCGTGGGGAATCAACGCCCAGATCAGCCCGTCGGCGACCCTCAGAGCGAGTGGCGTCGGCCTGCTCGGGCCGGTCGTTCCGGGCGGCCTCGGCGTGCCTGCCCTGCCCGACGGCACGCAGCTGCCGGTCGCCGCGGATCGCCATGCCCGCCATGACGTCCTGTACGGCCAGTACGCCGACGCGTGGCGAGTGACCGATTCGACGACCCTCTTCGACTACGACTCGGGCAAGTCCACGGCCACGTACACCATCAAGGGCTATCCGGCCGATACGGCCGACATCACGGCGGCCGACCTGACGCCCGCCCAGACGTCCGCCGGAGAGGCGGCGTGCGGCGGCGTCACCGACGCCGACCTTCACGACGAGTGCGTCTTCGACGTGGGCGTGACCGGCGAGACCGGGTTCGCCGGCGGATACCAGGCGGTCCAGACCTTCCAGGACCTCGGCATCGTCAAGGCGACGCCGGGGCCTGCGGCCTCTGTCTCGTACCCGGCGGCCTCGCCCCGCCCGGGCACAATCGACGGCGCCTTCAAGACCATCCAGGCCCAGCGCCTCGTCGGATACGCCATCGGCCCCGACAACACGGTCTACATCTCGGCTCAGATCGATGACACCCACTCGACTCTGCTCGCAATCGACCCGAACAGCGGCAAGATCGTCAAGCAGGTCGACATTCCGGCCGCAACCCAGATCCACATCGCCGGCGGATCGCTCTGGCTTCCGGGCCTGGCCACGGATCCCGACGGCGGCCACTGCAACGTGGTTCGCTACGACGCCGCCACGCTCGTCCAGGGAGTGACCCTGAAGATCCCCTGCGGCCCGTACGGAGTGCAGATAGTGTCGGACGGTTCGGCGGCCTGGTTCGAAGACACGACGAAGTGGGACTACACCACGGACAAGGGCGCCGTCCTGACGCGCATCGACCCAACGACCAACGCCTTTGGTCCCAGCGTGGACGTCCCGTACCTCAATGGCTACCACCGCGACTCGCAGGGCGCGCTCTTCTGGTTCGACACCGGGGCTGGCAAGAGCTGGTATCGGCTGACGACCGGGGCCACCGCGATGGAGTCGATGGGCCAGTTCAAGTACGAGCCGATACCCGCCGGAACGGGCCTGTGGGTCCAGAGCGACGACCAGAAGTCGGCCCAGTACTACACGACCGCCGGCACGCCCCAAGTGACGCTGCCGATCAACGGCGGCACAGTCGTCGGCGGCGACACCACGGCCGCATTCATCCAGATAACCGGCGAGAACGCGGCCGGGACCGCGGCGGCGGAGCAGCTGTGGCGGTATCCGATAGACGGCTCCGCGCCGGTGATGATCTCCTACTCGCCGACCATAAACAGCGAGAACTACAACTACTTCAGCGACCCGCCGCCGATGGCAAACGGCAACGGAGTGGCCAAGATCTGGGCGACCCTGATCGACAGCACGAACGTGCCGTGGATCGTCGTTCAGTGGGTGCCCGTGAAGTAGGGCCTAGTTGAGGTCCCACTCAGCCTGCATATCCAGGACGTGGCGGCCGGCCTCGTCCTGGAGGATCCCCGCTTGATCGTCGGTGACGCCGCCGTGGAAGCCGAGCCCGGCCGGGCTCTGCCGAAAGACGGCGGCGTAGAAGACGCAGGCGGCGAGATAGGTGCCGGCGCTGGTGGGATGGCTGCCGTCGCTCTGCCACATCTCGATCTCGGGGTGATCCTGGCGGACCAGATACCACGTGTAGCCGACCGGCGCCACCGGCGCCCGCAGCTCATGGGCGATGGTGAGATAAGCGTTGTCGATCGCCTGCTGCGTCGGCGCGTAGCCCGGCAGCCCGACTGAGGGCTCGCCGTCCTGGTGGGCCCACGTCATGAAGAACATCGGCGCCGCGCCGACGGCATCGATCTTGTCCGCGAGCGCCCGAGCCGCCGGATACATCGCGTAGTCGCGCCCGGTGGCGCTGGCCGGAGTGTCGCTCTGCTCCTGAAGAACCACGTACTTCCAGCCGCCGGAGGCGATGCGGGCCAGCGAATCGGAGGAGGCCGAGTGCTGGGCAAGCGTCTCGCCGCCGTTGGCGACCATGGCGACCTCGACCGGGTGACCACCCGACCAGGCCAGTTGGGCGAAGGTCGACGGCAGATCGTTGACGTACGTGTAGCTGTTGCCGAGGAAGAGGATGCGGGTGCAGTCACCGCCACCGGCGCAGGTCGGTGTCGGCTTGCCCGCGCCGCCGCAGCCGGCGGCGGTCAGGAGCGCCAGGCATGTCGCCAGCCGAGCGGCCGGCCCCAGAGCATGGAACAAGGAGCGGACCCGGGCATGCATCAACTGAAGTATCGGCGGTCCGCGCCTCCGGCTTCTCCCCTGCGCTCCTCCAGCGGGGCGATCCCCGCCGCGACTACGGCAGCCAGGCCTCGGAGCTGACTACGGTCCCCGTTCCGGACGAGTAGCAGGTGGGCACGGACCCGACGCCGTTCGCAGGCGCGACGATCCGCCCAAGCCCGAACGGCTCGACCATCGCCACTTTGAGGTTCTGGGCAGGCGCCGCCTTGCACCAGTTGCCCCACTGGGTGATGGTGTTGATCGTTCCGTTCGGAGCGAGGGTGTAGACGGTATCGCTGGAGGTGACGTGTGCCTGGCCGGAGCCGGCGTCGGCGATCACGGAGCCACCGCTGTTGAGGATCTGGGCTTCCGAAGTGCCGCGCATGTTGCAGCTGGCCGAGGAGACATTCGTTGCGGTGAGGTGGGCATATACGGTGCCGGCGCCCGGATCTCCGATCCAGGCCGTGATCTCGAGCTTGAGCTGGGCTCCGGTGCACAGTCCGATAGCCAGCGCCGGGAGAGGCGTGGGTGTCGACTTCTGGGCGGCGGGGGTAGGAGTCGGAGCCGGAGTCGGCGCATCGGTCGGGGCGACGGTGGGGGTTTCGGTCGGCACCGCGGTTGCCGTAGCCGTTGCCGTCGCGGATGGGGTCGCGGTGGCGCCCGAGACCGAACTCGCCGCCGTGGGCGTCGGGGTCGCAGCGGCCGCCGAGCAGCCGGCCAGGGCCAGGGCGAGACAACCGGCGACCGCGACGCGACGCCATGGCGCCGGAACTCCTGGCTGAAGCCTGCGGGTGGTCCCGAACGACAGGCTGGACATGATGCATCTCCCTAAGAGTGCCGGTTCCGATTCCGGACGAGGGCGCATTCTGGCAGCGTCCTTCCGCGGCGCACATATCCCCGGACGAAAGGCCTGGACCGCGCAACGGCCGATCCGCAGGCCGAGCCCGGCCGAGGTCCCGTTGCGCGGGGCGCGGCACGGCATTGGTGACGCCGTCGAGCAGAACCCTGCTGCGGGAACGACGGCTCACAGCGTCCGCGTCACCGGCGACGCCGTCTGCGGGACGACGATCAAAGGCTGAGGCGCACGGATCTGATCGGCGCCTGGGGCATGAGACGACGGGATGTCGGTCGCTGAGACCGTGCCGCAGTTCTGGTTTCGAACACGGTTGACCTGAGCACTGAGAAGACGAGAATCTAGCCAGGCGATCACGGATCCATCCCGGCGACGAGTTCTCGGACCGTGAGCGTTCGAAGAGGCGCCAGCCGCCTCGCGCAAGCCCGGAGGAACGCATGACGGCCGTCATCCGAACAGAGAAGCTGACCAAGTCGTACGGCTCGCATCGCGGGATCGTCGACGTCGATCTCGAGGTCCAACTTGGCGAGGTCTTCGGATTCCTCGGACCCAACGGAGCCGGCAAGACGACGACCATCAGAATCCTGCTCGACCTCATTCGGCCTACCAGCGGCAAGGCGTTCGTCTTCGACATCGAGTCGTCGGCCGATCCGACGGCGATCCACCGACGCATCGGCTATCTGCCCGGCGAGTTCACGCTCTACGACAGGCTGACCGGCGGGCAGACACTCACCTACTTCGGCAACCTGCGCGGCGGAGTCGACACGGCCTACCAGGCTCAACTCATCGAGCGCTTCGATCTGGACCCGAGCCGCCGTTTCCGAGAGTACTCAAAGGGCAACAAGCAGAAGGTCGGTCTGGTCGCGGCGCTGCAGAACAGGCCGGAGCTGCTGCTTCTCGACGAGCCGACGTCCGGTCTCGATCCGCTCGTCCAGCAGACCTTCTTCGAAGTGATGCGGGAGCGAGTCGCCGACGGCGGCACGGTCTTCCTTTCCAGCCACATACTCAGTGAAGTCGAGCGCAGCTGCGACCGCGTCGCGATCATCCGTGAAGGCCGCATCGTTCGGGTCGATCGCGTGGACGCGCTGCGCGATCTGGCCCATCACCAGGTCGAGCTTCGCTTCGCGGGCGACCCGCCCGCCGCCGAGTTCCAGAAGCTGGCCGGCGTCAGCGACATCCAGGTCGAGGACCACACGCTGCGGCTGCGGGTCCTCGGCCCGATCACGCCCGTCGTTCAAGCGGCGGCCCGCCTTGGCGTGACGGACTTCTTGAGCCGCGAGCCGAGCCTCGAGGAGACGTTCCTCGCCCAGTACGGCCGCGAGGCATCCGAGGCCCCGGCCGCGGAGGTGAAGTAGATGGCAGCCGGCGCCGGCGCGCCGCACATTGCGGCGCCAATTCATGGGATCACGTTCCGGAGCCGCATCTACGGTTTCGGGAGCATCTACGGCAAGACGATCCGCGACTCGCGCCTCTCGCTCATCATCGCCGCGGGCCTTCTCGGCGGCATGTCGCTGGTTATGGCCGCCGGGGTCTCGAACATCTTCCCGACCCCCGCGTCGCGTCTCGAGATCGACAAGCTCATCGGGAGCATCCCGTCCTCGATGGTCAATCTCTTCGGGAAGCCCGTGGGCCTCGGCACGCTGGGTGGCTACTTCACCTGGAAGTACGGGGCGATCTTCGCTATGGGCACCGCCCTGTGGTCGATCATGGCCCTGTCCGGGACCCTGGCCGGAGAGGCAAGCCGGGGCAGCCTCGACCTCGTCGCGTCGGCCCCGTTCGGCAAGCGCCGGATCGCGCTCGAGAAGCTGGCGGCCCACCTGACGATGCTGTGGCTGGCGCTGGCAGCGGTCGCGCTGGCCTGCGCCATCGGCTCGAGACTCTTCGGCGACGCCGCCCTCGGGGACACTATCTTGCCGCTTTCCGCCATCGGCTTCGCCATGTGGATCGGCTTCATCGCAATGTTCTTCGGCGGCCTGGCGTTCGCCCTGGCGCCGTTGCTCGGCCGCTCCGGCTCGGCCGGCGTCGCGAGCGCGGTGATGGTCCTGCTGTGGCTCGCCAACGGTTTCGACGCGCTCGCGCCGCTCGCCATCGTGAGCCCGTTTCACTGGCTCAGCGGGCACATCGCCCTGGTGGGCATGTACGACTGGCCGGCCCTCGCGTTCACCGGGGTCATGGCCGTGGCTCTGCTCGCGATCGGCATCGAGGTGTTCGCGCGCCGCGATCTCGGCGTCACGGCGGGGCTTTCGATGCCCGGCCTGCCCACCATCGTCCTCGGGGTCCACGGCTCCACCAGCCGGGCGTTCGGCGAGCAACTGCCCCGGGCGATGTCCTGGGGGATCGGCCTTGGCCTGACGGGCGCCCTGATCGCCGCCCTGGTGGGGACGATGGCGGATCAGATCGGGAAAGACCCGAACCTCTCGTCCACCTTCTCGGCGATCTTCAAGGGCTACGACCTCACATCGGCCGGCGGCTGGCTACAGCTGTACGTGCAGCTGCTCCTGATCGCGGCCGGCTTCGGAGCGGCGACGTTCGTTTCGAAGTGGGCGTCCGACGAGCAGGACGGGCGCCTGGAGCTGCTCCTCGCGACACCCATGGCGCGGGCACAGTGGGTGGTCTCCGGCGGGATCGCCGCGATCCTCGCAGCCGTGGTGATGACCGTCCTCTTCGCGGCAGGGATTGGGCTCGGCGCGGCGTCCGGTGGCGTGGCTGTGGGCGACGCCATTACGGGGTCTGCCGTCCTGGGTCTCTACGCGGCCGCGATAGTCGGGATCGGCGTTGCCGTCGGCGGCCTCTGGCGGACCTCGATAGCCGCCGAGATCGCCGCGATGGTCGTGCTCGTCACGTACCTGATGGACCTCGTGGCGCCGCCGCTCAACCTGCCGGATTGGGTCCACCAGCTCGCCCTGACGACGCACCTGGGCCAGCCGATGGTGGGCGTCTGGGATTGGAACGGCGTCGCCGTATGCCTCGTCCTTGCCGTCGGCGGCCTGCTGCTCGGGGGCTGGGGTATGAGGCGGCGCGATATCGCCTGACCCGAGACACGGCCTTCGGTCGCTGACCCTTTCGCAGCCTGCCCGGGTCGATTGGGGGATTGGCGGCCAAGTGGTAGCCGGTACACTGTGTTGCGTCTGGCGTGCGCCACGGCTGCGGCAGCTTGTAGTCGGGGCCGCCATGACGATGATGTCTGGGCCCAACTCGGTGGCTCCGGGCGCAATCCGCCCGATCAACTCCAGGGGACGATGACCAACTCCAGAACGCGCAGCCTCACACACGTACGGGCCATGCAATTGCTGGTCGCGATCACGGCGGCCGCGTCGTGGTGGGTGGCTCCGGTAGCGGCGATCGCGGCAGACCCGGGATCGGTCGCAAAACCGTCGATAACGGACACAACCGACTACCGGGCAGCGTGCGGCCCGGCCAAGCCCGGCGAAGCTCAGTGCTTCGTCCTGACCAGAACGGACATCGTGAACCCGGCGGCCGGTGCCGTTTCGCCGGCCTTGGGTCCCTCGGGGGGATTCGGGCCCTCGGAGCTGCAGAGCGCGTACAACCTGCCCTCCTCGACCGCCGGTGCCGGGATGACCGTGGGCATCGTGGACGCCTACCACCTGGCCAACGCCGAGTCGACCCTGGCCACGTACAGAAGCCAGTTCGGGCTGCCTGCCTGCACCGCCGCGAGCGGCTGCTTCCTCCAGGTGGACGAGAACGGCGGCACGAGCTACCCGGCCACTAACGTCGGCTGGGACCAGGAGATCGCCCTCGACATCGACATGGTCTCGGCGGTGTGTCCCCTGTGCCACATCATCCTCGTCGAGGCCTCTACGACTTCTCTGTCGGACCTTGGCGCTGCGGTTGACACCGCGGTCGCGCTCGGCGCCAACGCCGTGTCCAACAGCTACGGGTCGGCCGGCGAGTTCTCGGGCGAGCTCAGCTCCGACGTCCATTACAACCACCCGGGCGTGATCATCACGGCGGCCACCGGCGACTGCGCCTACCTGACCCAACACTGCGGCGCGAGCAGCATCGAGTATCCGTCGGCGTCGCCCTGGGTGATAGCCGTCGGCGGAACCTCCCTTGTCTCCGCCGCCAACGCCAGGGGCTGGACCGAGACGGCCTGGGCTGGCGCCGGAAGCGGGTGCTCGCTTTACGAGCCCAAGCCGTACTGGCAGACCGATTCGGGTTGCTCCAAGCGGGCGCAGGCGGACATCTCGGCCGTCGCGAACCCCAATACCGGCGTCGCCTCCTACGGTCCGGACAACTCAGGCGTCAACGGTTGGCAGATCGTCGGCGGAACCAGCGCCTCGTCGCCGATCGTCGCCGCCGCGTACATGCTGGTCGGCCGGCCGACCCCCAACTCGTACCCGTTCCGGGGGCTGTACACGAACCCCGCCAGCCTCTACGACGTGACCTCCGGCAGCAACGGCAGCTGCGGCGGCAGCTACCTGTGCACGGCCATTGCCGGCTACGACGGCCCGACCGGCCTCGGAACGCCGGCCGGGACGACGGCCCTGGCCCAGGACGTGATAGCGCTGGGAGCGGGCACGAGCAACAGCTGCGCCCTGAGTGCCGACGGGAAGCTGGCCTGCTGGGGCTCCAACAGCGCCAACCAGTCAAATGCCCCGGCCGGCAACTACGTCGCTCTCAGCACATCCGACGATCACAGCTGCGCCATAGACACCGCCGGGGCGCTCCACTGCTGGGGCAACAACGCCAACAACATGGCCACGGCACAGCCCGGGACGTACGTTGCCGTGAGCGCGGGTCCAAACGACACCTGCGCCATCGACACGACCGGGGCTCTCCACTGCTGGGGCAGCAACGCCAGCGGCCAGACTGCCGCCCCCGGCGGGAACTATTCGGTCGTCGCGGTCGGCGCGCAGCACGCCTGCGCGATCAACCTGCGCGGTGCGGTCACATGCTGGGGCAGCTCGAGCAACAACAAGACGAGCGTTCCGGCGGGCGTCTACACCACGATCAGCGCGGGCGCCAACTTCACCTGCGGCATTCGCAACGGGGGCGGCAATTCGGGCGGTCTCATCTGCTGGGGCGACCCGAGCAACAGCGAGACGGCCGGGTCGGGCGGAGTGTCCCCCTTCGGTCCCTGGATGGATGTCGCCGCCGGAACCAACGGCGCCTGCGCTCTCGACATCGAGGGCAACACCAGCTGCTGGGGCGACAGCAGCCAGGGCCAGAACTCGCCGCCGACCGCCGTGACAAGCCGCGTAGCCCGCGGCCAGTTCCAGGGCTGCGCCTACGGGGCCGCCGGAGTGACGTGCTGGGGCCAGAATACGAGCGGCCAGGCGACGCCGCTCTTCTCGGCCACTCCTCTTCCTCAGGCATCCTACGGCAACAGCTACTCGGCGGACACCTCCCTGACCACGACCGTCGTCCCGGCGGTCTCGTTCACGGTCGTTTCAGGCAGCCTCCCGCCCGGGATCACGCTTTCGCCGGCCGGCCACTTCTCGGGCACGCCGACCTCGTTGGGGACATTCAACTTCACGGTTCAGGCGAGCGACGGCATCGCTCCCGTGGCGACCGCCGCGATGTCGATCCAGGTCCTTCCGGGAAAGCCCGGGCCGCCTACCGGCGTCACCGCGCTGGCCGGCAATGCCCAGGCTCTTGTCTCCTGGACCGCGCCGGTCGTCGGCAACGGGACCATCACCGGCTACACAGTCTCCTCGTCACCGGCCGGGTTTGGGTGCACCACCTCGGGCGCCACGAGCTGCCTGGTCAACGGCCTGACCAACGGCCACTCGTATTCGTTCACGGTCACGGCAACGAATCTCAACGGAACCGGTGACCCCTCGGCCCCATCGAACACGGTCACCCCGGACGCGGTCCCCGATCCTCCAACCAACGTCGCCGCTACCCGCGGCAACGGCTCGGCGAACGTCACCTGGACCGCTCCGGTCAACAACGGCGGCAGCTCCATCAACCTGTACACGGTGACCTCGAGCCCCGGTGGCCTGCATTGCACAAACACGGTCGCGGGCGGCTGTCCTGTGATCGGGCTCACGAACGGCACGAGCTACACCTTCACGGTCATCGCCGCCAACTCCGTAGGGGCGAGCCTGCCATCGGATCCCTCGACGGCGGTGACACCGGCCAACCATCCGGACGCCCCAACCGCGGTCTCCGGCATCGGCACCGACTCACAGGTGCTGGTCAGCTGGACGGCTTCCGCGGCCAACGGCAGCTCCATCAGCGGCTACGCCGTGACCGCCTCCGA
This sequence comes from Chloroflexota bacterium, assembly GCA_003157875.1. Classification (GTDB taxonomy): domain Bacteria; phylum Chloroflexota; class Limnocylindria; order Limnocylindrales; family CSP1-4; genus Fen-1039. Next base: position 14,929 of record PMKV01000044.1, read on the forward strand.
CGGCGTCCACGGTTGCACGACCACCGGCACAAGCTGCACGGTCGGCGGCCTCAACAACCGAACCGCCTACACGTTTACGGTCATCGCCACCAACGGTGTCGGACCCGGACCGGCCTCGGCTCAATCGGCGCCGGTCACGCCGCTCTTCGGCGCCACGTACGTCGCCCTCACCCCCAACCGGCTGGTCGACTCACGGCCCGGCTCGGGCCAGACAGGCATAGGGTTCAGGCTCAGCAGCGTCTCTCCGGTGGGGTTCCAGGTGACCGACCGCGTGCCGGGCGACAGCTCGCGAAACGTCCCCGGCAACGCCACCGCGGTGACCGGCAACCTGACCGTGGTGGGTCAGACCGCCCTGGGCTATCTGGCCCTGACGCCCGAGAACCCGGGGGGCATACCCGGTACCTCGACGCTCAACTTCCCGGGGGGCGACATCCGAGCCAACGGCGTGACCGTCCCACTCGGGTCCGGCGGAAGGCTGTGGGTCACCTACGTTGCCACCGCCGGAGCCACGACCGACGTCGTGTTCGACGTCACCGGCTACTTCAGGATGTAGCTGGACGGCTGCCGGACGGGGCCCGGCGATCACGAGTCCTCCGACTCCCATGCACGATTCCTACACAAGCGATCGCCAGTCTTTGGCATGAGGCTGGCAACCGCTCCCCGCCTGCCGCGCTCGAAATCGGGAGCCATCGCAAGGAGACACAAATGCGATACGGAGGCGGCTTCCGATTCCTGGCCGCATTGCTGCTGCTCGTGTTCATCGGGCTAATCACGGCCGGCGCGTACGGCGTCGGCTTCGCCGCCGGATCGACGACCGGCGCTACCACCGTTCCGGCCTGGGCCTACGGCGGGGCCTTCGGGGCGGGGCACGTCATCGGCTTCCTGGTCACGATCCTCGTCCTGATCATCATCCTGCGACTGATCGGCCTGGCCCTCTTCGGTCATCACCGCCGAGCCTGGGCTCGCCACGGCTACTGGCGCGGCGAGGGCTATCCCGATCGTTTCGGTCCGGGCGCCGGTCCGGGCGCCGGTCCGGACGCGGGTCCGGGCGGCTGGCACGGCGGGTGGCATCGGAGCGAGTGGCGCGAAGTCGGACAGGCCGCCTTCGACGACTTCCATCGCCGGGCGCACGGCACAGAGCCGCCGGCCGGCGGCGGCCCCGCCACCAGCGGCGCTACGACCGGCAGCCCAACCGACACGCAACCGCGATGACCACGCCGCTCCCCGCGACCACCGCGGAGAGCCGGGATGCAGGAGCTCGGTCCGCCGGGCTCCTGCCCCGCGTCTTCGCCGTGTTCATGGTCCTCCACGGCCTCGTCCATGTGGTTGGGTTCACCGTTCCGTGGGGCCTCGGCGGTCCCAGGGGCATCGAGTCCTCAACCCGAATCCTCAACCACTCGATCGAGGCCGGCGACACGGGCGTGAAGCTCCTGGGCTTCATCTGGCTGGCCGCCGCGATCGCTTTCGTCGCCGTCGCCGTGCTGCTCTGGCGCGGCCATCCCTGGGCGCGCCGATCGGCAGTCGCCCTGGTTCTGGGTTCGACCGTCCTGTGCACGGTCGGTCTGCCCGGCTCGATCATGGGGCTGGCGATCGACGTCGTCCTGCTCGGGCTTCTCCTGGTGGCATCGGATCGCCTGATCGCCGAGGAACCACGCCGGATACGATGAGGTCATCGTGAAGACCGTTCTTGTCGTCGACGACGAACCCCGCATCGTTGAGCTTGCTCGCGACTATCTCGAGCACGCCGGCTTCGGGGTGATCGTCGCCACGGACGGTCCCTCGGCGCTGACCGCCGTCCGCCTCCGCAAGCCGGACGTGCTGGTCCTGGATCTGGGACTGCCCGGCATGGACGGGCTCGACGTCGCCCGGGCCGTCCGGCGCGACTCGACCGTGCCGATCATCATGCTGACCGCCCGCGACGACGAGCTGGATCGGGTCCTGGGCCTGGAGATCGGCGCCGACGACTACGTCACTAAGCCTTTCAGCCCTCGAGAGCTGGTCGCCCGCATCCGCGCCATCCTTCGACGCGTCGACCGCCAGGAGGCGCCCGGCGACCGAATCGAAGTCGGAGCCGTCTCCATCGACGTCGCCCGAATGCGCGTCGCGGTCGCGGGACGCACCGTCGAGCTGACCCCGACCGAATTCGGGTTGCTGGTCGCGCTGGCTAGACAGCCCGGTCGCATCTTCACCAGATCGCAGTTGCTGGACGCCATCCACGGCGTCGCCTTCGAGTCGTACGAGCGGGCCATCGATGCCCACGTCAAGAACCTGCGCCGCAAGCTGGAGGACGACCCCGCTCGGCCCCGCTACGTCCTGACGGTCTACGGCGTGGGCTATCGATTCGCGGAGGAACCGGAATGAGCGACCCGGAGGACGGCCCGCCCGCGGGACCGCCCCAGGGTCCGTGGTTCGATCCGTGGCGTGGTGAGCGGCGACGGCACCGCCACTCGATCCGCAGCTACGAGCGGCACCGCGCCTGGCGTACCCGTCACCGGGAGCGGCCCAATTGGTGGCCGGAGGACGTGGAGTGGCCGCCTCAGGGCGAGTTTCCATGGCGCCGCGTCCGGCGGCAGTTCTTCGCCCGTTTCGCACTCGTCGTCTTCCTGGTCTTCATCCTGGTCATCCTGGCGCCGCTGATCGTCATCGGCGAGATCCTGGCCGCACTCGGGCTGCCGGGACACGCCACCTGGCTGCTCGGCGTTGTCTTCCTTGTCGTCTTCTTCCTGGTCGTGGCCCGGATCGCCGGCAGCGCGCGACGCTTCGCGCTCCCATTCGGCGATCTCATCGAGGCCGCCGGTCGGGTCGAGGCGGGCGACTACACGGCCCGCGTTGCCCCCTACCGTCGCGGACCGCGCGAGCTGAGGTCGCTGGTCGGGGCATTCAACGCCATGGCCGCGCACCTCGAAGCGGACGAGCGGCAGCGACGCTCGCTGCTGGCCGACGTGAGCCACGAATTGCGCACGCCGCTGGCGGTGCTGCGCGGTGAGCTTGAGGCGATGATCGACGGCGTCCACCCCATCGACGAGGCCCACCTGACCGAGGCCGTCGACCAGATCGGGATGCTCACCAAGCTCGTCGAGGACCTCCGGACCCTGGCCCTGGCCGAGGGAGGTACGCTGCCACTCCACAAGGAACCAACCGATCTGGCGGTCCTCGCCGGGGAAGCGGCAGCTTCGTTCGAGGTTCTTGCCGCCGCGGGCGGGGTCCGCCTGGAAGTGGCGATGGCCGGCGATCTGCCGCTCGTCGATGTTGACCCGCTCCGAATCCAGCAGGTCGTCGGCAACCTCGTCGCCAACGCCATTCGCTACTCGCCGTCGGGCGGCACCGTCTCGATCGCCGGCAAGACCGGGCCGCGGACTGTGACGGTCTCCGTGACCGACGGCGGACCGGGGATCGCCCCCGACCTGCTGCCCCACCTCTTCGAGCGCTTCGCCAAGGCGGACGACTCGCGCGGATCCGGATTGGGGCTGGCCATCGCCCGCCAGCTGGTCGAGGCTCACGGCGGATCTATCGGGGCCGGGACGCCAGCCGGGGGCGGCACCACCATCACCTTCGAGCTACCCACGCAATCGGGAACATGAAGAGAGGCGGCCGAACCGACCGCCTCTCGCTTTGGCTATTGGCCTCGCCGAACCGGCATCGCCGGCCGGCGTGATCCCGGCTAGCTCGGTAGCTGACCGAGGGTCACGGTCACCGTGACCGTTGTACCGGCCTGATGCCGAACCTGCAGCTTGACCTGGTCGCCGGGGCTGTGAGCGGCAATCGCGTCGACGAGCGTTGAGCTGTCGGGGGTCAGTGTGCCGTCGACCGAGAGAACGACATCGCCGACCAGGATTCCGGCGGTGGCAGCCGGGCCGCCGGCCGTCTCTGCGACGACGACCGGACCGGCCGTGCCGTCTCGAAGCTGCACGCCCAGATAGGCGCGCCCGGAGCTGGTGACCTTGCCGCTGGCGATGAGCTGATCGGCGATGGTCTTGGCTCGGTTGCTGGAGATCGCGAAGCCGATGCCCGCCGCGGCGCCGCCGACCTGCGGGTCGGTTGCCTCGAGGGTCGGAATGCCCACGACTTCGCCGTTGAGGTCGACGAGGGCGCCNNGCCGCTGTTGCCGGGGTTGATTGCGGCGCTGGTCTGGATGGCGTCGGGCAGGGCGTTGCCGTTTGGCTCGGTGACCTGGCGGCCGAGGGCGCTAACGATGCCTTCGGTGACGCTGGAGGTGAGCCCGAGGGGATTGCCCATGGCCAGGACGAAGTCGCCGACCTGGAGCGCGGAGGAGTCGCCGAAGGTGGCGGCGGTGATCCCGGGGGCGGTGATCTTGATCACGGCGATGTCGTCGGGTGTGTAGGTGCCGACGAGCGTTCCGGTGTAGATATGACCGCTGGACAGCGTCACGGTGAACGACGTGTCCGTGCCGACGACGTGGGCGTTGGTAACGATGTCGCCCTTCGAGTCGTAGATGACGCCGGAGCCGAGCCCGCTGGCCGTCTCGATCTGGACGACCTCCGGGGTGACCGCCTTGATCACGGAGACCATCTGATCCTGTAGGGACAGGGCAGACCCGCCGGCGGCCGTCACGGTCGTGGCGGCAGTGGCCGTGGCCGCTACGGCGGGAATGTTGGGTGCCTGGGTATGAGTTGCTGTCGCCAGGGGACCCGCGCCGGTCTGCGTCGACGTCTGGCTGACTGCGGCCGAACCGCAGGCCGCGACCAGCACGGCCACCATGACGAGGGAGGCCAGCGGGGCGAAGGCCCGGCGGCTGAGCAGTCGCGTTTCGGGAACCATGAGAAACCTCCTGAGGCCGCTCTCTAGGATGCTGGCGGCACCGAACTGAGGCTCATAGTTGACCTATTGACTGAAGTAAGTCTGAAGTCGGCGCGGGGCGGCACGGGAGGACCGCACGGGCCTCGGGACCGTCAGCCCGCCGGCTCGCTCGCGGAGCGATCGGGATCCCCATCGCCGAAGCAGAACGACTCGAAGATCAGCAGCCGGGTCGACGGGTCGCGCCACGAGTCGAGCGGCAGGTTTGCCTTGCGGCACACCGCCTCGAGCATCCCGACCTCGTCCCAGCCCTGCTCGGTCGCGACCTGGGGTAGCAGCAGCGCCCGACGCGAACCCCGCTCGACCACGATGCCGTGGCGTCCGGCGACGAAGCCCGATGGATCGGGCAGCTCCACCGGCGGGTCGAGGACCGAGATCTCGAGATCGAGCGCCGGCAGCTCCGACTCGGCCACCGGGAGGAATCGCGGATCGTCGAGCGCGGCGGCAGCGGCGGCCTCCCGGACATTGAGCCACAGCGGGGCCTCGAACCGCATCAGGCCGATGCAACCCCGCAGCTCACCGTGCTCGTGGATCGTGACGAAGGCCGCGGCGGGTTCGACGAGAGCGGCCGAGAAAGGGCCGGCCACCTGGTCGACGAGCGCGCCTCGGCACACGGCCGCCTCGATCGCCCCACGGGCGATTGCGAGGAGATGCCGTCGATCCGAGCTTTCGAGCTGCTTCATCTACTGCCTCGCTAACCCCACTGCGGAGGCTACGCTCCGTCGGCCGCCGCGCCAGAGTCCAATGGCGCGTTCTCGAGTCGCCGGGCCACGCCTCGACCGCGGAGGGCACCTTGGGCCTTTCGGCCCTTTGCCGCGGATGCCTTCGGGGCGAGCATGAAGCCCGAGGAGTCGGCCCCGTGCCTACGTTCGAACAAGCTCGAAGTCCATCCAACGACCCGGTCACTCCGGCCATTCTGGGAGTGGTCGAGCCCGACGGCGCCGTCCGCTGCATCGCCTGCGCCCACCGCTGCCTGATTCGGCCGGGTCGCGCCGGCATCTGCCGTGTGCGCGAGAATCGCGACGGCGCACTCGTCTCGCTGGTGTTCGGGCAGGCCGTGGCAGCCAACGCGGACCCGATCGAGAAGAAGCCGCTGTTCCACGTCTACCCCGGCAGCGTGGCCTATTCGATCGCCACCCGCGGCTGCAACTTCCACTGCCTGCACTGCCAGAACTGGGCCATCTCCCAGGCCGGCCGCGACGCCTCGACCGCGCCCGAATTCCATCTGCCTCCCGCGATGGTCGTGGCCGCGGCTCAGGCGGCGGGCGCGCGAACCATCGCCTACACCTACACGGAACCAACGGTCTTCATCGAGTACGTCCTCGAAACGGCTCGACTCGCCCTCGACGCCGGCCTGGCCAACGTCCTGGTGACAAACGGCTACCAGACGCCCGAGGCGCTCGATCTCCTGGGCCCGCTCGTCGCGGCCGCCAACGTCGACCTGAAATCCTTCGACGACCGCTTCTACCGCCGCATCGTTGGGGCGCGGCTGGCGCCCGTGCTGGCGGCACTGGCCGGGATGCGCGAGCGCGGCGTTTGGGTCGAGGTGACGACACTGCTGATTCCGGGGCTCAACGACGACCCGGACTCGCTGAGGGGCCTGGCGCGCTGGATCGCCGTGGAACTCGGGCCCGAGACGCCGTGGCACGTGAGCCGCTTCTTCCCAACGTACCGTCTGACCGACCTCGACCCGACGCCGGTGGCCACGATCGAGCGGGCGGTGGCGACCGGCCGCGAGGCGGGCTTGTGCCACGTCTATTCGGGCAATGTGAGTGGCGGTGACGAGGACACGGCCTGTGCAGGCTGCGGCGAGACACTGATCCGGCGCCGAGGGTACAGGGCCACGCCGGCCGCGGCCCTGGTCAGCGGAAGCTGCGGGCGGTGCGGCCACGTCCTGGCCGGCGTCGGGCTGGCAGAGTACGGCGCCCGCGCCACGGCGGTCCGATGAGCGGCGACGCACGGGAGCCGGCCGTCGCCGGCATGTTCTACCCGGCCGGGGCCGCCGGCCTCGGGCGCATGGTCGACGACCTGCTGGCCGGCGCACGGCAGGCGAAGCGGCCCGACGGCGCCGGCCCGGGGGCGGTCGTGGGAATCATGGTCCCGCATGCGGGGCTCGTCTACTCGGGTGCGATCGCCGCGCTGGGTTGGGCACTCGCCGGCGAGATCGGCCCGACCACGATCGTGCTGGCCGGCACGGATCATCAGGCCTGGGCTGAGGGCGTGGGCGTTTGGGCCGGCGGCCCCTGGCGCATGCCCCTTGGCGAGGTTGCCATCGACGAGGCGCTGGCCGCCGCCGTCGTGGCGCTGGGCGGGCCGTTTGCGCGGGACGATGCGGCTCACCTGACCGAGCACTCGCTCGAAGTCCAGCTGCCGCTGCTCGCCCGGGCCTGCCCCGGGGCGAAGATCGTGCCGCTGGCGGTCAGCCCGCGCCTCGACAGCCATGCCGAAGCCGGGGTCCGTCTCGGCCGGCTCCTGTCCGAGAGGCGCGCCGCGGGCGAGAGGATCCTGCTCGTGGCCAGCTCCGACATGGCCCACTACCCACCCGCCAGGATCTGCGAGGAGACGGACACGGAGTTGCTCGAGCCGCTGCTGCGGCTGGACGCCGAAGGGCTCCGCGTCGCGGACCTGGCGCTGATAGGGGCCCGACGGCCCGGCCTCGTATGCGGGCTGTGCGGCATCGACCCGGTCCGGGTCACGCTGGCTGCGACCGCCGAGTTGGGTGCAAAGCGGGGCATCCTGCTGGGCGCAGCCACCTCAGCGGATGCGGGCGGCGATCCCCGTCGCACGGTGGGTTACGCGGCAGCCGCGTTCGTATAGTCTCATCGTATGGGCGCCGACTCCGAGCACTGGTTCGACTACTACACCGTGACGGTCGATCGACCGGCATGGCGGACGGTCAAGCTGGCGATCGACAAGTTCCGGGAGGAGGACGCGGCTGCCGGCGGGCCGCTCCGAAGCGACGGTCGGCCGCTCCCCCGGCGCTTCGCGGTGGACCTCGGCTGCGGCGCCGGACGCGACACTCGCGAATTGCTCCGCGCCGGCTGGCGCGTCCTGGCCGTGGATCGCGAGCCGGCCGCTCGAACGGCCATGGAAGCGGCCGTGGAACCGAACCTGCGCGACGGGCTCCAGGTCCACATCGAAGACCTCGCCGCGTTCGAGGTGCCGCCCTGTGATCTGGTCAACGCCAGCCTGTGCCTGCCGTTCCTGCCGCCGGAGGCGTTCGAGGCGGCCTGGAGGCGGATCGTCGCGGCCCTCGAGCCCGGGGCGCGGTTCGCGGCGATGCTCTTCGGCGACCACGACGAATCCGCCTCCGACCCAACAATGACCTGCCAGCCGCCCGGTCGATTCGAAGCGGATCTGGCCGGCTTCGAGATCGAGCACTGGTCGGTCGAAGAGGACGACCGTCCGACGGCCCTCGGCGAGCCACACCACTTCCACCTGATCGAGTTCGTGGCTCGCAAGGTCGGGTAGGGATCGGCTGCCGGACGCGGCCGGAAGCGCGCAACGCACGGTCCATCGCTGGCGCCGATCGGCCAATTCGGGTATATATACCGTCCCTGTTTCGCCCGGCAACTCGGAGCGAGACTGCGTCGGCGGCAGCGGAGATCACCGCATTTCCGACGCGAATTCACCACCTGCACACACGCGACGCCCAGGCTCTGGGCGTAGGGCTGGCGGCGCGCTTCCCGCCAACCACTCGATCGAACGGGAGCGCAAGGAGTCCCCATGGCATCGGAGATCGCCAGCGCCCCGGAGCACGCCGCGATCGAGGTCAACGCTCGCGCCCGGTTCGAAATCCTGGGCGCCATCATGCTCGCCCTCTTCCTCGGCGCCCTCGACCAGACCATCGTCGGTCCGGTCCTGCCGAAGATCTCGACGGAGCTGAACGGCGCCGACTTCTACACCTGGGTCGTTACCTCATACCTGGTCACGAGCACCGCGGCCATCCCGATCTACGGCAAGCTGTCCGACTATTACGGCCGCAAGCCGATGCTGGTAGTTGGCATCTGCATCTTTCTCGTCGGGTCGGCGCTGTCGGGCCTGAGCCAGACCATGTGGCAGCTCATCCTCTTCCGCGGCGTCCAGGGCATCGGCGCCGGCGCCCTCTTCCCGATCTCCCTGGCGGTCATCGGCGACCTCTTCACTCCGGCCGAGCGCGGCAAGTACCAGGGGCTGTTCGGCGGCGTCTTCGGCATCGCGTTTCTTGTCGGCCCGTTCCTGGGCGGCGTGTTGACCGACAACATCTCCTGGCACTGGATCTTCTTCGTCAACCTGCCGGTCGGCGCCATTTCGCTCTACCTGATCGCTCGCCTGCTGCCGACTCATCGCAAGGAGGGCGCCCGCTTCACCCTCGACATCCCGGGCGTGGTCACTTTCACCGGCGCCGTCGTCCCGGTCTTGGTCGCGCTGACCCTCGCCGAAACAGGCAGCTGGACCGATCCGGCAGTGATCGGCTGGTTCGCCGCCGGCTTCGTCTTCCTGGTGGCCTTCGTCTTCGCCGAGTGGCGGGCGGAAGAGCCGATGATCCCGTTGAGCCTCTTCCGAAACCGGACGTTCACGGTCTCCGCCATAGCGACCTTCCTGGCCGTCTTCGGTTTCTCGACCCTGATCATCTTCCTGCCGCTGTGGTTCCAGATCGTGCAGGGTGCCAGCACCACGGCGTCCGGCTACCTGCTCTTCCCGTTCCTGATCGGCCTGATCTTCAGCTCGATCCTGGCCGGCCAGCTGGTCAGCCGGATCGGTCGATACAAGCTGCTCCTGGCCGTGGCGCTCGTTCTGATGTCCGTCGGCCTGGCCTTCTTCTCGAACCTGCGGGCCGATACTCCGGATCCCGTGCTATGGAGCTGGATGTTGATCGCCGGCCTGGGGGTCGGCCCGACGATGGCCATCTTCACCCTCATCGTCCAGAACGACGTCTCGTTCGACATGCTCGGAACCGCGACCAGCGACCTGACGCTGATCCGGCAGATCGGGACCTCCGTCGGCCTGACGATCGCCTTCACCCTCTTCCGCAACAACCTCAACTGGACCCTGCTGCACGACCAGATCGTGAAGGCGCTCCCGACCGGCGCTCCGGCGGCGCTCGTCCCGTCGAGTCCTCCGCCCGGGTTCGATCCCGGCTCGCTGACCGCGGTCGGCGGCTCGCCCACGAGCTTCCTGTCGCAGGTCCCGGCTCAATATCAGTCGTACTTCGCCACTGGCTTCCACCAGGCCTTCTCGATCGCGATCGCCAACTCGATCTGGATCGGCGTCGGCGCCGCGACCCTCTCGCTCGTGGCGGTCCTCGCCCTCAAGGAGAAGCCGCTTCGCGCCCACTTCCACGCCGAGCAGACGGCGCTCTCGGGGATTCACCGGCCGGCGGGTGGCCCCGCGACGGGCGTGGCCGAGTAGCCGAAATAGCCGCCCGCTCGCAACTCGTCAGGTTTTCGTGGCCGCAGGCTCAGCCCTGCGGCCACTTCTCTTCCAGGACCACCTCGCTCCGGGGCAGCCGGGCGGCGCCCGGGGCACTCTTGGGCCGCATCGCCGCCTCGCTGGGATGCCCGATGGCGACGATCGTCCGCACGAATCGATCCTTGGGCAGTCCCAGGATCCCTCGAATCGCATCGCGGTAATCCGGCATGATCCAGCTGATGCCCGCGCCGAGGCCGAGCATGGAAGCGGCGATCAGGATCCGCTCGGCGGCTCGGCCCTCGTCATAGGCATGCGAGACGGCTTGACCTTGCTCGTCGGGCAGAACGATCGCGATCGCGGCCGGGGCGGTCAGCAGCCCGCGCGTCTGGGGCATCGCGGCATCCGCGATGCGCTTGATGGCGGCCCGGTCGCGCAGCACGATGAACCGCCACGGCTGCGTGTTCGTGGAGCTCCCAGACCAGCGGGCCACGTCGGCGATGGAGTCCAGCTCCGATGTGGCCACCTGCCGGTCGAGGAAGTCACGGAACTGACGGACCCTGATCAGCGGCCGAACTCGCTCCGCCGCGTGTCCGGATAGATCGCTCATGAGACTCACTCCTGTTCGGCGGCAGCCCGGCGAACTTGCGCCGTCCGGTTGGGATCACAATACCGCCTGAACCCTGCGAGAGGTGACTGCGCCGATGAATCGAATCCGGAGCTGCCGAACGGTCGGCGCCGTCGTCATGGCTTTGGTCGTCTCTGCCTGCGGCGCCACCGGCCCGACCGTCTCGCCCGCTTCCACGGCGACCGCCACCCCCGGCCCGACCGCCTCCGTCGCGAGCGCCTCGCCGGCGGGCTCCGCCTGGCCGTCCGCGTCCCCCTCCGCCTCGCCGACGCCCGGCTCGGGTCTTCCGGACTTCGCTCACGTCTACGTGATCATTCTCGAGAACAAGGAATACGGCAGCATCGTCGGCTCGGCCTCGGCCCCGTATGAGAACGAGCTGATCGCCCGCTACGGCCTGCTCACCAACTTCTACGCCGAGACGCATCCGTCGGAGCCCAACTACATAGCCCTGACCTCGGGCGGGCTGCAGGGCACCAGCACCGACGGCTCGTACGACCTGACGGTCCCGAACCTCTTCGACCAGATGGACGCCTCCGGCCATTCGTGGCACGTCTACGCCCAGGGCTATCCCGGCAACTGCTTCGGGAGCTTCCAGGCCCTGCCCGTGACCGACGGCGTTGGCGCGAGCGGCGACTACGTCCGCAAACACAACCCGGCGATCAGCTACACCTCGATCAGCGGCAATCCCAACCTCTGCGCCAACATCACCAAGCTGGCCGGCTTCGACCCGGCGGCCGCGGACTTCGAGATGATCATCCCCAACGAGATCAACGACATGCACAGCAGTTCGGTCCGCGCCGGGGACGATTTCCTGCGGGCCTTCGTTCCGTCGATCATCGACAGCCCGGCCTTTGCCAACTCAGTTCTGTTCATCACCTGGGACGAAGGCGACACCAACACAAACGGCGGCGGCCACATCGCCACTATCGTGGCCAGCCCCGGCATGACGCCCGGCTCACACTTCGACGGCCCCGCCACCCACTACTCGATGCTGCGCACGATCGAGCTGTCCTGGGGCCTGCCGCTCCTCGGCGAAGCGGCGGACGCCACGACGATCACGTTGCCGTACTGAGGGGCGGCCTGCTCGCTATATCAGCAGGAGCCGGTCGAAGAACGAGCGGTAGTGCCGGAGCGCGACGCGCAGGTCCTCGGTCGAGATCGCCTCGCCCTTGACCAGCTGAGGCTCGAGCTTGGCGCGCTTCTCGGCGAAGGTCGCGGCGAGCTGCCGCATTACCTCCGCGACCAGAAGGTCGGCCTGCTCGACCGAAGTCCCCGGCTCGTCGACGAAGCTCGTCTGGATGTCGAGCCATCGAGACCGCAGGTCCTCGGCCGCGCCGTTGGCGAAGAGCGGCATGCTGCTTCGCCTCGTTCGTCTCAGGAGGCCCGGCCGCCCGATCGCCAGCCGCTTCGGAGGCAGCGGACCGGAAGCCGGGGCAGCGTCGATGCGCGGCGACGTTTCGGTAGTCGCGACGTCCGGACCAATGTCGTTGGTGATCATCGGACTTCGACCAGTTCAGGCGTCTCCGGGCTCGGTTCAACAACGACCGGCTCCTTTGCGGCCGGCTCCTCGACCGGCGCCGGCTCGACGACCCCAGTCACCGACGTCTCGACCGGCGTCGGTGTCTCGACCAGCTCGCCGAACAACACGTGCGAACTGATCACCGCCTGGCGTAGCTCCTCCGTGTCGGCCTGGCCCAGGGCATCGCGGAGAGCGGTCTCGTGCGCGGCGCGGTAGTGCTCGAGCGTGGGCGAGTGATCGACCGACATGTCGGCCGAGCGCTGCTCGAAGTCGCTTACCGGGTATCCCCGGGCGACCATGACCCGCCCAACCAGGGCATCGGCCCCGATGGCGGCGGCCGACGGATCGTCGACGAAGCTCGCCTTAACGCCCTGCCACTCGTCGTTGAAGCGCTGGCCTTCGTCGGTCGAGAGGTGTCTGATGTCGAGATTCGAGACGCGCTGCTGGCGCGCGGCCAGCTCCTTCTCGGCGCTACGGGTGTCGCCCGCGGCTGCCAAGGTCCGGTCATATTCGGGCCCGAACTGCTCGCGGAGCTTCTCGGTCCGCGCAAGGCCATCGCTCCGCTGTCGCCTTGCGGACGACCACGCGACCACGATCAGGATGGCGACGATCACCACCGCGACGACGATCAATGCTGTACCAGGCATCTGGGACTCCTCGTTCGACCCCGGGGCCGCAACGCATTTCATCGGGGAGCGACGACTTGAAGGAATACCAGCCTGTATCCCGACACCGCCGGACCACCCACGCTACGTCGGATGGGCCGCCGCAACGAGGATGAAAACCCCTCGGTGGCGCCCGGCGGTTTGCGCTGTTCACGCGGCCTCGGGCAAGGCATCATTCCGCGGGGCGACGATCAGAGCTGGAGGTCAGGAGTCTGTGGCAGTAAGCGAGCGAGCGGGCAAACCGGCGGACAAGTCGATGCTGGTCGACGTCGGCCGTCTGGTCGACGCCTACTACGACATCCACCCCGACCCGAACGTGCCCTCGCAGGCCGTCGCGTTCGGAACTTCCGGCCATCGCGGCTCCTCGCTCAACAGCTCGTTCAATGAAGACCACATCCTGGCCACCAGCGAGGCAATCTGCCGCTACCGCAAGAGCCAGGGCACGACAGGCCCGCTCTTCATCGGCAAGGACAGCCACGCGCTCTCGGATCCGGCGACGCGCACCGCCCTGGAAGTCCTGATCGCCAACGGCGTCTCCGTCCTGGTCGACAGCGCCGACGGCCTTACGCCCACTCCGGCCGTCTCGCACGCCATCCTGACCTACAACCGAGGCCGGACGGACGGCCTGGCCGACGGCATCGTCGTCACGCCTTCGCACAACCCGCCCGAAGACGGAGGCTTCAAATACAACACGCCCAACGGCGGCCCGGCCGACACGGAGGTGACCGGCGCCATCGGGCGCGAGGCCAACGATCTGCTTCGAGCCCGGCTGAACGGGGTCAAGCGCGTCGCATACGAGCAGGCGATCGCATCGGCTGGCCGCTACGACTTCACCACGACCTACGTGGAAGACCTGGCCCGCGTCCTGGACATGGACGTCATCGTGGGCTCGGGTCTCAAGCTCGGCGTCGATCCGTTGGGCGGAGCCAGCATCGGCTATTGGGCCGCCATCCGCGACCGCTACCGCCTCAACCTTACCGTCACCAACGAAGTCGTCGATCCGCAGTTCGGCTTCATGACGGTCGACTGGGACGGCCGAATTCGAATGGATCCGTCGTCGCCATACGCCATGGCCCGGCTCGTCGCGCTGAAGGACCGCTTCGACGTCGCCTTCGCCAACGACACCGACGCCGACCGCCACGGCATCGTGGCCGGTGCCGCGGGTCTCATGAACCCCAACCACTTCCTCTCGGCCGCGGTCGCGTACCTGTACCGAAATCGCGACTGGCGGCCGGACGTGGCGGTCGGCAAGACGCTCGTCTCTACAAGCATGCTGGATCGCGTCGCCGCCGAGCTGCCGCGCAAGCTGATCGAGGTCCCCGTCGGGTTCAAGTGGTTCGTCGACGGGCTGGTCGCGGGCACGCTCGGTTTCGGTGGCGAGGAAAGCGCCGGCGCCTCGTTCCTGCGCCGAGACGGCACGGTCTGGACGACCGACAAGGACGGCCTCATCGCCTGCCTGCTCGCGGCCGAGCTCACGGCCAGGACGGGCCACAACCCGGCCGTCGCCTACGAAGCCCTGACCGCGAAGTTCGGCGCGCCGGCATATCGCCGCATCGACGCCCCGGCGACCCGCGAGCAGAAGGCCATCCTGTCGAAGCTGTCGCCGGCGCAGATCGGCACATCGTCGCTGGCCGGCGAGCCGATCACCGCCGTCCTGACGCGCGCCCCCGGCAACGACGCCCCGATCGGCGGGGTCAAGGTCACGACCCAGAACGGCTGGTTCGCGGCCCGCCCGTCGGGGACCGAGGACGTCTACAAGGTCTATGCCGAAAGTTTCCTCGGAGAAGCGCATCTGGACCGCATCCTCGAGGAAGCCCAGGCAGTCGTCGCCGAAGCCCTTGCCGCTGCCGGCTAGGACCGTTTTCGGGCCGACGAGAACCCGCCTGCGAGCCTGCCGTGGACTGGGCCGGGCGTCCGAAGACGACGGTACTGGGACGGTGCAAGGCCGCACCAGGCCCCCTGGCTTGACCCGATGTCTTCACTACCAAAGACACGCATACTGCACCTAGCCGGACATCCAACCCGCAAGACGGGAGAGTCACCCGCGGCCAACCCAAAAGTACTGACGGGTTGGGCCGTAAGGCCGGTCTTGACGGCCCGCCAGGCTCGTCTAACGTGTACGCGCACACGGCCGCAACCAATATGAGTGCAACGGTGGATCAGCCCGATCGTCAGCAGAACGTCACAGCCGCCAAGGGCCCAACCCAGGCGGTCGCCTCGCTCAACCGCGAGTATCTCGCCGTGCTCTCCAATGAGGAGGTCGCCGGCATCGGTCGCGCGGTCGCCCAGATCGTGCGCGGCGATGGCTGGCACGAAGCCAAGGCGTCTGCGGTTCTGGTCGGCGCGCTGGTCACCTGGCTGGGAGAGGACGCCGTTCAGCCTCTCGGCTTCTTCGCCAACGGCACGGGACCGGTTGAGGTCGTCGCACGAGTCGGTCACTACTACATCACCGGCCACGGCATCGAGAACGAAGACGATCTGACCGTCAACTGCTGCCAGCGCCATCGGGCCCGGTTCAGCCAGTCGCGGCTCGACAACCTCGATCTCTCACAGCCGAACACGCGCTTCACGATGGGCAGTCCGATCGCTCAGCGAGCGAGCGATCGACTGGCGGCCGTACTGGCGGATGAGATCGATCCCGAGATTGCCCGCGTGGTGCTCGGCGCCCTCTGACCGGACGGCCCCCGGCGGGGTGCGGTTCTAGGAACCCAACCTCGAACGCAGCTCCAACACGTGCTCCCATTCGTGCTCGAGCATGCGCCGAAGCATGCGATGGGCGGTCCGAGCCGGCTTGCCGGGACCCCGGTCGGTGACCCTGGACAACTCCTCGGGAGTCATGCGGCGGAGACGCTCCATGAGTGCTTCGCGCTCAGCGGCGAGGGCGGCCCAGGGCTCGTCACCGGCACCCGCGATGGCGGCCATGATGGCGCCTCTGCCGGCCACGGTCCCGAGCGTGGAGCTGACATAGGACCACTCGGCCTCCGCCACGTGCGACAGGATGGCCGCAGTCGATCGACCTCCCGCGGCCGGCTTCGCGGCCAGCGGAATGGGCTGCGAGCGGGCCGCGTTCACGAGTTCCTGGCGAGACCAGCCCGCCCAGCGCAGCTGGCTGGCGGCCTCGTCGGCGGTCAACGGCACCACATCCGAGGCCAAGACGCCCTGCCCGAAGCCCAGGAACTTGCGCTCGATCACGTGCGAGGCGACGGCCAGCTCGATCGGTTCCGGGTCGGGGTACGTCTCGCCGTGGTCGCGCAGAAAGCCGATCCGCTGGCGTATGGCCGCCCGCGCCGCCTCCATGGCGTCGTCCGTGGTCGGGCTCACGGTCGAGCAGCCCGCCAGGCTCGGAACGTAGATCCAGGTCTTGCGGTGAAGCGGTCCGGATTCGAGATAGATCTCGAAGCTCATTTCTACAGGCCCAGGGCCTGCTCCGGGGTCACGTACTCGAGACCGTGTGCCGCCGCGACCAGCTTGTGGGTGACCTTGCCGGAAAGGATGTTGAGCCCGTCTCGGAGGTGGCAGTCCTGCTCCATGGCGTCGCGATAACCCCTGTCGGCCAGGGCCAGGGTGAATGGCAGAGTGGCGTTGTTCAGGGCGAAGGTGGAGGTTCGGGCCACGGCGCCCGGCATGTTGGTGACGCAGTAGTGGACCACGCCATCCACAACGTACGTCGGGTCGGAGTGGGTGGTGGGCCGCGAAGTCTCGAAGCAGCCGCCCTGATCGATCGAGACGTCGACCACGACCGTGCCGCGGCGCATGCTCCGGACCATCTCGCGGGTAACCATTCGAGGCGCCGTGCCGCCCGGCGTGAGCACCGCGCCGATGACCAGATCAGCAGTCATGACGCTTTCCTCGACCACGTCGGTGGTGGAATAGCGAGTCTTGAGGGCAGGGGCGAAGGCGAGGTCCAGCTCCTTGAGCCGGGGCAGCGACTTATCGATGACCGTCACGTCGGCCTCCAGGCCCAGGGCCATGCGCAGCGCGTTCATGCCGACGACGCCACCGCCGAGGACGACGACCTTGGCCGGCGGAACGCCGGGCACGCCGCCGAGCAGAACGCCTCGACCGCCGGCTTCCCGCTCGAGAGCATGGGCGCCGGCCTGGATCGACATCCGCCCGGCGACCTCGCTCATCGGCGCCAGCAGGGGTAGGCCGCCGCGCTCGTCGGACACGGTCTCGTAGGCGATCGCGATACAGCCCGACTTCAGCAGACCCTCGGTCTGGGTTCGATCGGGGGCGAGGTGCAGGTAGGTAAACAGAACCTGCCCTTCGCGGAGCATCGCGATCTCGGCCGGCTGCGGCTCTTTGACCTTGACGACCAGCTCGGCCCGAGCGTAGACGACGGCGGCATCGGGGACGATCTCAGCCCCGGCGTTTCGATAATCGTCATCGCACAGATCGATCGCCTCACCGGCGCCGGTTTGGACGATGACCTTGTGCCCGTGCGTCGCCAGTTCCCGAACGGCGCTGGGCGTCAGGCCGACACGAAACTCGTTGTCCTTGATCTCCCGGGGTAGTCCGACAAGCATCTCGACCTCTCTGTGGTCGAGCGGAAGCTCGACCCGCGATCCGGCTTACCCGACCAGAGGCCCCAGGGCCGGCAACATGCTTAGGCGGGATCGAAGTCAACCGCTCGCTGCCCACCCGGGAGCCATTTCGACCATTCTGACACGGGCGGCCGAACTTGCCCTGTGGGGCGGCACCGGTGCGGAGGGCGGGGCGTCCAGCGCCGCGCGCCGACTCGTTGCCGGGAATCGAAAGCGGCGCGACTGGCCCTAGTCGCGCCGCTTTCAGGGAATCTCGTGTTGCCATTGCAGCCGGGGCCGCTCGGCGGTGGCCTCGGCGGAAGGCGATCCCTCTTCGACTAGCGCCTCATGTTGGCGTTGACGCGCCGCAGGTGAGACCTGTTGACAAGGACGGCATCGCGCGGCGTGTCCTTGATCGTTACGCCGTTGATCTGGACCGACGGCGTGAACACCGCCAGGAACAGCTCGGTGCCTCGCTCGGTCAGGGACAACGGGTCCTGAGATGGCAGAAGAAGAAGGACGCCCGTGACCTTGAACGGCGTGGCCTCGAGGGTCACGTCGTAGGCGACGCGGAACTTGCTCCAGGCGTCGCGATCGGCGTCGCTCACGACCGGCTCGCCGTCTTCGGCAGGCATCGCGACCGTGATGTCGTACGGATCGACGTTCTTGACGGCGGCGGCAGGAGCCAGCGGAGCGGAACCGTCGCACGGACCCTGCATAGCGTTGTTCACGTTGATCGCGGCGCGCTTCTCCAGCGCGTCGGCGAGCTTGGTTCCACCCTGCGCCAGGACCGCGTCGATCCGGCCGTCCTCGGTTAGCGCAACGAAGTGTCCTGGCTTCCTGCGGCTGACCACTATCCCGGCGGTGAACGCCGCCGGGTCGAATGTTCCTACGGCCATCTCGCTCTCCTTACGCCCGTTGGGCCCACGCACCCAACCGCACGGTCGGGCTACGTACGGACCGGGCCAACCGGAACCTGTCCAGGGCACGTCCGATCGAGGTTTCGGCTCCCGCGTACATCAACTTGACCGTCTTGTGGGCTCGAAACCAGCCGCCGGAGGTCCTGGGGCCTTCGGGCAGGTGCGGCCGGACGACGGCCTTCGCGAATCGACTCAGAGCACCGGCTGGTAGGGCAGGTAGGCGGGGAACCAGATCGCCGAATCGACCGCGTCGAAGATCTCCTCGTCGCGGTACAACCGCCCCACGCCGCAGTCGCGGCTCTGGCAGACGACCTTGGCGGCGATCTGGCGCGATACCTCTCGAAGCTGCGAAACGGCCGGGTAGAGCGCTCCTACCTCGAGCCGCTCATTCGGGACCATTTCGGCCAGCGTCTCGGCCGCCAGAAGGAACATCTCGTCGGTGATCTCGCGGGCCTCGGCCACGATCGCGCCAAGCCCCAGCCCGGGGAAGATGAAGACGTTGTTGGCCTGGCCGATGACGTGGGCCCTGCCTTCCACCACGACCGGCTCGAACGGGCTGCCCGTGGCGATCAGGGCGCGGCCGCCGGTCCAGGTCATGATGTCGGCCGGCACCGCCTCGGTCTTGGCCGTCGGATTGGAGAGGGGGAAGACGACGGGTCGATCGGTGTTGGCCGCCATCTTTCGGATGGCCGCTTCCGTGAACGCGCCGGGAACGCCGCTGGTACCGATGAGCATGGTCGGCTTGACCGCCGCCACGACCGCCTCCAGGCCGCACCGATCGCCGGGCTTCAACCCGCCCAGGCCGAAGTGGGCCATCTCGTCGGGCCCAAGGGCGAATTGGCGCTTGTCGTCGTCCAGCTCGTCACGACTGGCGAAGACGAGGCCCTTCGTGTCGACCGTGGCGATGGCCCGCTTGACCGTGGCCTCATCCACCCCCTGCGCGACCATCGCGGCCCGCACCATCCGGGCGATGCCGGTGCCCGCCGCGCCGGCGCCGAGGAACACGAACCGCTGCTCGCCGAGCGGTCGGCCCAGGGCTCGAACGGCCGCCAGGATGCCGGCGAGGACGACCGCGCCCGTGCCCTGGATATCGTCGTTGAAGCTCGTGATGCGGTGCCGATAGCGGTCGAGGATGCGGATCGCGTTGTGCTGCTTGAAGTCCTCCCACTGCAGGACCGCTCGCGGGCAGACATCGATGATCGCGGAGACGAAAGCCTCGATGAAGTCGTCGTACTCGGCGCCGCGCAGCCTCGGATGGCGATAGCCCACGTAGAACGGGTCGGCCAGCAACTCCTCGTTGTCCGTGCCCACGTCGAGCGAGACCGGCAGCGTGTGGGAGGGGTAGATGCCCGCTCCGGCGGTATAGAGCGACAGCTTCCCGACGGGGATGCCCATGCCGCCTGCGCCCTGGTCGCCCAGGCCGAGGATTCGTTCGTTGTCCGTGGCCACGATCAAGCGGACTTCGTCCACGGCCGAGCCTCCGCCGGCCGCGTCCGGTCGGGCGTTGCGCAGCAGGTCGGGGATGCGGTCACTGTCGGCCGGTGTGATCCACAGGCCGCGCGGCCGCCGCATGATGTGGCTGAAAGACTGGCAGGCTCGCCCGACCGTCGGCGTGTAGACGATCGGCATGAACTCCTCGAGGTTCTCGATGAGCACCCGATAGAAGAGGGTCTCGTTGCGGTCCTGTAGTGCGGCCAGTCCGATGAAGCGCTCCAGGTCGTCACCCTTGCGGCGGATGTGCTCCAGCTCGAGGTTGGCCTGCTCGTCGATCGTGGACATGCGGGCCGGCAGCAGGCCGCGCAATCCAAAGACGTCACGTTCGCCCTCATCGAAGCCCGTGTCCTTGTTCAGGAGCGGGGTCTCGAGAAGCTCGGCGCCGCGGAACGGAACGCGCAGTG
The DNA here is from genome assembly GCA_003157875.1 of Chloroflexota bacterium. Lineage (GTDB taxonomy): Bacteria > Chloroflexota > Limnocylindria > Limnocylindrales > CSP1-4 > Fen-1039. The sequence continues at coordinate 35,285 of PMKV01000044.1, forward strand.
TGCCGGCAGGGCGGAGGTCCTTGATCGAGCGAGGAATCTGTCTCATGGCGGCAGCATTCATCCTGCATACGGTCCATGCAACAGCCGTTCGGCCCTACAAAAAGTACCCAGTCGGAGCAGTCGATCGGGTGGCGCTACGGCCGCGGCCGGAGCCCGTAACCCCATACGTGGCGGCCCTTCGCGTCGTAGTGCCCGCCACTCCGACAAAGTAGAAGCCGGCCGGGTGTCCGGCAGGATCGCCGCCGACACGGCGCGCGAGAGCGCGTTCCAGAGGCGGCGAGGATGACGGCACCCGGACGAAGTCACGCCGAAGGCGTGACTCCTGATCCACCCGGCGAGTGGGCACCTAGGCGCAGGGGCCAGACTCCCCGGGCACGAGCACGCGGGTCTGGAGCGACATCTTCGCGCCGGACAAGTCCACGAATCGGGTCAGCTGATTCGAGCCCTGAACGATCGGCAGCAGCTTCGCGAGATCGGCGCCGGTGACCGTCGCGCAGCGATACGTGCCGCCGAATGCCTTTCCGAACGTGGCGAAGGTCGAGTCCAGCGGCCAGGCCGTCTCCTTGGCGGCTATCCCACCCTGGGCGTCGACCGGGGGCGTCAGCATGACCGCGAGACTCGCCGGCGAGAACGTGGCGCTCTGGCCGAGCTCCGAACCCAGCCATGCCTCGAGGCTGCCGATCCGGGCCTGGAATGCCACGAACGCGCCGGCCGTCGTGGGCTCGGTCGAGGTCGTGCCGTCCGAAGAGGTGGGGCCGGTCAGCTCGTGCGTGACGCCACCGACGGTCATCTCGATGTGGGCCTGGATCGAACCCGGCATCGGCGTGCCGGTGAAGTCCGACTTGGAGCCGAGCATCCCATCCTTGCGCGCCTCATCTACGATCGCGGCGATGCCGGCGTCGCTGATCGATCGAGTGGAAAGTCCGACGTAGATCGGGCCGGGATAGATCGCCGGTACGGCCACGACGCCGTTGATGTAGTGCCCATCAGCGATCGTGACCGAGGGCAGGTTGCCGAACGTGTACCAGGGTGCGAGCGCCTGCTCGGTCCAGGCTCGAAGGTAGAAGCCGTTCACTGAGGTCGAGCCGGAAGGAATCGACTCGGTGGGGGTCGACCCGGAGGGAGTCGGCGCCTGGCTGGCTCCGCTCGATCCGGCGACGCATCCGGCAGCGACTACCGCCGCCACGATGAGAGCGACCGATGGCAGGGCGATCCGAAGACCGAGCCGAGTGGATGGCATCATCATCGAACTCCAGGGTAGCGGCGTCGATACGCCTAAGACGCCGCGGGCGGCGGTCCGGTTCCCAGGTCGGCCGAGTTCGCTTACCCGCCGTAGCGCCGATAAGCGGGCGATAATCGTCCGGTCCATTCTGCTCGGATGCGCTACGCCCGTGTGGGCTCCGTGATTCGAGCTATCCGTCGTGACCGCAACCTCAGGCAGATCGATCTCGCCTCCGCGGGCGACCGGCTTCTTGACCGTGCGCATGCGGCGCTCGTTGATCTGGCGGCAAAGCAGCTCGCGGGGGGCTGGCAGACGGCGATCGAGCTCGCCTTCGACCACTGCCGCCAACTTCTTGCACCGAATGCACGAAACAGCCCGTTTGGCCACGAGAGGTGTTTGTTCTTGCACCAGATGCACGTATCGGACTGGCGGCGCGTGTGCCCGTAGTCTGATGGCTGCCCGAGCCCCCCGCTCGGTCGCTGTTGTGCACTCGCTGCACGGTTCCCACGTGGGAAGTCCTTCGCGCGGTTGAGTCGTGCATCCGATGCATAGAACAGACTGGGCTCAGCGGGCGGCAACGCCGGCTGGTCGGATGTGTGAATCTCCCGCAAATGGGTTCGGGCGGGATGGCGCAGGCCCCCAGCCGGGCCTGTCGGACGTGGCGACGGCGCTAGCCCTCGATCACAGCCTTCACGGCCGCGACCACGTCGGGCAGGTTGGCGGCCGTGAGGCCGGCGACGTTGATGCGGCCGCGACTGACCACGTAGACCGCGAACTCGTCGCGGAGACGGGCGACCTGGTCGGCCGAGAGACCGAGCAGGGCGAACATGCCCCGCTGGCGACCGATCGGCTCCCACCTGCCGGGAACGCCCGCGGCAACGAGCGCCTCGACGAGCGCGGCCCGGTTGCCCAGAATCCGGTTGCGCATGCCGGCCAGGTCCAATTCCCACCGGGCCCGAAGGGCCGGGTCTGTGAGGATCGTCTCGACGATGTCGCCGCCGTGGGCCGGCGGGTTGGAGTAGTTGGAGCGGACGGCGATCTTGAGGTGGCTGAGTGCCGCCGCCGCTCGTGCCGGATCCGCCGCCACGATGGTCAGAGCTCCCACCCGTTCGTTGTAGAGCGCGAAGTTCTTCGAATAGCTCGAGCAAACGAGGAACTCGAGCCCCGGCCGCGCCAGGCCGGCCAGCCAGTCGGCGTCTTCTCGTAGCCCGAAGCCGAAGCCCTGATACGCGAAGTCCACGACCGGCAGCAGCTCCCGCTCGACCACGATCTCGCCGATGGCCGCCCAGGTCTCCGGATCGGGGTCTACGCCGCTCGGGTTGTGGCAGGAGCCGTGCAGAAGAATGACGTCGCCCGGCACGGCCGATCGGAGCGCGACCAGCATCTTGCCCACGTCCAGGCCGCGTCCCGATTCGTCCAGGTATGGGTAGGTCCGCAGCGCGAAGCCGGCAAGCGTGAAGAGCTGCGGGTGGTTCGGCCAGGTCGGCTCGCTCAACCAGATCGTCCGCGACGAGCCGCTCTGGAGGAGGAAGTCGGCCGCGACGCGGAGCGCACCGGTGCCGCCGGGGGTTTGAGCCGTGGCCGATCTACCGCTCGTCACGATCTCGTGGTCGGTCCCGAAGATCAGATCGCGAACCGCGGCCTTGAAGCCCGGCCGGCCGTCGATCGGCAGATAGCCCTTGCTGCCCGCCTTGTCGAGGAGCCTCCGCTCGGCTTCCAGGACGGACGGGATCACCGGCGTGACTCCGGAATCATCGACGTAGACGCCAACGGAGAGGTTGACCTTGTGGGGCCTGGTATCCGCCTTGAATGCCTCGGTCAGACCCAGGATCGGATCAGGGGGGGCGGGCGTCAGCGAGCGAGGAGGTAGGGCCACGGGGACGTTCCTTGATGCTTGGTGGGGGCGGCTGCCGCGCACACGATACAGGCGTTCAGCGGTCCCGTCCGGCCTGCGCCCGGCGGGACAGAGGCACCGGGGCCGAGTTCCCGCGGGCGAACTTCAGGATTCCCTCAGGTGCAGATGCGAAAACCGTGCGGTGGGACGCGGCGCTCCCCCCCCTCCGCGCCGCGTCCCAGCCAGCGAACTCCTCTCCGCTCCCCGACGCCCTCCCGATCTCCCTCGGGAGGGCGTCAGCTTTTCCCACTTCTGCCTCAGATGGCGCCGACCGACTACTACCTCGGTGGCCTGCTGTCTGTGCGGCCGGCCCCGATCCCTCCGGAGGCTCTCGTGCCCGCCACGTCTCATCGGCCAAGCGACTCGGACATCGCCACGCGGGGAGCCGGCGTGCGAGAACTGGGTCATCTGCCCGTGCGATCCGCGTTCAGACGCCCGACCGTACCGACCAACGCCATCGGCGTGGTGATGAACGAAGCCCCCACACGACCCTTCAGCAACCCGATGCTCTCTACCTTGCTGGCCGCCTTCTCCGACGCCATCACCCAGCGCTCGCTCTTGATGGTCATGCTGGCGCCGAAGTCGGCCCAGGAGCTCGAACTGGCCGAGACCTATCTCATCGGCGGGCACATCGACGGAGCCATTCTGGTCGGTCTTCACAGCGGCAACCCGTTGCCCAATCGACTCCGAGAGCACGGCATCCCGGCGGTGCTGTGCGGCCACCGGGCACGAGGCAACCTGGCCAGCTGCATCGACTGTAACAACCGACGCGGCGCCGAGATGGCGGTCGAACACCTGGTCTCGCTCGGCCGGCGCAGGATCGCCACCATCTCCGGCGATCTGGACAGAGCCAGTGCCTTCGATCGCCGAATGGGCTACCGCGACGCGCTCGTGGCAGCCGGCATCGACCTCGACCCCACGCTCGAGGAAGTCGCCGACTACCTGCCGGACCGAGCCCAGATGGCCATGGAGCGGCTGATGCTCAACCACCCCGAGGTCGACGCCGTGTTTGCCGCCTCGGATCTGATGGCGTCGGCCGCGATCCGCGTCATCCAGGCAACCGGCAAGCGCGTGCCGGAGGATGTGGCCGTCGTCGGATTCGATGACTCGCCCCTGGCCGCGGCCGCCAACCCGCCGCTCACAACCGTCCGCCAGCCGCTCGACGAGATGGGCCACGAGGCGCTGAACCTGCTGATGCTCGAGATGCACGACCCTACGGAAGCCCCTCGCGAGGTCATCCTGACGACCGAGTTGATAGTTCGAGAATCGACGGTCGGTGCAAGGGCGATGGGCGCGGTCGGCCAGGGGCAGGCCACCGCGCGGGAAGCAGTCGTTCAGGTTTCGCCCCTGGACACGATCTCGTAGCCCAGGCGGGCACGGAGCCTGCCCAGCGCCATCAGCACCGGCGCCCCCAGGGCCAGCACCGCGATCGCGTCGCCCATCGCGCGGAACGAGTCCCAGCCGACCGAGGTCAGGATGTAGTAGCGCCCGAACTGAGCCAGGGTCTGCGCCGGCGGCAGCCCCGGGATCCAGCCGACGTTCTCGACCCCGCGATAGAAGGCGACCCAGCCGTAGACGTCGGTCAGGGCGCCGTAGGCGAAGCCGGTCACTACGGCAACGGCCATCAGCACCCCGATGTCGAGGCGGGATGGGAGCCAGGTGGCGCGAGCGGGACGGAGGCGACGCACGACCGAACCGGCGACCCCCGCCGACAGGCCGACCCAGCCGACGGCGAAGGTCTCGTAGGGCAGCCACGGACCGACTCCGCCGGTCACCACTCCGGAAACCAGCAGCGAGAACGAGCCCACGAGAAACCCGTACGAGGGGCCGAACTCGTAGCCGGCGGCGAGCACCAGCAGGAAGATCGGGCTGAAGCCGGCGACGCCGTTGACCAGGGCCAGCCTCAGGGCAGCATCGATCGCGGCCAGTGAGGCAAGCAGGGCGAGCCGGCCCGAGTCGAGGCGGCGGGCACCCAATTCCATGATGGCCAGCGAGAAAACGGACGCGAGGGTCACGGCCAGGGCCGGGGCCTCCGGCGTCAGCCCCAAGCCCACGAACGGCCACAGAAAGAGGGCCAGCCCGGCGATCGAGACGATGGCGATCATCGGGTTCCCTCGGCGGCGGGCGCGGCATCCCCGGCGTCCGTGGCCCCGCGCTCGGGCTCAACCTCGACGGCGCGGCCATCGCGCAGGGCGATCGTCCGATCCGCCAGCTCCGCGGCCAGCTCCGTGTCGTGAGTGGCGACCACTACGGCCGAGCCACGCTCCGTGAGGGATCGGACCGCGGCCGCCAGAGAGCTGCGAGCAGCCGCATCCATGCCCCGCGTCGGCTCGTCGAGCAGGACGAGCGCCGGCGAGCCGGCCAGGGTCGCGGCGAGGGCGGCTCGCTGCCGCTCACCGGAGCTCAGATCGCGAGGGTAGCGATTCGCCAGGCCGACCAACCCGAAGGTACCCAGCATCAGCTCGGGCGATTCAGTGGCGCCGGCGCGGCGCAGCGTCAGTTCCACCTCCGCTCTCACCGTGGGCAGATGGAGCAGGGCGCCGGGGTTCTGCGGCAGGTAGGCCGTTCGGCCGGCCGGGCGGCGCACAGTGCCGGACAGCGGGGGGATCAACCCCGCCAGCGTCCGCAGCAATGTCGTCTTGCCGGAGCCATTCGGACCTATCAGCGCCACGACCTCGCCGGCGCCACCCGCAAGAGAGACGCTCGCAAGGACTTCCGAGCCGGCGGGACCGGCGGCGAGGCCGCTCGTCTCCCAGGCGAGGCCGTCCCGTACGGCGGAGTGGCGTCGGCCTGCCGCCGTAACGCCCCGCGCGGCAGCCGGCGCCGTGGCATCGACGCGCCCCTCCTCGACGAGGAGCAGCCGATCGGCCGCCGGCAGGAGCGACTCGAGGCGATGCTCGGCGATGACCATGGCGCGGCCGGCCCGGACGATACCGCGGCAAGCCGCGAGAACTGCCTCCGCGCCCTCCGGGTCGAGCTGCGAAGTCGGCTCGTCCAGGGCCACGAGTTCCGGCCGCATGGCCAGGACTGCGGCGAGCTGGACGCGCTGGCGCTCGCCCCCCGAAAGGGTCGACAGGCGGCGGCCCCGCAGATGTTCGATCGAGAGCCCGGCCAGCGCCTCGTCGACGCGGTCGTGCATCTCGGTTCGCGTCACGGCGGCGTTCTCCAGGCCGAACGCGACCTCGCGCTCGACGGAGCCGTAGACCGACTGCGTCTCGACGTCCTGGAAGACCAGGCCGACCCGCTGCGCAAGCCGCGGGATGGGCGTTCGAAGCGGGTCCAGTCCGGCGACGGTGGCCGAGCCTGAGATCCGCCCGCCGTGAAACTGCGGCACGAGCCCGTCGAGAAGGCGCAGCAGCGTCGACTTGCCGCCGCCCGAACCGCCGATGACCAGCGTCAGCCCCGGGCCGATCTCGAGATCGATCGAGCGCAGGGACGGCATAGCGGCGCCCGGATAGCGGTAGGTCAGGCCATCGATGCGGACGATCGGTTGGGCGGTGTTCGTCGCCGGATGAGCGGTCACGTCAGCCGCCTCGAGCGGGGCGCGCAAGGCCCGGGAGCGAGAGCGCCAGGCAGGCCAGCACCAGGACGGGGTTGATCGGCGGCAGAAACAGCGTGGGGTACGGATACCAGTCGACCGGGACGCCGGCCAGGCGAAGCGCGATGAAAGACGCCGCGGCGGTAACAGCCGAAGCGACGACGACGAGGTCCCAACGGCTCCAGCGCCGACTGGCGTAGCTGGTCCGCCGGCCGGCCCCGAAGCCACGGGCCTCCATCGCCTCGGCCAGCACCACCGAATCCTCGATTGCCGTGAGCAGCACCGGGACCAGGACCTCGTTCCAGGAGCGAAGCCCGCGTGGCCGCCAGCCCCGCATCCTCTGAGCGTCGCGGACCGCGGTGAAGGTGCGACCGAAGCCCGACACCAGGTTGAGTGAGGTCGCCACGGCGATTCCGGTCCGTTCGAGGGGGCGCGGCATGGCATCGACGACGTCGTACGGCTCCAGAACCAGCGACAGAGGAGCCACGGCGAGCAGCGCAGCAACCAGCCCGAGACCCACTGTTCCGCCGAAGGCGACCGACTCGAGCGTCAGCGGCCCGCCGACGAGCGGCCAGTCCCCCGGCAGCCTCGCCAGGAGGTCGGCGCCGGTATGGCTGGCGAACACGTTGACCAGCGCGGCCGTGCCGGCGGCGACCAGCAGCATCAGCGCCAGGGGCCGGAGACGGCGGCCCGGCCGAAGCCACGTCAGCAGGACGTTCAACGCCACCAGTGCCACGAGTCCGCGATAGACGGGGTTGTCGGTCGAGAGGCCGACGGTCACCGCGGCGAGCGACCAGACGAGCCAGGCCCGTGGCGCGATCGGAGCCCGCGGCACGAGGTTCACGCGCGGCGGCGCCGGGCGGCGACGACTCGGAGCAGGGCCAGCCCGGCGAGCCCACCACCGGCGACGGCGGCCAGCAGCAGACCCTGGTCGATGCCGCCCGTCGGGGAGGGACCCCGAGCCCCGGGCGGAGGCGAGGCCGCGGAGGAAGGGGCCCCGGCAGTGGCGGCGGCGACCGCGACCCCGGCAAGCGGCCGCA
>PMKV01000065.1 GCA_003157875.1 Chloroflexota bacterium
ATCGCAAGAACTACTTCTATCCCGATCTGCCGAAGGGCTACCAGATCAGCCAGTACCAGCTGCCGTTGGCGGGAAACGGCCGGCTCACTTTCGACACGAGCAATGGTCCATTCACGGTTCGGATCAATCGGGCCCATCTCGAGGAAGACACGGGACGGCTGATCCACTCCGAGCTGGACGGCCGGCGAATCAGCCTTATCGACTTCAATCGATCGGGCATGCCGTTGATGGAGATCGTCACCGAGCCCGACATCCGCACGGCCGAACAGGCCCGCCGCTACGCCGAGGAACTGCGTCTGCTGATGCGGNNGAACGGCCAGATGCGGGTCGAGGCAAATGTCTCGATCCGGCCGATCGGTCGGGAGGCGTTCGGGACCCGGATCGAAGTCAAGAACATGAACTCGATGCGGGCGGTGGAGCGGGCGATCGCCTTCGAGATCGAACGGCAGGCGGCACTCATCGACGGCGGCGGCGCGATGCGGATGGAGACGCGCGGCTGGGACGAGGCCAGCCAGTCGACCTACCTGATGCGGCCCAAGGAAGCGGAGAACGACTACCGCTACTTCCCTGAGCCGGACCTGCCGCCGCTTCTGACTACGCCCGAATGGCTTGCAGTCATTCGCTCTCGGCTGCCCGAGCTGCCGGCGGCCCGCCGAACGCGCTATCGCGACGCGTTCGGTCTCTCCGCGTACGACGCCGCTGTGCTCGTCAACGACGCGGCGGCCACGGCCTTGTTCGAGGGCGCCCTGGCTGCCGGGACGGGCGTTCCGGCCAAGCTGCTCGCCAACTGGGTTGCCGGCGAGTACATGCGCCTCGCCAAGGGCGGCGAGGGGAGCGGCGGAGCCGTCTCTCCAGCCGAACTGGCGGCGCTCGTGAAGCTCGTCGCCGACGGCGCTATCTCCGGCACCAACGCCAAGGAGGTCTTCGCCGAGCACTTCGCCTCTGGCGCGCCGATCGCCGGCATCGTCGCCGAGCGCGGCTTCCGCCAGATTTCGGATGCCGGCGCGCTCGGGAGGGCGATCGATGAAGTGCTGACGGCCAATCCGGCCGCGGTCGCCGACTATCGGGCCGGGACGGGTGCGGTCATCGGCTTCCTGGTCGGCCAGGTCATGAAGGCGACTCGGGGTCAGGCCAACGCGGCCATGGTGCAGGCCGCACTACGCGAACGGCTGGACAAGGCCGAGTAGGCCGGAGGGCGTCGATGGGAGCGGTCAACCTGGTCTGCTGGGTTCTCGGGGTCGCGCTCATCGCGGTCGGCTACCTTCGGGCCAGGGGTCCGTGGGGCCGGTACCAGGAGCTGAAGGCCCAGGAGGCCAACATCGCACGCTACGAGGGCTGGCGCGGCACTCGCCTGCGCGACGACGGCCCCAGCGCCGCATCGATCATGGCCGCGCAGATGCGCCGCCGGGCGCAGGTCGGTGGCCTGATCCTGATCGCCGGCTTCGTGCTCGTGTTCGTAGGCTTCGCCGTCCACTAGCCCGGGCAACGGCGTGGGTCGAGGCGCCTGGAGGCGGCCTCGGTCCGGCCTCGGTCCGGCCTACGAATCAGCGTCCGGTCGCCCCCGGATGTGCGATGCTTGACGCAGATCGGGCCGCTCGGGGGCGCTGCCATGGATGAAAGAGGGATTTCGCCAGGATCTGGGAACGACCGCAGATTCGCTGGACTGACCGCAATCTGTGCCGTCGCCACGGTCGCACTGTTCCTGGTGGACACGGCGACGTCGCCGGCGGACCAGCAGCCGGGCCAGCTGGTCGTCACCGCGCTGCTGGGAGCGACTCTTCTGGTTGCCGTGGCGTTCCTGCGCCGGGGGTTCACTCCCCACGCCCTCATTGCGGGTGGGGCCATGCTCATCGTCCTTGGCGTGGCGGCGGCGGCCTTCCTTCCCGTCGGTCTGGACGCGGCCGTTGTTCTGCCGCTTGCCGGTGCGGTCATGGCGCTGCCGGCCGATCGCGGGCGACGGTTCTTTGTCCTCCTGGTCGTAGCCTTCGTGGCGAGCATGGCCGGCGAGGTTCTCGGCAGCGTCGGCGCACGAACGGGGGCCTCCGCCTCGTCCGCCGACACGGCGCTGTCGTTGCTCGAATCGGGGGTCATGCTGGCTTTCGTCTACGGCTTGCTGTGGTGGGTCGGCAATCGCTGGTGGAGGGCGGACGAGCAGGCCCGCCTGGCACTCGCGAGCCAGCGGCGCTTGCTCGAAGTCAACGAACGCCTCCTCTCGACGCTCGATCCACAGGGCGTCTTCGACCTGATCGCCGATTCGCTCAAGTCCGTCGTGGCCTACGACAACCTGACGATCTACCGCGTCGACAGGTCCGCTGCGGTCCTCCGTCCCGTCCTGGCGCGCGATCGGTTTGCGCAGCTCATCATCGAGTCCACGTTCCCGATCGACATGGGTGTCACGGGCTGGGTCGTGGCGCACGGCACGGCGCAATGCGTCAACGACATCCTGAGCGATCCACGGGCGAGCACGATCCCGGGCACCCCGGATGAACCTGAGGCGTTGATCGTGGTGCCGCTCTTCGTAGGCGGAGAGGTCGCTGGAACCCTGAACGTGGGCCGTATGGGCCGGCGGGAAGCTCACTTCAGCGACGGGGAGTTCGAGCTTGCGCGACTCTTCGCCGGCCAGGCGTCGATCGCCCTTCGGAACGCCGAGACCCTCCGCGCGGTCGCCACACGGGCCGAGACGGACGCCCTGACGGGGCTTCGGAATCGCGGCGCGTTCGATGACCAGCTCACGTCGCTCATCGCCGACCCTCGTGTTCAGCCGTTGGTGCTGGTGATGCTCGATCTGGATGGGTTCAAGCAGTACAACGACGTTCACGGGCATCCGGCCGGCGACGCTCTCCTCCAGGCGGCCGGGCGGGCGATCACGGCAGCCGTCCGCGAGGGCGACCTCTGCTTCCGCTATGGAGGCGACGAGTTCGCGCTGCTGCTGCCGGGGACGGATGAGGAGGGGGCACGGCAGATTGCCGAGCGGGTCCGCCTCGCGATCGCCCAGGTCGGCTCGAACGACGATTCCGGCACATCTGTGGTCACCGCGAGCGTGGGCTTCGGCAGCTCATCGGACGATGCTCAGACTGAGGACGGGCTGGTCGAGGGCACCGACTCCGCGCTCTATCGGGCCAAGGGATCGGGTGGCAACCGCGTTGAGACATGGTCTCGAGTTCCCGCCAGGTCGGGACGCCGTTGAGGGACGGGCGGGAGTGGCGACTCAGTTGCGGCCGATGCGGCGAATCTCGATNNCTCGATGGCCGTGCAGCGGTCCATTACGACCGCGAGACCTCCGTCGGCGGCGATTCGAGCGGTCTCCTCGTTGACGACGCCAAGCTGAAGCCACAGTGCCCCCGCCCCTACCGCTACCGCCTCCCGCGCGATTTCCTCGGTGACTTCCGGCCGGCGGAAGACGTCGAC
>PMKV01000153.1 GCA_003157875.1 Chloroflexota bacterium
TCGGCGACACTATCACGACCGTCGGCAACCCGGCCGAGCACCCGCTCCCCGGCTACAAACCGGCAAAGAGCCTCGTCTTTGCGGGCATCTACCCGATCGTCGGGTCCGACTACCCCTTGCTGCGCGACGCCATGGAGAAGCTCCACCTCAACGACGCNNGAGTTCGGCCAGGAGCTGATCGCCTCCGCGCCCTCGGTCGAATACGAGGTCGTCCTGATCAACGGGCAGGGAACCGTGATGGTCGACAACCCGTCGAAGATGCCCGACGCCGGCCAGATCGAGGAGATCCAGGAGCCCTGGGTCAAGCTCGGCATCGTCACGCCCTCTACCTACATCGGCACCCTGATGGAGCTGACGAAGAACCGTCGCGGCACTTTCCTGGAGATGGAGTATCTCGACCCGAAGCGGGTGCTGCTCAACTTCGAGCTACCGCTGGGCGAGGTCATCGTCGACTTCTTCGACCAGCTCAAGACCCGAACCCAGGGCTACGCCTCGATGGACTTCGAGGAGATCGGGTATCGAGCCGCCAACCTCGTCAAGGTCGACGTGCTGGTCGCCGGCGAACCGGTCGACGCCCTGTCGGTGATCGTTCATCGGGATCGGGCCCAGGCGATCGGGCGCGAGCTGGTCCATCGACTGCGCGGTCTCATCCCACGCCAGATGTTCGAGATAGCCGTCCAGGCCGCCATCGGGTCGAACGTCATCGCCCGTGAATCGGTCGCCGCGATGCGCAAGAACGTCCTGGCGAAGTGCTACGGCGGNNAAGCAGCGCATGAAGCGGGTCGGCTCCGTCGAAATACCACAGGAGGCTTTCCTGGCGGTGCTTCGCATGGACGAGGTATGAGCGCCGAATCGATCCGCGTTCTCATCGGGGCCGGGTTCTTCATGATGCTGCTCTTCCTGCGGCTCGAGTCGGGTCGGTTCGGCGCGGCCGAATACGATGAGCCCGGGCGGCCGCATTCCGGACTGTGGACGAGACTGTCCTGGTATCTGATCGGCTTCGCCTTGCTGGCCGCGATCTACGTGGTCCATCCCGCCCCGCACGACGTGCTCTTCCTTCTGGTCGGCCGCCGGGCCGACGTCGCCTTCTTCGGGGCAATCCTGGGTCTACTCGGTCTCGCCCAGGCCGCGGCCTTCGCGCGGTGGCGCTACGGCTATCTGCGGCTGCCGCCGGGCCGGGCCTATCCGGGCGCGGCCATGAACTCCATCGCCACCGCCGTGATCGACGAGGCAACCTTCCGGGGTGTCCTCCTCGGCACCCTTGTTGTGGCGGGAGTTGGGGATGGTGCCGCGATTCTGATCGCCACGCTCGTCTACATTCTGACGACGCGATTGGGTGCGCCCGGCCGCTACCCGTACATGATGTTGCTCGCCGGTGGAATCGGCCTCGCCTGCGGCTGGGCCACGCTCGCGAGCGGCGGCATTGGGGCCGCCATCGTCGGCCATGCCGTTACCTCGTTCGGTATTTTCGTGTGCACCGGTCACGCTGGGCAGGTGCCGTCCGCTGGCCGTGAGCCGGAAGAGATGGAACTGCGGGAACGCCCGCCGGAGGGTTGGCAGGATGCTCGCCGGCCGCTCGTCGCCGGCCGCGGAGCCGAGCCTCGCGACTTCGCGGAGCTGATCGAACAGTCGGGTTACGCCGATCGGGCGAATCGCCGGCCGATCCCGGTCCGGCACACGCCCGGCCTGATGAACTGGGCTCGATTGAAGGGTCGGGCCCTGCAGGGTGGAGCGGCTCGGCGATCGCGTTGAGCACACCGCAGCCGCCGATCGCGCTGTACATCCATCTCCCGTTCTGCCTGGCCCGCTGCCCCTACTGCGACTTCGTCGTCTATGCCGGCGGCGACGCACGCGGCCCGCAGGCTCGGACGGAGCGACTGTACGAGGCGGTCGGCCGTGAGCTCGAGTTGCGCGCGGATGCTCTCGACCATAGGTTCGGGCGGCCCGATGCGGACGACCTGCGGACCGGGGCTCCGGTCGACCGACGCGTGCCCCTGCGAAGCGTGTACTTCGGCGGCGGCACGCCCTCTCTCGTCCCCGGGGAGTGGCTCGAAAGGCTCGTCGCGATCGTCCGGTCCCGCTACGGCATCGCGCCCGATGCCGAGGTGACCCTCGAGGCCAACCCTGGTCCCGGCGAGCGCGGCGATGCCGCGGCATTCCGGCGGGCCGGAGTCACCCGGATCTCGTTCGGGGCGCAAAGCATGGACGCGGCGGAGCTGCGGCGCCTCGGACGGCGCCACTCCCCGGAGGAGGTCGCCGCGTCAATGGCGGCGGCGAGGGCGGCCGGCGTCGCATCCATCAACCTGGATCTGCTGTACGACGTCCCAGGGCAGTCGGTCGCCGCGTGGGAAGCCACGATCCGGGCGGCGCTGGCGCTCGGCCCGGATCACCTCTCCCTCTACGCGCTGACTCTCGACGATCCAGATGCGGAAGGGATCACCGGCAAGGACGGAGATCACCTGCCGACGCCGCCTGGGGCTCGACGCTGGCGGGAGCGGGCCCGGGTGGAGCAGGACGACGACCGAGCCGCGGATCAGTACCGGCTGGCGACCGATCTGCTCTCGGCGGAGGGCTGGCGCGGCTACGAGATCTCCAACTGGGCCAGGCCCGGCCATGAGAGCCGCCACAATCTCGTCTACTGGGAGCGCGGGTCGTACGAGGCTGTCGGGCCGGGCGCCCACGCCTTCGACGGCACGGCCAGGCGCTGGAACGCCGCCGCGATGGAGCCTTACGTCGCGGCCCTCATGCCGATTGACGGCCGGCGGGCGCTGCCCCCCGGAGGTCGCGAGGAGATCAGCGCCGAAACGGCCACCGCGGAGCGAATGATCCTTGCGCTGCGGCTGGACGGGGGAGTGCCGGCGACCTGGGCCGAGGTCGGGCCCGCGTCGGGGGTCTTCTCCTGGGCGCGATCGCTCGGCCTCGTCGAGCCGATCGATCTCGATGGCGAGCCGCGACTTCGGCTTACAACGCGCGGTCGGTTGCTGAGCAACGAGTTGTTCGAGCGACTGCTCTAGCCGCTCCTCTGGGCCGGCTTGCTGCCCGGCGACCGTTTGGCTGCTTGTTGCGGGAGGGCGCCTGGGACGCCTCGCCGGCCCTCATCGCGCCGCCTTGCGACGGAGCTCTACAGGTCCTCGACCGCCGTGTCCGAGAAGTGCACGTGCGTGAAGCGCTCCGGCAGGTGCGTGTCCATGACACCGTGCTTGTTCCAGCACCAGGCGGGGTGGGGCTGAACCTCGATGCCGCCCACGGTCATCTTCTCGAAGCGGCCGAAGAAGAGACGCCACTCGTCGCCGTCCTTGGGCGGCAGCGACCTCCCGTTCGCCAGCGGCGCCATCCCCCGCCAGGGCAGCACCACCTGCGCGCTCCAGCCCTTGCTGACGAACGATCGGTCGTTGAGCTTTCCATCGACGTGGACGGCCGTGCGCAAGCCGGGCAGGTCCCACTCTCGAAAGGCCCAGCGGAGGCCGCGCTGGTGAGTGCCTCGCCAGAAGGTTGCGGCCTGCCGGTCGTAGTCGCCGCCGAACGACAGTGCGTGCCGATCGAGCAGGTCGAACTCGGGCACGTCGAAGCGTCCGCCCCGGCCGTATGCGTCCTGCCAGATGAAGAAGACCTCGTAGACGGTGTTGGCCGCGTTCAGCTCGAACTCGTAGTAGGCGTCGCCGCCGTCGATGAAGATCTCTACGTCGTTCTCGGCGAATACGATTCCGTCTCGCTCGGTCATGTGCGCTTCCGGGAACGGCTCCTCGACCCAGAAGGTGACGTACAGGTTGTCGTCGTCCCACAGCGCCGCGGCGCGAGTGTCGAAGTAGCCCGGCTCACCCGTGACCATGTCCACGAATCGCGGCGAACGCGGGACTGCCGGCCAGGGCCCGTCGCCGCCGGCTCCGTCGAGGCGCCCGGGGCTCCTGGTGCGGTGGCACGTGTAGTGCGCTATGTCGTGACCCGGGGCCCCGCGTCCAGCTTCCATCGATGGCTTCTAGGCCTCTATCTCGCCCGATCCGCGCTGGATCAGGCGCGTCGGGATGACGATGCGTTGAGGCGGCCTCGCGTCGCCTGCCATTCTCGAGAACAGCAGCTCGGCGGCAGCCCGGCCGAGCTCGGCCGGATCGAAGCTGATCACCGACACCGGAATCGGCAGGAGATCGGCCAGCTCGAAATCGTCGAAGCCAACGAGGGCGACCTGTCGCTGCGATTCTCGGATGGCTCGCAGCACGCCAACGCACTGGCGGTTGTTGGCCGCGAAGACGGCCGTGGCGCCGTTCTCGACGTCGATGAGCTGCCGGGCTGCCGTCTCGGCCAGCTCTACGGCAGGCGAACCCAGCCGAACCAGCTCGGGATCGTAGGCGATCCCGGCGCCGGCGAGGGCCGCCTTGTAGCCGTCGAGCCTCTCAACCGCGGTGAGAACGGTGGTCGAATCGCCGACGAAGCCGATGCGCCTGTGGCCGCGCCGTATGAGGTGATCGACGGCCAGTCTGGCACCGCCGAAGTTGTCGAGGACCACCGCGTCTGCCTCGATGTTGCCTCCGCACCGATCCAGAAAGACGATCTGGGCGCCCCGCCTCCGCTCGGGCTCGAGGTAGCGGTGGTCGCTTCCCGCAGGCACGACGATCATCCCGTCGACGGGCCGATGAAGCAGGTTCAATAGGAGTTCCCGTTCGCGGTTGGCGTTCTCGCCGGAGCTGACGATGATGATCACCGCGTCGTGGCGGGCGGCGACTCCCTCGACGGCTTTGGCTACGCTCGAGTAGAAAGGGTTCATCAGGTCCGCAACGAGGAGCCCGATGCTGCCCATTCGGTGACCGGTGCGGAGGCTGCGGGCGGCCACGTTGCGCCTGAACCCCAGGCTAACGATGGCATCTTCGACCCGCCTCTGCATCTCGGGACGGACGCCGGGCTCCATGTTCACGACCCGAGACACGGTCTTCACGCTGACGCCGGCGGCTCGGCCAACATCATGCATGGTGGCCCGAGTTGGGCGCTCCGTTGCGTCGGGGTTCTCGCCGGTCGCGGCGTCGGGTCGCCCGCGTGCGGGGCCGATCCCGGGCCCGGTCTTGGTACTCGGGCTCTTTGTCGCCGGCTCAATCGTCGGATCGTAGTTTGTCGAGTCGCCCACAGGTCCCGGGACCCCAATTCTGCTCGGCGCGAGACCGCCCGACCGCTACGCCCACCTGCCTTCGCGGCAAGATGACAACGTTGCCATAGTTTCGATCCTCGAAGCTGAGCCGTCAACGGCGGGCCCCGAAGGCCGTCGCCGCTCCTGGGTTGACAACGTTATCAGCGTGGACTAGCGTGACGAGCGGAACAGTGACGCGGCTTCCGTGTACCCAGCTGCGGGACGCGCGCGTCGCCACGTTGGGAGGATGCTCGCGCTCCGGACGGCCTGTGGTTCCGGTTCGGGTCGGGGCGCGCACGTGGAGGAGGTGAGGTTCGGAGTCTGCTCTTGGGTGGAGGAGGCGATCTGCCACCGGCCTCTGCGTGCCGGCGAGACTGAAGTGCTGGGTGCCTGCCAACCCACCGACTAGGTCCGATGGCGACATCGATCTGATCCGGTGATGTCATCGGCTATTCCAATGTCAGTGAGGTGCTTTCTGTGAAGCTCCCGTCGCGGCAGATCCTTGCCGTGATCTCTGTAGCGGCCCTCGTCGCTGCGTGTACTTCCAGTTCGGCCACGACGGCTCCGGGCGGCGCGACATGCGCGGCCGCGGCTAATGCCGTCCAGATCGAAGCCGTCTCCTGGTGGACGACAGGCGGCGAGTCGAGCGGCTTCAACGCCATCATCAACAAGTTCAACTGCGACAACCCGGGCTACTTCGTCACCAACAGCGCCATCGCCGGCGGCGCCGGCTCCGTGGCCCAGGCGGCCCTGCAGTCCCGCGTTCTGGCCGGCAACCCGCCGGACACCTTCCAGGTCCACATGGGCCATGAGCTGCTCGACACGTATGTCACGCCGGGCTACATGGACAACCTGGACGACCTGTATTCGGCCAACGGTTGGACGACGCAGTTCCCCAAGGGCGTCTTGGACATCGTCAGCGCCAAGGATGCTGCGGGTGCGACGCACTACTACAGCGTCCCGCTCGACATCCACCGCGCCAACGTGCTCTGGTACAACAAGACCGTCTTCTCATCCAACAACCTGACGGCCCCCACGACCTGGGACCAGTTCTTCACCGCCGCCGACGCGCTGAAGGCCAAGGGCATCACCCCGCTGGCCGTCGGTGACAGCGGCATCTGGTCGAACGGCATGCTTCTCGAGGATGTCCTCATCGGGCAGCTCGGCGCCGACAAGTTCAACGGTCTCTGGACCGGCACGACCGATTGGGCCAGCGCCGACGTTACGACCGCGCTGAACACCTACAAGAAGCTCCTCACCTACGTCAACACCGACCACTCGTCCCTCAGCTGGGACCAGGCGGCCGACTACCTCATCCCGGCCAGCGCTGGCGCACAGCCCNNCAAGGGCTTCACCGACTACGGCTACGTCGCCGCCCCCGGTGGCACCGGGATCTACCAGGCTCTTGCCGACTCCTTCGGGCTGCCGACGAAGGCCGCTCACAAGGACGGCGTCAAGAAGTTCCTGACCCTCCTCGGCTCTGCCGCCGGGCAGGACATCTTCAATCCGTACAAGGGCTCCGTCCCGGCCAACACCGGGGCTGGTAACCCGCCGGCGGATCAGAAGCAGTACAGCACCTACCAGAAGTGGGCGATGGGCGAGTGGAAGACCGATACCATCGTTCCCAGCATGGAGCACGGCGCCGCCGCCGCTCCGAGCTGGAAGGGCGCCATCGAAACGGCCGTGACGTCTTTCGTCGCGAACCCGGACGCGGCTGCCCTTCAGACCGCTCTCGTTGCGGCTTGCAAAGACGCGAAGGTCTGCAAGTAGCTAACGCCTAGGTTCTTTTGGAGGGGGGCGACTTCGATCGCCCCCCTCCAACTTTTGCCCTGCCCCAGGAATGCAGCGAGACCATGAGAATCAGCCGCGACAGAGCCACTTCCCTGCTTGTGATCGCGCCGTCGGTCCTGGCGATCGGGATCTTCGTATACGGGCTAATCGTCTGGACCGGTTACATCTCGACGGTTCAATGGGACACGCTCCGTCCCGACTACACCTTCGTGGGGCTGGCCAACTACCAGGCCATCTTCGCCCAGAACCGGTTCCTGATGGACATCCGGAACACGGTCGTCTTCACGATCTCCTTCATCGCCGCATCGCTTACCATCGGCCTTCTGCTGGCCAACTTCATCGATCGGCAGATACGGGCAGAGGGGCTCTTCCGTAACATCTTCGTCTTCCCGATGGCGATCAGCTTCATCGTCACCGGTGTCGTCTGGAAGTGGGTTCTCTCGCCGGGTACTGTCGAAACGATTACCACGGCCGGGGGGAGCCTGCTGGTCAGCCGTCCGCAGGGCGTCAACCAGCTCTTCGGGCTTGATCCGGCCTCGAATCGCTGGCTTACGGACTCCCACGTCGTGTTCCTGGCGCCGGATAGTCCGTTGTACGGCTTTCTGCACAGCGTCGGCCTGGGCTTTCTGACCAGCCCCAACATCGGTATACCGATCGCCCTTTTTTCGCTCGTTATTGCCGCCGTCTGGCAGATGTCCGGCTTCGTGATGGTGCTCTATCTGGCAGGGTTGCGGGCAATTCCCGAAGAGCTCAAAGAGGCCGCTCGCGTCGATGGCTGCACCGAGTGGAGGATCTTCCGTCACATCGTCTTCCCGCTGCTGACACCCATCACTCTGTCGGCGATGATCATCCTCGGCCACATCAGCCTCAAGATCTACGACCTGGCCGTGGCCATGACGCCGGGTGGCGGTCCGGGCTTTGCCACGGACACGCCGGCCCTCTTCATGTGGCAAACGGCATTCCGTGACGACCATTTTGGGAGAGGGGCCGCGGTGGCCATAGTCATGCTGGTTCTAGTTGCCGGGGTAGTTGTGCCTTACCTGGTCTGGACTCGTCGGCAGGAGGTTGAAGCGTGAGCGGCGAGACCAATCCCCAACCATCCGATCCGACCGGTCGGCGGTCGACTCCCGGAGCCGCCCTGGGCGACATCCTGGCTGCCCGCAAGATCGATCCTCTCGACGTCGTCGTGGTAACCGACGATGAAGAAGAGGTAACAGCGACCAAGCGCGTCCGCACCGGAACCAGCGTTGGCCGGGGCGCTCACTCGCATGGACCCAGGGCCCGGATCCTGCGCTTCATCATGTACGCGATCCTGTTTGTGTTCGTGCTCTGGTACCTGGCTCCGGTCTACGTTCTGCTCGTGACCAGCCTGAAGCCATCCAGCCAGGTCACGCTCGACAAAATGTGGACTCTCCCCTGGCCACCCAGTCTGGACGGCTTCTCGGCCGCCTGGACGGCGCTCGCGCCCAACTTCGTCAACAGCCTGAAGCTGGCCATCCCCGCGGCGATCCTGTCGTCGATTCTCGGGTCGATGAACGGCTACGTGCTGGCCAAGTGGAAGTTCCGCGGCGCCGACACGCTCTTCACGCTGATCCTGTTCGGAATGTTCATCCCCTACCAGGCCATCCTGATTCCGTTGACGCAGGTCATGTCGGACGTCGGGCTTTACGGCTCGATCCAGGGGCTGATCCTGGTCCATATCATCTACGGCATCCCGATCACCACTCTGATCTTCCGCAACTACTACGCCGCCATACCGACGGAGTTGCTGGAGGCGGCCAAGGTCGACGGTGCCGGGTTCATACGGATCTACCGCTCCATCCTCCTGCCCCTTTCGGCGTCGGGCTTCGTGGTCGTCTTGATCTGGCAGTTCAACTCGGTCTGGAACGACTTCCTCTTCGCGGCCACGCTGACCACGCAACCCAACTGGCCGATGACCGTCGCTCTGAACAATCTGGCCGGCAGCTTCGCCGTCGACTGGAACGTCCAGATGGCCGGCGCCCTCATCGCCGCCATGCCGACGCTGCTCGTCTTCATCATTCTGGGCCGCTACTTCGTTCGCGGCCTGCTTGCGGGTTCGCTGAAGGGCTGACCCGCATCAATCGCTCGATCTGAGTGCCGGGGCGGTATCTCCGCTCCGGCACTCAGATCGTCGTCGGCGACGCCGATACCGAAGCCCCGCGACGGCATTTCGGCGCGCATGGACCCAACCCGCCCGCCCCGCCGGCCGGCGCCGGCACGCCGCTCCGGCCTGCCGTTGACACTCTCCGCGCGAGACTGCTAACATCTGGCACAGCCGGTTAGCACTCACATCGTGAGAGTGCTAACCACCGCCGGAGCAGGCCGAATCGGGGATCGGCAGTCGGCTGCGGACTCCCAGCCATTGGGCAGACCGCGCCGCTGCCGCTCGAGTCTTCGACCGCAGGGCGGCGGGGAAGTGGAGTCAAGACATGGCGCGACGG
Source organism: Chloroflexota bacterium (assembly GCA_003157875.1). GTDB lineage: Bacteria > Chloroflexota > Limnocylindria > Limnocylindrales > CSP1-4 > Fen-1039. Next base: position 9,367 of record PMKV01000153.1, read on the forward strand.
CCACGCCGCACCATCGGCTCGTTGGACGGGCGATCGGACGCCATCCTGCGGGCCGTCATCGACGAATACGTGACTTCGGCGACGCCCGTCAGTTCGGGTTCGCTGGTGACGCAATACGCGCTGGGAGTCAGCAGCGCCACGGTCCGCAGCATCCTCGCGGATCTCGAGGCCATGGGGTTGCTGACGCATCCCCACACCTCCGCCGGGCGCGTTCCAACTGACGCCGGCTACCGCTACTACGTCCAGGTCCTGGCCGACGAACGGTCTCTGCCCCCGGTGGAGCAGCGCATGATCCGCCACCAGTTCGGCCAGGTGGAGTTCGCCAGCGAGCACTGGTTCCGCCTCGCCGCGAGCACGCTCGCCGCCAACACCGGGACGGCCGGTCTGGCCACCACGGCCAAGCCGCGTTCGGCGCGGGTGCGGCGCATCGACCTCGTCGCGGCTCAGGACCGCCTGGCCATGCTCGTCGTGCTGTTCCGCGAAGGCACGATGAAGCAATCCCTCCAGAACGTGCCCTCCTCCACGGGCCAGGATCAGCTGGACCGCGTGACCGGCCTTCTCAACGTTCTGGCGGTGGATCGCACCGCCGACGAGATCGCCGCCGCCTTGTCCGATCTGCCCCGTGGGCCCGAGGCGTCCGACGACGTGGACCTGCTCGCCCTCATCGGCGAGGGGCTGGTGCGGACGATGCGCGAGTTCGACGCGGCCCTGATCGACGATCTCTTCAGCGATGGCCTGCTCAACGTAATGGCCGCGCCGGAGTTCGACCGCAGTGAAAAGGTTCGGCGCGTATTCGCCGCCCTCGAGAACCGGGTCTACCTTGGGTCGCTCGTCGAAAGCGTGGCCAGGGCGGGCAGCATCCAGATCTTCATCGGCCACGAGAACAGCCCCCTGGAGATGCAGGAAGTCTCCCTCGTGCTTGCGCCGTACGGGCGGATAGGCCGCGCCATCGGCGTAGTTGGGGTTCTCGGACCCACCCGCATGCCGTACGCCCAGGCGATCGCCTCCGTGGAGTTCGTCTCCGGGCTCATGAACGAGTTGGTGGAGCACTTGTATGCCTGATCGACCAACCAGCCGAATCCACCACCGCGGCGCAGCCGGGGACTGGCCGGGCCAGCCGGCCGACGAACCGCGACCTGGATCGTTCGCCGACGAAACGGCGATCGAGCAGTTGAGCGCCCAGCTCGAGGCGGCCAAGGCCCTCGCGGCCGAGCATCTGACCTCGCTGCAGCGAACGGCCGCCGACTTCGCGAACTTCAAGCGTCGAACGGCCGAGGACCGCGAACGAGAGCTCGGCCTGGCCAGCGAGATGCTGCTGCGCAAGCTCCTGGCCGTCGTCGACGACTTCGATCGAGCCCTCGACGCGATGCCGCCGGAGCTGAAGGGCGTCGGCTGGATCGAGGGAATCGTTCTGCTCGACCGCAAGCTCCGAGCCCTGCTCGAGAGCGAAGGTGTCACCCCGATCGAGGCGGTCGGGCGCCCCTTCGACCCTCGGGAGCACGAGGCCATCGCCAACGTTCCGGCCACGGGCCGGCCCGATGGCGAGGTCGTGGCCGAGATACAACGCGGCTACCGAGTCCGAGACCGAGTTCTGCGACCGGCCATGGTTGCCGTCGCCGACGGCGGGGCGGCCGGCGGCGACACCTCTTCACACACCAACTGACACTGAACCGACCAAACGAGGAGAACCGTACAGATGGGCAAGATCATCGGCATCGACCTGGGCACGACGAACTCCGTCGTGGCGGTGATGGAGGCCGGGGAGCCGACCGTCATCCCGTCCGCGGAGGGAGGTCGCACCGTCCCGTCGGTCGTCGCCTTCACCAAGGGCGGGGATCGGCTGGTCGGTCAGCTGGCCAAGCGACAGGCCGTCACCAACCCCGGCAATACCGTCTACTCGATCAAGCGTTTCATGGGGCGTCGCTTCGACGACCCTGAAGTGGCGCACTCCGTCGGCCTGGTCCCGTACAAGGTCGAGCGCGATTCCCACAGCGACGGCATCAAGGTAGTCCTTGCCGACGGCAAGACCTACACCCCGCCCGAAATCAGCGCCATGATCCTGCAGAAGCTCAAGGCCGCCGCGGAGGCGTATCTCGGCGAGAAGGT
>PMKV01000084.1 GCA_003157875.1 Chloroflexota bacterium
GCGGCGCGGGTGCCACCGGTCTCGGCAGCGTCGACGGCAGTCCGGGTTCCCAGGGCACCCTCACCGCCGAGCTCCAGGCCGGCAGCCAGACCGCCGCTGAGGAGGATCGCCGCGTCGAGTGCTGCTCCGCCGGGATTGCCCTCGCTGATGTAGAGCCCGGCATCGGCCAGCAGAGCGATTGGCGCGAGCCCCGGCACCAGGGTGGCCGCCATCAGCCAGGTGTGGGGGTTGGTGGCCATCGAGGTGGCGATCTTGACTACGCCACTCGGGTTGATCCCGTACTGGTTGATCACGCCCGCGTTCTCGAGCGAGCTGTGGATGTTGCTCCGGGTGTCCCAGGCGAAGGTCTGCCAGTTCTGGAGGTCGGTGAGCTGGCTCCACTGGACGCCCAGGTCGTGGATGAAGCTTGCGGGGTTGATGCTGTTCGCGATGTTGTGGACGACGTCGCCGGCGCAGACCCCGAACAGGCAGATGTCATGCCCGGTCGGGTCGGACATCGTCACCGGGTTGCCCCCCGTGTACATGTAGTGGTTGAGAAGACCCGGGTTCGACGGCGAGGGCGGCTAGCGAACGGCCGCAGCGACTAACGAGCGGACGTCCCCCCATCGGGACGCCAGAACTTCGGGCTCCCCGCTACCTCAGACTCTGGGACGGAGAGGACGCACCCGGCTGGCGGGCAGGGGGAGCACAGCAGGCGTGACTGGCTCCGCCGGTCTGGAGGCGCGGCAAGGCGAGCCGAGGGACGAATCTCCTCTTGTTGCGCTTATTGCGTTCGATCGAGCCGACCCTTCTCCGAAGGTCTCCAAGGTTCAGCCATCGACCTGTCGGCCCAGGAAGCCTTCAACGACAATCCCTGCCGTAATCGACGCCGAGCTCGACCCCGGAGCCAGCCAGGGGATGTCGTCCTACACACACCTACCGTCGATACCGGCCCCGGATACTAGGTGACGCCGCGACCGACCGACTCAACCCGAGATCGGCGAGGCTCGATGGCGCAGGGACACCTCAGTGGCATAGTCGCCCATCTGCACGTCGTCGACAAAGGTACGCCAGAACCCGTCTGGGTCCTCGAGGGCAACCGGGTCAATATCGTTGAGTTTCGCCGAAATGCGACCTGTGGCAGCGTCGATCTCATCGAAGTCTGCGCCTTCGTGGTAGTAGGGAAACAGGTCGATCACGGCCCGAATGCACTCCGAGAACTGCTTCAAAGACGAGTTGGCGATTCGGACAACCGGTTCATCCAGATCCATCACATCGAGCACGCGACCGTTGGCCGGATCCAGAGCCATCCAACCACCGATCCGAGATGGGATCTCGCCGAACTGAACCAATCCTCAAATCCTCCCATCACGACCTGCAAATGGCTGGCGGCGCGGTACCGTTCGTCCACTGAACGCACAGGAAGCTCGGTCCTGTTGAACAGATCCACCACTTCGGCAGGTACGCCGTCACCTATCCTGAATACGGCCCTCTCGAATCTCGGCACTAGAACCTCGTCGAGCCAGGGCACAACCTGCACGACAATGCCCAGTTCCTAGCCTTCCTGCAGGTTCGGCGGGGACGCCCCGATGGCCACGGACACCAGGTCATCGCCCGATGCCTGGCCCATCAGGAGGCCAGGCCCCAGCGATGGTACGCCGCGACCCTCGGCGCAGCTTCGATGTAGGCCCCAGCCACGTCGGCCGAAAGCCGACGCAACTCCGTGATGGGGAGTGGACCATTAGGATGCTCCGCTAGAAGCCGATAGCACGCTTGCTGTGCAGCTTCCTCCTGTAGCCGGATCGGGCCATCGCCGCTGCCGTTGGGATCAAGAGCGCCGTCGATGTTGTCAGCGAGCCCAAGGGCGTAGTAGATCACCTTGAGAATGCCTTCGCCCGGGTGGGGGCCTGAAGTTGAGTCCGCCACATGCTTGAAGATTCCGATCGCCCAGGAAGCGTAGTACTCACGGATGTTGGAGTCTCCCTCCACATCAGCCTCTGGGAGAACCTGGAGGGTCAGGCAGATCGGATTGATCGCGGCGAGATCATCACGGTCCAGGCACTCCCAGACCTCCTCGATCGCGACCTCAAGCGCGTCCGGACGAGTCCCGCCACGGAAGAATCGGAATAGCGGCACGATTCGGTCCGCACAGGACGCAACAAAGGCGACCCTGGCTCGCAGGGGCAGCTGACCGACCATGTTGGCGAGTTCCTTGTAGGGATCCATTGATCTACCTCTGCCACCAGAACATCCTGTATGGGGTGTTCTTCTTCATGTGTGGGAACTTCGGTCCTCCGATGCTCGCACCCCAATCCTTGGTTAGTGTAGGTGTGCATAGGCCCTCACAGATCCCTCTCGAGGTACCTCCCTCGATCGGCCTCCAACCCTCCCACTTGCCTCCTTTCCCGAGTGAATCCAGGATCGTCGTCTCCGCGTGGCCTGAGCCTCTGACAAAGGATTCGTTGTCGCGCAACATCCCTCGCCACTCCGTTGGCATGGCGCGAGCGTCACCCTCCATCGCTACAAGGACCCGCTCCTCGCCGGCTGCACTACGGACTCGGATCGCTGCCGTTGTGCCGCCCTCCCACCCGCGCGCACCCTGCAACTCCGCAGCTCGCGCCTGCATGACTCCCGCTCCCGCCTCCGAGCCCAAGTCGCCAACCTCCCGTGCCGCCGCCCCGCCCCCGCCGGTCCATTCGTCGGTGTGGGCCTTGGCCGAGTCGATGATGTCGGAGGCGGCGCTGCCACCTTGGGGGAGTTCTTCGAGAGCGCGGGGGGCCTCCCCGGCGAGTGGCATCTCCGCGGCGCGGGTGCCACCGGTCTCG
>PMKV01000069.1 GCA_003157875.1 Chloroflexota bacterium
GCGCATCCCCAACCCGGCCGACCCAGACGTCCCCGTGGGCGACGCCTCGGCCAACCAGACGGTTCGGAGCTGGGGCGAGCAGCTGCCGGCCGCGGCCATGACAGACGGCCGGGCATGGACCCGCCGCCCGCACTGGGAAGTCGCCGCCGACCTGAAGATGATCGACCTCGAGCGCGGCGCCAAGANNATGACCGAGATCTGGCCGCCGGCCATGGTCAACGCCGCGTCGGCGCGCGGCACCGGCCAGATACCGGACAAAGAAGACCTCATGTACATCGTCACTCGCGATGAGCTGTATCTCGTACCGACGGCCGAGGTTCCGGTGACGAATCTCCACCGCGACGAGATCTTCGAGGCCGATCAGCTCCCGATCCGCTATGCGGCTTACTCGCCGTGCTTCCGTCGCGAGGCCGGAGCGGCCGGCAAGGACACCCGCGGCATCCTGCGCGTCCATCAGTTCGACAAGGTCGAGATGGTCTTCTTCGAGAAGCCGGAGGCGTCGGCCGAGGCGCTCGAATGGCTCACCGCTCGGGCCGAAGTCATCCTGCAGCGACTTGGTCTGGCCTATCGCGTCCTGCTCATGGCGACGAGGGACATGGGCTTCGTCCAGGCCAAGAAATACGATATCGAGGTCTGGGCGCCCGGCGTCGAGCGCTGGCTCGAAGTCAGCTCCTGCTCCAACTTCCGCGACTACCAGGCCCGCCGAATGGCGATCCGTTACCGCCCCGAACCGGGCGCCAAGCCCGAGCTGGTCCATACCCTCAACGGCTCGGGGTTGGCTCTCGCCCGCACGGTCGCCGCGATCCTGGAGACATACCAGCAGCCCGACGGCAGTCTGCGGGTGCCCGAGGCATTGCAGCAGTACATGCGCACCGATCGCGTCGGACGACCGGCGCAGTAGCAGCAGGAGGGTGGCGATGGCGACTCGGCCGGCTCGGTTGGGGGCGGTGGTGTTCATGGCAATCGCCACCGTCGTGACGGCCGCCGGATGCGGCCCCTCCTTGGCCACGCCCCCGACCATCTACGTGACAGACTCGCCCGGCCCGGGGGCAACGCCGGCCGATACGTCGCCGGCCGATACCTCGCCTGCCGAAACTTCGCTCGCGACCCAGGGCCCCACTCCTACGGACGCACCCACGGCCACCTACCTCCCGACGGCCACCCCGTCCGGCCCGACTGCGTCTCCGACCGCACTACCGCATGCGGCAACGATCACCAGCACCACCGTCAGCCAGAGCGGCTCCTCGCCTCAGTGCGGCGTCTGGCGCGTGACTTTCAAGCAGCCGGTCGTCGCGGACGTGCCAAAGGCGCAGGCCATCAATGTCGCGATCGGCAGCAAGATCGCGGGCTACATCAGTGACTTCAAGGCTCAGCTTTCCGAAGGCGGTGGCGCCGGGTCCTGCTTCCTCACGGGCGATTTCTCTGTGGGCCTGAACTCGACGACGCTGCTGAGCTTTGGCATCACGATGGACGAGTACCTCGGCGGGGCGAGCAATGAGGCCCTGGCCGGGAGCCTGGACTTCGGAGCCGCCGACGGGGCTGTGATCGCGCTGACCGATCTGTTCACGAGCGAATCGGGGGGCGCTGCGGCGCTCTCCACCGCGTCGCGGACCGGGCTCGAGGCTCTACTCGGATCGTCCGCCGACGTCGGCTGGATCGAGACCGGTACCACGGCCGCGATGTCGAACTTCGCCGCGGCCTGGGTACTCACAGCGGGCGGCCTGCGGATAACCTTCCCGGCACTCCAGGTTTCCTCCGCGGCCGACGGAACGCCAACAATCACCGTTCCCTGGGCCTCAATCAAGGGCGTGATCAAGGCCGGAGGCCCGGCCGGGCAGTTCGCGCACTGAGTCGGCGTCGATGAGGACTTGCCCTGCTGAGCATTTGTTTCGTATGGTGGCGCAGCGATAGCGGCAGGGGATGGGAGGATGGAATGAAGTTGGCTGGTGGCCGATGCGCCCTGTGGGGTGCGCTGGCGGGCATCACCGTAGCGGCGGCCATGACAGCAGCCGGTTGCGCGGGCGCCGTGGAAACGCCGCCGACCGTCTACGTCACAGACTCGCCCGCCCCGGGTACGCCGGGACCGACCCCGGAGATCGGCAGCGTCGTGATCTCGACCAACGCGCCCGACGGTCGCTGGACGGTGACCTTCAAGAAGCCCCTCGTCTCCGGAATTCCGGAAGCCACGGCGGCCAAATTGAACGATTCCATCGCGGCCCAGGTGAACTCTTACATCGACGCATTCACCGGTGGCAGCCTCCCGGCGGTTCCGAGCGGGGGCAGCCCAAGCACGCTCTCGGGTGACTTCACGATTGCCCTGGACTCGCCGACTTTGTTGAGCCTCCGCTTCAGCCTGCTCACGGACGTGGCCGGCGCCGCGTCCGCCGTCGGCAAGGCGGGGAGCATCAACTTCGTGGTGGCGGATGGAACGAAGGTCAGTCTGAAGGACATCTTCACCGACGCGACGGCGGCCCTGCCGACCCTCGCCGGCCAGGCCCACACCGCGCTGGCCGCCCAACTCGGTTCGGAGCTGAAGTGGTCCGGCGCGGCGACGTCCATGAGCTTCTTCGAGACGGCCTGGGCAATGACCACGACCGGATTGGAGTTCACCTGGGCTCAGGGCGATATCGCCAGTTCGGCCGCCGGCAAGCCGAGCGCGGTGCTGCCGTGGTCCAGCCTCAAGTCGATCATCAATCCGAGCGGGCCCGCAGGGGAGTTTGTCCGCTAGCAGATATCCTCGGATTGGCGATGGGCCCAGAGTTGTATCAGAAGGCGCCCTGGCACTGCAAGGGAGAAGTAGCACTGATGGGAACGTACCGAAGCCTGCGATCGGGCCTGATCGTCGCCGCCGTGCTGGGAGCCTTTTCGCTCGTAGCCGCCTGTAGCCCCGGCGGCGCGACGCCCTCGGCCACGAGCGCGACCGCGGCACCGGCAACGGCCACTCCGTCCCCTTCGGCCACGCCCGCGGCGACGGTGAGCGCCACGCCGACGGCTGCGCCAACGGCTACTCCCGCCCCGACTGCCCAGGCCGCGACTCTGGCGCCCCCGGCCGCCGTGCCGACGATCACGACCCACCACATCTCGACTCATGCGGCCAACAATTCCTGGAAGGCCGAGTTCGACGAGCCGGTGGTGGGCGGCGTCTCTGCGGCGGGGACCATGAACACGGCAATTGACGCCAAGGTCCAGGGGTGGATAACCGATATCGGAAAGGCCGGCTATAACCCGTCCATCCTGACGGGCAAGTACTCGGTCGCGCTGCTATCGAAGACGCTCATCAGCATCCGCTTCGCCGTCTCGGAGGACGCGGGCGGGGCGCATCCGATCAACTACGTCGACGGGATCTCGTTCACGGTCTCGAGCGGCGCCACGATCCAGTTCTCGGCGTTGTTCGGCAACGCGACATCGGCCCTGGCTGTCCTCAACCCGCAGACCCTGACGCTACTCACCGCTCTGGTCGGCGGCGCCCCCTCCTGGAGCCCGGCCACGAGCCTGACCAAGGTATCGACTGCCTGGACAATGACGACGGTCGGCTTGGAGCTCTCCTGGAACCAGGGCACCGTGGCCGATGAGGCGGCGGGTCCCGTGACGATTACGATCCCCTGGTCGGCTCTCGCGGGTGTCGTCAGTCCGTCCGGCCCGGCGGCGCAGTTGCTGCCCTAGGCGGCCGGCGAGCCGCTCGCCGGTCAGATCAAGCCAAGTCGCCGCAGTTCCTCGAGAAGCGCCCGGCCGTCTATGGGTTTGACCAGGAAGTAGTCGCACTGGCTCCGGATGGCCTCGAGGACGTTGCCCTTGTCCGAAAGGGCGCTGGTCATGATGACCTTGGCCCGCTTGTGCGCCTCCATCCCGGCCTCGTCCTCCAGTTGCCGGATGCGCTTCAGGGCCGCCTGTCCGTCCATCTCGGGCATCATGATGTCGAGGCAGATGAGGTCGTACGGTTCTTTGGCCTGCAGCGCTGCGCTCACGGCGTCTACGGCCTCCTTGCCGTTCATGGCCATGTGCGGGGGGCCGAAGCGCTTCAAGAGCTCCCGCAGCAGGACGCGGCTGGTGATCTCGTCCTCGACGATGAGCGTCTTCACGACAGATCTCCTGGTGCGGCTCCCCCCGGGCCTGCGAAGTCGCTCATCGCTTCCTTCAGCCGGGCGAACTGGAATTCGAGGTCGGGCATCCGGGCCATGATGGCGTCCAGATTACCGCCCTGTCCAGCATTCTCCGTCTCGAGGGCCGCAGCCCGTAAGGCCTCGCCGCCGACGTTGGCCGAAGCGCCCTTGATCGAGTGGACCTGGCGCAGCGCGCCGACTGCGTCGCCGGAGGTCAGGCAACCCTTGAGCGTCTCGAGCTGTTTGGGGATGTCGTCGAGGAAGCCGCCGATGACGAGCCGCTCGAGTTCCTCGTCGCCGACCAATCGATCCTCCATGCCGGCCCTATCGAAGATCGGCGGCTGGGGCCCGGAAGGGGCCGCGAGCTCGGGTCCGGCCGGCTTGCCGGCCGGGTGCTCCGGTGCCGCGGCGCGGTCCCGGGGCAGCCACTTGTCGATCGCTTCCGCGAGGGCACGTTGGGATACCGGCTTGGTGACGTGATCGTCCATGCCCGCCTCGAGGCACCGCTCGCGGTCGCCTTGGAGAGCGTGGGCGGTCATGGCGATGACGGGAATGTCGTGCCGACGCACGGCCGACCGCGGATCGCGGATACGGCGCGTGGCCTCCAGCCCGTCCAGCTCGGGCATCTGCACGTCCATCAGCACCAGGTCGTACGGGATCGTTTCGAGCGAACGGATGGCTTCGGCGCCGTTGGCCACTGCGTCGGCTCGCAGGCCCAGTTTCGTCAGGATGCCGAGTGCCACCTGCTGGTTGGTGATGTTGTCCTCCGCCAGCAGGATGCGGACCGTACCCCAGTGAGCCGCGTCGATGGCATTGCGACTCGCGCCGTCGACTTTCCCGGTGACCCCCGCCCCGGCCGAGCCGGCGAGGACGGTGGCGAGGCAGTCGAACAGGTCCGATTGCCGCACCGGCTTGACGAGATGGGCCACGATGCCGAGCTCTTCCATCTCTCTCGCGTCGCCACGGGCGCCGAGCGAGGTCATCAGCACGATCAATGTGCCGGCCAGGGTCCCGTCGGCCTTGATCGACCGGGCCAGGTCCGAGCCGTCCATGCCCGGCATCTGCATGTCGACGATGGCCGCGGCATATGGGTCGCCTGCCCCGCCGGCCCGGCGGAGCGCTGTCAGCGCCGTCGGGCCATCGAACGCCTCGTCCGACCGGGCGCCCCAGGCCGCGAGCTGGGCGGTCAGGACTTCGCGGTTGGTGGCGTTGTCATCGACGATCAGGATGCGGGCGTCGCTGATGGCGGCGGGCGGCTTGGCGCTCCGGTCTCGATCGGCCTGTTTGCCGAACCGGGCGGTGAACCAGAACTCCGAGCCCAGCCCCTCGGCACTCACCAGACCGATCTGGCCGCCCATCATCTCGGCCAGCTGCTTGGAGATGGCCAACCCCAGACCGGTGCCGCCGTACTTGCGCGTCGTCGAGGCGTCGGCCTGGCTGAACTTCTGGAAGAGCAGCTTCTGCTTGTTCTTCGCGATGCCGATGCCGGTGTCCTTGATCGAGAAGCGCAGCACGACCGCGTCGTCGGTCTCCGACTCGAGACTCACCCGCACGGAGACCTCGCCGTGGTGGGTGAACTTCACGGCGTTACCGGCCAGGTTGAGGAGCACCTGGCGGAGCCGCCCCGGATCGCCGCTGAGGTGGCCCGGCACGTCGGGCGCCGCGGCACAGATGAACTCCAGCCCCGCCTCATGGGCCCGCAAGGCCAGCAGAGAGGCGAAGTCGTTGAGCAAAGCCCGCAGGTCGAAGTCGAGCGTCTCCAGGTCCATCTTGCCGGCCTCGATCTTNNAAGTCGAGGATGTCGTTGAGGAGGGCCAGCAGTGACTCGCCGCTCGTGCGCACGGTTTGGGCGTAGCGGCGTTGTTCGGCGTCGAGAGGCGTGTCGAGCAGCAGGCCGGCCATCCCGATCACGCCGTTCATCGGAGTGCGGATCTCGTGGCTCATGTTGGCCAGGAACTCGCTTTTGGCGAGTGTGGCGGCTTCCGCCTCTGCCGCCAGCTCGATCGCCCGGGTCATGGCTTTTCCGAGCTGGATGTTGGTCTCACTCAGCTCGGCCTGCGCCTCCTTCTGGGCGGTTATGGCGACGAACGTTTCGACGAAGTAGTCGGGCTCGCCCCGGCCGTTGCAGACCAGGGCTACGTTGACGTCCGCCCAGACGAGGGTGCCGTCGCGCCTCAGGTAGCGGCGCTCGAACCTGCGCGCCTGCTTAGTCGAGATCAATGCCTGCCGGGTCGTCGGGCCGGAGGGTCGGTCGTCGAGGTGAGTCAGGTCATCGAGCTCCTTGCCCGCGAGTTCGGCGCCCGAATATCCGAACATCTCGGCCAGCGCATCGTTGACCTGGATGAAGCGGCCGTCGAGCGACGTCATTGCCTGGCCCACCGCCCCCTGTTCGAAGCCGATCCTGAACCGCTCGATCGCCTCCTCCGCCTTCTTCTGGGCCGTGATATCCCTGGCGATCCCTTCGAAACCAACGACGGTGCCGGTCTCGTCGCTTAGCGGAACAGCACTCGAGGTGTGCCAGAACCACGATCCGTAGAGGTCCTGCACGCGGTATTCGACGTCCTCTTCCTGCGTCCCGTTCTCGGCCAACGACTTCAGGAAGTCCAGGCAGGCGGGGAGATCGTCGGGATGGATGAAGCGGCCCAGCGGCTGGCCGACGACCTGCGCTTCCACATGGCCGAGGAGCGCCGTCCAGGCCGGCGAGACGAAGGTGAAGATGCCGTCGGCCGTGAGCGTGTAGATGATGTCGTGGCTGTTCTCGATCAGGAGCCGGTGCTTGGCCTCGCTTTCGCGCAAGGCCTGCTCCGCCCCTTTCTGGGCCGTGACGTCGCGCATGACACCCACGGCATGCCAGGCTCCTCCCAGGCGGACCGCGGACAGCGATAGCTGAACCGGGAACTCCTGTCCGTTCGCGCGACGGCCGTCCAGGTTGATGGGTTTGCCCACTGCGGCTCCGGTACCCGTCTGCAGGAAGGCGGGGAAGGCGGCATGGAACGCCTCGAGGTAGCGCGAGGGCGCGAGGAAGTCGTGCAGGTATGCGCCCATCGCCGTCGCGCTCGTCCGACCGAACATGTGCTCGGCGGCCGGGTTCCAGTAGGAGACGCGACCCTCGGCATCCATCATCACGATGGCGTCCTGGGCCGAGTCGGTGATGGCCCGCATGCGCGCCTCGCTCTCCCCGGTCAGGGCCATGGCCAGGTCCGTGCGCATCATCACCAGCACGGCAATGACCCCCCACGCGGTCAACGACACGGGCGTGTAGGTCGTCTCCCCATACACGGCTTCGATGGCGATGGTCGCCGGCGGAAGCAGCAACGCCCCGATCAGCATCAGGCGGCGCCCCGTACGCTTGCGCATCCAGTCCGCCCCGGCGGCAGCCAGTTCCACCGCAGCCGCGGGATGCGTCACGGCCGCCGCCCACATGACCATCGAAACGAGCCAGGGAGCATCGAGCGGCGACGGATCGAGCGTGACTTCCAGAAGGCTGAGCCGCAGGTTGAGAACGTCGGCGATGGCCACGGCCGTGACTCCCGCGAGGAGCAGTCGCAGCACCGGAGAATGGAGGTCGCCGACGAGCAGCGATCGCAGCGCCACTGCCAGGAGCACGACGTCCGCGATCGGATAGGTGAGCATCACGGCCAGGTCCAGCGTTGAACCGGTGTAGCCGGCGAGGGAGGGCTGAACCACGAACTCGATGACGACCATGAAGGCGGCGGTCGTAACGACCAGAGTGTCGAGTAGCGTCGCCCGGTCGATACGGGCGCGAACCAGCAACAACACGCCGGCGATCAGCAGTGGGTACTCGGCCAGGTAGAAGACGTCGGCAAGGGAGGTGGTGGGCTCGACATTATCGACGTTGACCATCCACAGCCAGACCACGTCGCCCAGCAGCACGGCCAACATGCCTGTGCCGAACAGCGCCCAAGCGAGGGACCGCGCCGGCCGCCTGAAGCGGATGCCGGCGAAGACGAGCAGCACGGCAACCGCCTCGATCGCGATGTAGGCAATCGCCCGGCTATCGGAGTCGAGGAAAGGCGTGTAGTAGAAGCCGACCGCCGCCGCGCCGGCCAGGACGATGCCGAGCCAGAGGCGGGAGCGCGCGACCGCCGCGCCGGCGACACGAGGCGTGTTCGGATGCTCCTGCGCCGATTCCTCTGCTCCGCCGGCGGACCGGTCGTTCATCCGGGCTTCTCCAGCTTGCGCCCGGCATTGGCCGGCCCATGCGGACAGACCGGTGCCCAGGCGCCCTATGGGTAGTTGTCGGCTGGCTCACCGCCGCGCACGATCGCAGGCGGCCGTCCGGCGGCCGTCCGGCGGCCGTCCGGCGGCCGTCCGGCGGCCTCGCCGTCCGGCGGCAAGGGCCCCGATCATGGCGGTCCGCCTACCCAGGCTGTCCAGTGGCGGGCGGGCCCAAGCCGGCGTGTAATGGCTTCTCATCTCTCTGGAGGAGAACGACCGTGAAGACTGACTTGGCCCGTGCGTTGAGCCGCAAACTCCGGCTCGCATCCATCCTGCTCCTGCTCGGCTTCGTGATCGTGCCGGCCCAAGGGACTCAGGCCGCCAGCTTCGCGGTCGCGCTCAACGGCACCAGCGCCGGCAGGCAATATGACGGCCTGGGCGGCCTCAGCGGCGGCGGCGGCACTTCGCGGCTTCTATACGACTACCCGGCCGCCCAGCAGAGCGCCATCCTGGACTACCTGTTCAAGCCCAACTACGGCGCCTCACTCCAGATTCTCAAGGTCGAGATCGCTGGCGACACCGATACGACCGAGGGCGCCGAAGCCAGCAGCCAGCGCACCTCGACGGACCAGAACTTCCAGCGCGGCTATGAATGGTGGCTGATGCAGCAGGCCAAGGCCCGCAACCCAAACATCAAGCTCTACGCGTTGGAATGGGGCGCGCCGAGCTGGTTCAGCGGCGGTTTCTGGTCCACCGACAACATCAACTACATCATCAATTGGATCAACCACGCCAGGACCGACTACGGGCTGACGATCAACTACATCGGCGGCTGGAACGAGCGCGGCTACAACAAGACCTGGTACGAGAACCTGCGCACCGCGCTGAACAACGCCGGCCTGAGCGCAGTCCAGATCGTCGCCGACGACGCCGCCAGCGGTTGGGCCGTCGCCGACGACATGACGTCCGACGCGACGTTCAAGGCCGCGGTCGGCATCGTCGGCGTGCACTACACCTGCGGCTACCTTTCGAACGGGTCGAGCTGCACCGACACCGCCAACGCGAAGAACCTCGGCAAGCAGCTCTGGTCCAGTGAGAACGGCTCGGAGGACTACAACGCCGGCGCCGCGGCGATCGCACGAGCGGTCAACCGCGACTACATCGACGGCCAGATGACGGCCTTCATCAACTGGAACCTGGTCGCGGCCTACTACTCCACTTACCCCTTCGCCAACGACGGCCTGATCTCGGCACAGCAGCCCTGGTCCGGTAACTACGGCATCGGCAAGAGCGTGTGGGCCATGGCACACACCGCCCAGTTCGCCCAGCCCGGCTGGCACTACCTGGATACGTCGAGTGGCTACCTGGGCGGCAACCGCGCCAACGGCAGCTACGTGACGCTGAAGGCGACCAACAACACCGACTACAGCACCATCATCGAGACAATGGACGCGACGACGGCTAACACGGTCAACTTCACGGTGGGCGGCGGGCTCTCGACGGGCACCGTCCATGTCTGGTCGACCAACCTGAACTCGTCGAACTCGGCCGACTACTTCGTCCACTCGAGTGACATCACGCCCTCGGGCGGTGCCTACTCGCTGATGGTGCAGCCCGGCTACATATACTCGATCACCACGACCACGGGCCAGACCAAGGGAACGGCGACGTCTCCTGCCTCGGCCGCCATGTCTCTGCCATACACCGACAACTTCGAGAGCTACACCGTCGGCGCGATGCCGAACATTCCCAGGTACTTCGCCACGACCATGGGCGCCTATGAGGCCGAGAACTGCCTGGGCGGGCGGTCCGGCAAGTGCATGCAGCAGGAGATCACCGCCGAGCCGATCACCTGGTGCTGTTCGAGCGCCTTGCCTCAAAGCGCGATGGGCGATCCGTCCTGGACCAACTACACGGTCTCGTCGGACGTTCTGCTACCGCAAGCCGGCGCGGTCGAGATCGTCGGCCGCATGACGGCGCAATACGAGAACAACACGGGTTCCCTGATCGGCTACCACCTCCAGCTGAGCAACACCGGAGCCTGGAAGCTGTACTACCTGGGCGGTGGCACCTGGGCCACGCCAAACAGCACCACCCTGGCTTCAGGCACTGTCTCTTACGGAACCAACATCTGGACGACCCTGAAGCTCACCTTCAACGGGTCGAACATCCAGGCCACGATCGGCAGCACCGTGGTTGCCAATGTGACCAACACCAGCTCCGGCAACGGCCAGGTCGCCGTCCAAACCCAAGGCTGGTACAAGTCCCAGTTCGACAACTTCAGCATCACCACCGGCGGCGGACCCGGTCCCACGCCCACGCCGAGCTCAACGCCGATCACCAGGACCAACATCGCCCTGAACAAGACGGCCAGCGCCGATAGCTCCCAGTCCGGTCACGCGCCATCGGCCGGCAACGACGGCAGCACGACGACGCGCTGGTGTGCGGCCGACGGCAACCTCAACCACTGGTGGGAGGTCGATCTGGGTTCTGCGCAGACCCTGACGGGCTCCGAAGTCATGTGGGAGTTCAGCGGCCGCGTCTACAAGTACCGCGTTGACGTCTCTACCGACAACGCTACCTGGACGACGGTGGTCGACAAGACCGCCAACACGAGCACGGCTCAGACGCAGACCGACAACTTCACTGCCACCGCACGGTACGTTCGTATCACGGCGACCGGGCTCCCCACGAGCCCCACAACGTGGGCGAGCTTCTTCGAGTTCCGGGTCTTCAACAACTAGGGATCCGATTGATATGGCGAGGGGCGGCGCGGCCGCCCCTCCGGAGCCTCATACGAGCAGGTCCGCTTGCCCACGAATCCCGGTGTCGGTTGGCCCGTCGTTCTGACGATCACCGACTGCGCGTAAACTACGCTCGGCCCGACGCGGAGAGGTGGCAGAGCGGTCNNCCGCCAAGATTTCCCTAGTGAAATCCCCATTTTGAGCCCCACGGCGTGGGACTCTGTCCGGCACCGGTAGCAACAGAAGATGATCCCGAGCAGGTAGGCGACGGCCCCGGAAGGCGGCTTCCAGGACGCTCGAGAAGCCGCTCGACCAACTCCAGGCTGATCGCGGGCGAACTGGGCACCTGACGCCCGCAGCGTCCCTCGTTCCGCCGAGCTGTTCAAACCTCAGCCGTCAGGTCGTGGGCGGGTGGCTAGTACCGAGCCATGGACTCGCCGAGCCGGAATAGAAAGATCAGCGCTCCTCCGGCCAGGATCAACGCCGCGACCAACAATCGCACTAGGATCCGCCGACGTTTGAGGGAGTCGCCGAGCTGTACCTCGCCCTCGACGGGTTGCGGCACTGGGGTCTCGATCGCGAGGCTGGAGACCATAGCACTGGCGCCCGCGAAGAGGCCGAACCACTCGAATCGGACGAGCGAACTCTGGCTCATGTCGGAGGGCAGGAACCACGTGTAGAAGCCCATGACGGAGACCAGCCCGGCCCCGAACAGCAGCCCTCGGGCGAGACGTGGGACCTCGCGCAGCATTAGCAGAACAATCGCCGACCCTGCGACCAGTCCCCAGCCGATCGGGAACTGGAACTCGCTGCTAGCCATGACCGCGTCCCGCCCCGTCGACCACACGTAGCACAAGGTTCCGAGTAAGCCGGCGGCGATGGCAATCGCGATCGCTGTGGTGTTGAGAGGCTGCTCGAGTCCGATGGACTCCGGCGACTCTTTGGCGCGAATGGCGGACGTGGCAAGGACGAGTCCGGTCAGGAATACGGCGCCTCCGGCTATTGGATCGAGCCAGCCGAAGTAAGACCAATCGACGATCGTCTTCGAGAGCTCGAAGGGGTACGACACGCCGAGGACCCAGACGAGCCCGCTGCCCAGCAGGATGCCGCCCGCGGTCAGCCTCTCGATTCGTCGAGCGGCCATGAGGATTACGACGAGGACCAAAGGCGCCAGGAGTGCGATCGCGTGACCCCAGACAGAGTCCGTCAGCACGAGACCGATGTCGCCGGCGCCCCAAACGAACACAATTGATCCGGCGAGCGCTCCCACAACCCCGAAGAGCAGGGCCAAGGCCGCAGCCTGACGCTCCTTTGGGTCGCGCAACAAGCCACCGACGATCCCCTGCATCGCCACCCTCCAGCCAGTTCGCTTGAACACGATTCTGTTGATGAGTATGCGTCACAGCTGTGATCCCCGCGTGGAATCCACGCATACCTCGACCGTTTCGAGATGGATTCGCCCAGCCAGATCCTTGGCTCTTCGGCTAGCGGGGATCTCGGCGAGCTAGGGTCAACGGGCGCCCCCCGGCTGATCCACAGAAGCCTTGATTCCTGAGCGCCGTGGGTTATCCTGCCGATAGCCCACAGGGAGCACAACATGCAGGACAAGCCATTCCTCTCGCCCAACGACATAGCCTCGGAGTTGGCGGTCAGCACATCGACCGTACTTCGGCTTATCCACGAGCAGCGGTTGCCGGCCATTCGCGTGTCCGAGCGCATCTACAGAATTCCGGTCGCTGCGTTCGAGAAGTACAAGGCCGGAGCGCTGGAGTCGCCATCGCCCGCGCGCGTCTCTGCCGAGGTCAAGAAGCGGCCCCGGATAGGAGCGGGCGAGCGGCTGCCCGAAGCTGCCGAGCCCATTGCGCGCGTTCGCAGCGCGTGAGTCAGTCTCTGGCTCAGATCGCCTCCTACCTCGGAGGGCTGGCCGTCTATCTGCGCAACCTGGGTGCCGAGGTACTCGAACCCGTCCTTGATCGCTACGACTCCGGCGAGATCGGGTTCGCGATCACGGCCCAGCTGCCGGGCTCCAACGATCCCAAACCCGCGCTGATAACCGCACAGGAGATCTGGCAACCTGCCGGATCGGGCCGTTTCGAGCGCTCCGAGTACGGGTACGACCTCATCGACTACCCGGCGAACAGGCGACGTGCGTTCCACATGCACGACGTTTCCGAATACCTGAGCCGCCTGGGAGTGACCGCCCACGAGCACTGCGAAGAGGTGCTCGGCAAGCCGACCTGCGACCACTACCTCGGTCTGCCGGTCTATAGCGGATACGAGGGACTCAACGCCCTCCTCGCCTGCTGGAGCGACCCCGGACCGCTTGGCTGCGCCAAGCTCCGCTGCGCCAGGTAACTGCCGCTCGGCCTTGCGCTCGAAGACCGCGCAGGCTGTCGAGGGAGGCCACATCCGCGCCGGGCCACGCTGGGCTATGCGCTGGGCTATGCGTTAATTACGTGGCGAGATGGCCGGATTTGAGCACGAATCGGGCACTCCGCCAAGCGGAAGATCCAATACGTGCGCCGCCTTCCGAACGGTCGATGCCGGCAGCGCTTCTCTACGAGCCGACAGTCACCTTGCCCGTCCCCATGTCCTGGCCCGACTGGGCATGCGAAGGCGTGTCCTGCTGAGCACCGAGGCTGTCCGGCCAATGCCTCACGATCACGGCCCAAATGACTACACCGATCGCAAGCAGAGCCACGGGTCCGGGTTCGGCGAACGGCGCGAAAGGAAGCAGCAAATCGGTGGCCAGCGCGCCTGGCAGGAATTGGGTGCCGTAGTAGGTATGCCCGCATGTGAAGAAACAGTACTGGCCGAACGCGATTTGCTGCCCAAGAAGGAAGGGCAGGAGCGGGGCCATGGGGATGGCGACCAGCAGGGCGACAACGAAGGTCTGGACGGTACCGAAGACCGGACGCGCCCGTACTCTGCGTGCGCCGTATCTGCTTGCCACCAATGCCGAGACGAGGACTGCGCCGGCGGCTGCCGACCAGATCGCCAGGGGCGTCGCCGGCGCCAGCGCGTCGGTACCGTCGGAGGGATCGAACGTAGCGGCCACAAGGGGCATGGAAAGAATTGCCAGGGCAACCGCGATCGCGGTAGGCATCCAAGGGCCAGTCAGCCGTTCAAGGAAAGTGCCAGCCAGCCAGCCACGCCTCGTCGCCGCCAGGAGCCACGCGAGACCGCCGAGGAATAGGAGCGTTCCGACGGCCTCGAAGCCGACGAGAAGCAACCTAGAACGGGGCAGCCCATGCGGCGGCGCGTTTGTTACCGCCATTGCGAAAGTCTGGCCGGCCGCAATCGCCGTTACCCCAGAAAGTCCTTCGGGGATATTGAGCTGGCCGTACCTGTTGTCGCCCCAGCCGACGACTGTGCCATCGGCTCGCAGGGCCAAGCCGAAACCATAGCCTGCCGCGATCGCCTTGATGTCGAATGACCGGGGCACGTTCTGCTGCCCCAGGCCGTCGGCCCCCCAGGACACAATGGATCCGTCGGTCTTCAGGGCCATGGCCCCACTGATCGCGGTGACGCCATGAAGGCCGGCAGGCCAGGGCGCAGGGCCGCCATCGAGGACGAGGGGGTCTCCGTTCCGCCCGATTGCGTACCCCACACCGGTGGAGAGAGCTACGGCGTCCTGGGCCTGGTAGCTGATTTGGTTGATCCGCCCGACCGGAACGATCGAACCGTCGCGCTCAAGCGCAATACCCCACGCGTTCGCGGCGGCGATCGCGACAGCCTGGGTGGCCACCGTTTCGCTGCTGCCGCCTCCCCAGGCCACTACTTCTCCATTCTTCTTGAGGGCCAGAAAGAAGTCCTCGCCTGCGGATATGGCCGTCACGTCCGACAGACCTGTCGGGACGCTCGCCGTACCGCTCGCGCCGTGCCCCCACGAAACGACGGTGCCGTCGCTCCGGAGCGCCAGGGCTGTTCCCCAGTCGCCTGCCGCTACGGCCACGACGTGGTCAAGGCCATCCGGCACGTTGAGCTGGCCGTCGTCGTTGGCGCCCCAGGCGACAACACTGCCGCCGTCACCGGTCGGTGCGTCGGCCACTACGTGGTCGGCGGTGATCGCCGAACCCACGACTGCGAGCAACACCGCGGCGACGATCAAGAACCGCAGACGGCCGGGTCCCGCCCCTGCCTCTGCCCGCGCTTTCACAATGAGCCTGTCCACTATCTGGCCGATCGCCTCTGGCGCTATCGCCTGCCGGGCATGTCCCTGCGTCCGTTCTGAACTGTAGTCGGCCAAGCACCGGATGCCTGTCGTGCGCCGGACATTCGGAGCTACCCTCGGCGCCCGGTGAACACCGTGGAGTGAACGGACCCTTGACAGAATATCGGTAATGCCCGATACCTCCGCCAGGAGGGACACCCTTATGGACGACCTCGATGGCTCGATCGCCCGACGTACTGCCAAGAACTCCAGATACCCCGAGATGCTCCAGGCGGAGATTCGCCGCCAGCGCCTCATCGCGGCCCTCATCGCCGAGCGGAAGGCAAATCACCTGACCCAGGCCCAAGTGGCCGCGGAGATGAACCTGAGCCAGTCGGTCGTAGCCGAGATCGAGTCGTCCAAGGCCGACGTCGCTATTCCACGCTCGACCGCTATGCCGAGGCGGTCACGAAGCACAAGAAGCGCCTCGACCTGACGCCCGCGTAAGAGCCAGGAATTGCGTACGCAAGTTGGTACGCACAAAGCGTTGACTCTCCTGGCCGGTGTTCCGTATGGTCTGGATCGTGTCACAGACGCGAACGGCCGCACCTATCATCGACGGCTTGGTCCGCGTACCGCCCGGAAGGAACGCCGCCGATCGAGCGGCGCTACGCTGCGACCGTGCCGACTCTGCGCCGCGACGCCGCCGACGCGATGGACCGAGCTCTGAAGGCGAACCCACGGTGAAGCCTTTGCATCCCATGGGCGAAAGGCTGTTGCACAACGCGCTTACCGCCGTGCTCTCCCTCGTGGGACGGCCACCGAACAGCCGCCAGGGACCGACGCGCGCGCCCCAATCGAGCGCGGGCGTGCGGTAGGCTATGGGCGCGCGGGCTGCCGCGGAGGCCCCTGCATCGGCAAGGGACGCGCCGGGCGAGCTTGCCTGGCTCGGAAGGGAGACGGGCCGGGATGACGCCAGTTCAAGCCGCTGATGCGGGAACAGACCCGCGGCTGGAGGCACTCGAGGCTTTCTCAAGGGCCTGGCGCCGTGAGGCTCATGTCCTCAGCGAGCGCCCGGGTCTCGTCTGGCAACAGATGTACAACCGGCTGCAGTGGGAGGGGGATCCCACCATAGGGCTTCTCGAGCCGCAACTGCGCGGGAGGTCGGCGCCCGGCGCCACTCCGTGGATCAGGACCAGGACGCGTCCGAGGGAGTCCGATGCGCTGCGTCTGACCCTGACCGGCCACACCGACCAAGTCAACGCCTGTGCCATCAGCCCCGACTCGGACTTCATCGTCACCGCGAGCAGTGACCACACCGCGAAGATCTGGGACGCGGCCACGGGCAGGGGGCGCGCCACCCTGTCCGTCCAGGCCCACAGGTGGAAAGAGGCCTTCGCCATCAGCCCCGACTCGGCCTATATCGTCACCACGAGCTTCGACCACACAGCGAAGATCTGGGCCGCGGCGACAGGAGCCGAGCGCGCCACCCTGACCGGCCATACGGGCACCGTCGAAGCCTTCGCCATCAGCCCCGACTCG
>PMKV01000005.1 GCA_003157875.1 Chloroflexota bacterium
CATCGAGCTCTGCCGCACCGGCGATAAGTCGGTCGGAGCCATCGCCCGTGACCTTGATCTCTCCGAGACAGCGGTCCGCCGCTGGATTGCCCAGGCGCAGGTCGACGCCGGCGAACGCGAAGGGCTGACGAGCTCGGAACGCGAGGAGCTCTCGCGCCTGCGCCGCGAGAATCGAGTCCTGCGCGAGGAGCGCGACATCCTTTCGGCCATGACTCCGCAGGAATGGGACGCCGAATGGACGCGCCTCGCCGAGGAAGAGAGAGACTGGAAGTTCGCCAACCATGCCGCTATCGAACTCGCCAAGATCTATGCGCGACTCGATGACGATCGGAAGCCGGCTATTGACGCACTCCTCGGTCGATGGGTTCTAGGCGATCCTCCCGGTAGGGAGTTTGAAGCGGAGTCTCTCATACGCCAATTCGGCATCTTGGAGGCGCTGCCGGCCGTGCGGTCTGCCCGCGACGCATGTGGGACTGCGGACGCCCAGTCGAGAGGGAGGCGGGAGATGCTCGGCGTCATCATCCGGGAGTTGGAGTCGCTTGATCCGCGATAGAGACAAGTCTGAGCCACTGGGCCGTTCTTCGCCGCCTGAACGGGGATGGACTTGGTCGATTAGTAGCCCGGACGGCGGTCCATGGCCGTGTGGTTGTCGTCTCGCGTCGGACTGGCGAGGTACCCCGCGTGTTCGCTTCTTGCGGGTTTACCCTTGGATTCTCATGCGGATCTGCGCACCGTCCGAGAGATTGGCGAGTTGGCTTGCCAGATCGTGGTGGAATGTCCAGAGTTCGCGAGCTGGGACCGAGCGGTGAGCACGCTCACCAAGCGGGACTTCGTTGAAACAAAGCGGCGGATAGATCGATAGCGCGCAATCTGGCCCTAATTCCGATACGTCCGATTGCCAGCCCGCCCACCGCTGCCCGGCGTAGAAGCGATCAAGATCCCCCGACATCGACCACTCGACGAGGCCAGAGTAGCTAAAGCCCAGCGCTTGCCATCCCGTCCCGTCTGGCGCGAGGTAGTGGACTCCCCCGAGTTGTTGCGCCCAGCGGCGCCATTGAGAACGAAGAAGCCGCCGACAGCGTCGTAGGCCACCACCAGCGTATTGCCCAATGGCGGATCCAGCTCCTGTCCCCCTAGGGTGCTGTTCCATTCCCTAAGGCCGCCCCCAACCTTGGCGTTGCCTGATCCCAGGATTCGCAGCCAGCCGCCGGCAACTACGATGGCCCCGCAATGGAGGGCAATCGCGCCCATTGGAGATCGAGTGGTGACCTGGGCCGCCAGAAGGGTTTCTTTAGCATCCGTTCGCTCGCAGCCAACGACGTCCACCGACTGTCTTGCCGCGGAACGCCAGTGGCGAGGAGCGGAACCTGGTGAGCCGCCCTCGTTCGAACCAGGCCCCACAGAGTACAGACTCGACCGAACAACGACGCCTCCTACTGTAAAGCCGACACGTGGCCCGTCAGTCTGGGACAATCCACAATCGGTGGTTGACGGAGGAAGGGTCCCGTACAGAGTCGACGAGCAGTCGATCCCGCCGGAGTTGCAAGTGGTTCCACACGGTCCTACAGGCCACTATGAGATAGTGCCAGCCTCGGGCGCAAACCTTACCGAGCCCGAGTATCTCTGCGCTCTTGCGAAGATTAGGTTCTGCTCGTAGCACAGCTAGACGAGATCAAGAAACGGTTCGTCTGGAGGCGGACAACAATGCCAAGCGGAAGCCCCCGTGTCCTGTGTAGGGCGGTGCGCTACTTGCGGGACCCACAGCCGGGCATGATCGAGGCCTACCTAACCGATGCGACGGGCTTCGAGTGGCAGATTGTCGACAAGGCCGTCATGTTTGCCGAATGGAGGGAGTTCATGCCCGGCGCTCCCCTGCTTCCGATGGATGTGACCCTCGCCTGCACCATCCTCGAGGACGAAGGAGAGGATCGCGTCAGGATCTTCCTGCCAGACGTTTCCGACCGCGTCTACGTGGTGAGGCGTGAACTCATCGTCGCGCAGGCCGGCTAGCGCTCCCATAGCCGCCGTTCGCCATCCTACGCGCGATCCTTTGTCGGCCGCCGGCAGGGGCCAATCCTGTCCATGTCCAGTCACAGTTGAGTCCTCCCCAGATGCCATGGCAGCGAATACCGGGGAGAATCAGGTGAGCGATCAAGAAGCCAACGTCGATGAGTTGTGGCAGGCCTACGTTCGCGCCGAAATGGCAGCCGATGAAACTCTGCTTCCCTTCTTGGCGGGTCTACCTCACATCGTTAGCCCTGAGCATCCAGTAGCAGACGACATCGATTACCTGGCCGCTCGTTTGCATGGTCGTGAAGGCATCTATGCGCTCCGGGCGCTCGAACGGTGTTCTGAAGTGGACAGACGGCGCCTACTTCCGGACCTATTCGCGGCTGCGACCAGCGCGTGGGCACCGCTGTTCATCCGCGCGCGGCGGGCGATTGCATCCCTGGATCGGACTTGGCTGGAGACCAACATCGAACCCCATGTCTGGCAGCAGTTGGGGCCCGAAGCCACTGATGAGCAGTACCGCCGGCTGGCCGAGCTATTGGATTGCCTGGGGTTGGCTGACTTGCTCAATCAAGTGGTTGATCGTGCCGCAGCGAGTCCTGACGAGAACATCCGCGAGGTCGCCGAGGACTTCAGATTCTGAGGGGAGACCAGGTCCCCGCCTTCGACCAAGCAACTCGTCCTCGATCCCTTCGCCGACATGCGGCAGTCGACAGTGGCGACGATGCCTACTGCTCCGTGCGACAGGTCCCAGGTGCCGTTGGAATCACGCTTTCGCTCAGACAAAGCGGGGACGTGGACGTGTTCATGAACTGGCAGGCGCCTCTGAGCCGGGCGATCCGACTACCATGGCAGATGTAGATCCCACGGCAGGAGGGCGCATGGACAAGTGGCGTTGGCCGACCTGGGCGTTGGTCGCGTGGGCCGCGGTAGCGGTCGCAGTCTCGGCGATGGTTGTGGGAGCCGCGAGCGACCCGAATCGAGCCGGGTACGCCGTTGGCCAGCTTAGCTGGGTCTGGGTCATCGGTTTCGCCATCCTCGCCATCGTGTGGCGCCAGACTCGGCCGCTGAAGGGCTGCCCGAGGTGCGGACTCAACCTCCCCGTGTCGGCGTCGTCGTGCCCGAGATGCGGCTATTACCCCGGCCTGCCTGCTGGACCGGCCGCTGCACCGGGCAGGCCCTTCCCGGGCTATTCGCCCCAGCCACCGGCATATCCGGGATACCTACCGGGTTCTCCAACCCCGGAACCAGCGGCTCAGCCGGACTCTCCCGCGGCGGCGTCTCCAAGCCCGACGGTCCAGGACGACGGGCGCCACTGCTGACCGTCGAGCTAACCCAATTGGAGGCGCTGTTCGAGGCGCTGGTTCCTGGATGATTCGCCTGGCAACGGACGAGCACGGTGGGAACCGCTCAGTGTCCTCGGGCTCGAAGACACTTTGCCCGCTAAGCGCTGAGCTGAAAGTCCGCGAGGAAGGTGTCAACCTCGGCTATGGGCGTCGTTGGCGCGTAGCCCACATAGGCGTTGTAGAGGTCGTCACCAACCAGCACCACGATCCCCTTCATGTTCACGGAGGTTCCCGTGATCGTGTAGGTCGCGGCCGCATGGCCGTTGATCGTCGTACTGCCCGTATCGGTCAGTTGGCCTCCGGCCACGTTTGAGAGCCCTCCCTGGATGCCGGCCTGGTAGATCACCGAGGTGTTGATGCCGGTCATGCTACCTGAGGGGTACTTGACCAGCATCATGGCGTAGGCGAGATCGAGGCTCTGCTCATAGATCCAGACGTAGGTCGGGGCCGGGCCAGCCTTGGTGGTGGTCGTCTGATCGGTCTCCTTCGGCGTCCCGGGGAACTCACTGGAGAACCCGTCGCCAGCTGGCGCGAAAGTGATCCAGCCTGCATCCACGGCAGTGGGTGTCGGAACAGGCGTGGGCGTTGGCGTCGGTGTGGCTGTGGGTGACGGTGTCGGTATCGGCGTTGGAGCCGGAGTTGGAGTGGCGCTGCCGGACCCACAGGCGACCGCGATGACCGCGGTCGCGACTATAAGAGCGATGACTCGACGCACGGATAGCCCTCCCTCCAGCATAGCTGACGTGGATTCCAGATGGGCGGCCCCTTCCGCCGCGCCGTCTTAATTCTAGGTGACGCCCGGACCATCTGCCCGGCGTTGTCGCAGGTCGAGCCTACCCAGTGTTCTCGATCCTTTGGAAGCTGAGCGGTTTTGTTGGAGACCCACCCGTCGACAATCCTTGCCACTGAACCGCCCTGCGTTCCGTGGCATCACATATGTGGGCGAACTTGGGACTGGACGGCAGACCGAGTTGGCCCCACTACATCCGACGGACGTATCGGAGCCGCCGCGGACAACCGGCGAAGGCCTNNCCTGCCCTGGCTTCAGCCGTGTTGGATCAGAGCAACGAACCGCTCGACACTGCGACCAACGCGTTCGGTACGGCAGCTAATCTGGCCCAGACCTTCACGGTCGGCAAGACCGGCACCCTTGCAATCGTGGACTTGTACATGGACTCGCATGGGGGTCAGACCACCACGGTCAACATCGAGAGCGTGACCTCGGGCATGCCGAGCGGAACGGTCCTGGCGTCCGGGTCCGCCCCGGTGGCCACGTCGGGCTGGCAGGAGTTCACTCTGACGAGCCCCATCGCTGTTACGAGCGGCCAGCAGCTCGCCATCGTCTTCACTGCCCCCGGCGGAGTGTATGGGTCACCCGACAACTACACCGGCGGTCAGGCGTTG
>PMKV01000103.1 GCA_003157875.1 Chloroflexota bacterium
TGTTGCTGGCCGGCCTGGCGCCGGGGCTGGCTCTGGCCAGCACCTACACCGTCGATCAAACGCAAGCCGTCGTCGACGATTTCGACCAGAACTCGGCCATCGATGCCCAGACCTTCACGGCCGGCATGTACGGCCCGCTCGACAGCGTAGATCTGTACCTTGGTGTCGACGTCAGCAGCGTGTCGGTGAGCGTCACCGTCCAGGGAACCACCGGGAATCCCGCGATACCGGACGGGACGGTCCTCGCGTCGAAGGGCGTCGGTGTCGCCTTCACCTCCGGCGCCTGGATCAGGTTCGACTTCGCAACACCTGCCGTGCTGATCCCCGGCCACGTCTACGCCCTGGTCGTCCTCCCCGGCGACTACGGCCAGTTCTTTGGGTCCGGGGCGGATCTCTATCCCGGCGGCCGCGCTTTGACCTTCCGCGCGGGATCGTGGGTCACGGAGCCGTCCGCGTCGCTGGGCGGGCCGACCGACTGGGCCTTCAAGACGAACATGGGACTGGCCGCCGCCACGCCGACGCCGGTTCCCGCACCGACGCCCGTACCGACCCGCGCACCGACCGTCCGGCCGGCCGCGCCCACAGCAGCCCCAACGACTGCGCCCACCGCGACGCCGACCGCGGTCGACACTCCGACGGATACGCCGACCTCAACCCCAACCGCGACCGACACATCGGCAGTGGCGGGAGCGACCGCGGTCGCGACGCCTCCCGCCGGCTCGGGCTCGGGCGCGGGCTCGGGATCCGGCTCCAGCGGCTCGAGCGACATGACGATCCCGATCATCGGAGCCCTCATCCTGGTTCTGCTAGTCCTGGGTATTGGCGGCTTCCTGCTGATGCGGCGGCGTGCAGGGCAGGCCCAGGGGTAGCCCGCGGCCTCCCACCTCGCACTCACGCTTCGATCCAGGAGGGGATCCGATCATGAAACGCGTCGCTGTTGCGCTGTTCACGGGGCTGCTGTTGCTGAGTCTGATGCCGGGGTGGGCCCTGGCCATCGCCACCACGGTGGACCAATCCAACACCGCGGCCGATCAATACGTCTCGGGCTCGGCCATCAACGCCGAGACCTTCACGGCCGGCAGGTACGGCCCACTGGTGGTCGTCGACCTGTTCCTCGTCTCGAGCGGCTCGACCGTGACCGTCCTGGTGGAGGACACGGAAGGTAGCCCGGCCAAGCCCAAGGATGGGACCCTCGCGTCGGACACCAAGGCCGTTTCGGCGCCCGCCGGCGACTGGGTCTACTTCATCCTCACTCCCTACTATGTCCTGACGCCGGGCCATGTCTACGCGATCGTGGTCATCAGAACGGGCGGGATCCAGATGTGGGGATCTACGGCAGACGCTTATCCCGGCGGCCAGGCGTGGACTCTGCGCAGCCTGGCATGGGTCCTCGAGCCGACGGCCGACATCGGAGGCCCCGCCGACTGGTCCTTCAAGACGGAGATGGCCGCGGCCGATCCGACGCCTACGCCGACGCCCTCGCCGACCCCCTCTCCGACGCGCGCTCCAACGCGCGCCCCGACCCTCGCGCCGACCGCGACTCCGCCACCCTCGCCAGCCGCGAGTCCCACGCCGACGGCCACGCCAACCACGACCGATTCGCCTGAGGCAAGCGAGGTACCGAGCGCCGGCGTCACGCCCGCATCGTCGGCGTCGGCGTCCATCTCGGGCTCGGGCCCGGGCTCGGGCGGCTCCACCGACATGACCATACCGATCCTTGCAGCCATCATCGTGGGGTTCTTGGCTGTGGCCGGCGGCCTCGGATTCCTCCTATGGCGGGGGCGACGGACCGGGCCGACACAGGGTAGCGGGCCGCAATAGCCATCAGGCCAGCCCGGTCATTCCGGCTCGCCGAGCCGGCCGCGAGCGCATCCGCCGTGCCTATGGCTCCTGCGGAGCGGCCGCCGGTGGCTCCGGGGACCTGGCGAACTGTGCCAGCAGAACACCCGCCAGCACGATCGCCGCCCCGGCCGCGCGAACCGGGGTGAAGGCCTCGCTGAGGAAGGAGACACCGAGGACTATGACCACGATGGGCTGGACTGTCGTCAGTAGCGCGGCTCGCGCGGCGCCTATCCTCGCCGCGGATGCGTAGAACGCCTGGATGGCGATTGCGGCGGAGAAGACGCCGATGCCGATCAGGCCCGGCCATGCGGCCGCGGGGACCTGTGTCGGTAGCATCGGCTCGCCTGCCACCAGCCCGACCACCGCGGCACCGATCCAGGATCCGGTGGCCATGATTGCCCCGGCAGCCGCCGGTGGCACCTCGGCCCCCCTGCCGCCCGAGCGCATGTCCGCGGTCTGGCCCGGTCTCTCCCCGGCCATCCAGGCGGCCAGCATTATGTAGACGGTATAGGCGACCGGTGCCAGGACGGCGAGGACGATCCCAACCTGGTCCGTGTCGGGCTTGATGGCACCGATGGTCAGGGCCGTCCCGGAAATGACCAGGGCCAGCGATCCCCAGGCCCTAGGACCCGAGAACTTGTAGCCGAGGTGCAGGGACGCGACGGCCACCAGGGCCGGATAGGCGCTCGCGATGAGGGCAACCAGCGAGATGTCGATTCGCTCGACGGCCGCGAAATAGAGGCTGGCATCGACGACGAATACGGCACCGGTCAGCAACAGCCTGGCGACGGTGCGGCGGTCGAGTCCCCGAAGGGCCGCTCGCGCCCACGGCTGGACCAGCATCCAGGCCCAACTCACCAGCGCGGCCAGACCGAAACGCCACATCAGCATGCCGATCCAATCGACGCCGGCAAGATGGACGGAGGCCTTGAAGAGGAACGGTCCCGTGGCGTAGCCGACGCCGGCCAGCGCCCCCAACCCGATGCCGACCAAGTGGCGACGGTTCATCGGCCAAGGCTAGCAGGAGGCGGTCCGGCACTGCCACCCCTGATGCCGCCGACGACCCCGCCGAGGGCCGGATCGAGGGCCGGATCGCCCGACGGACCCCCCCCGGATTCGCCGTGGACTCGATTCTCCCGGGGTGGCAAGATGATTCGAGTTGCAGACCGCCGAACGGCGGCAGGGACGTCACTCTCTGGAGACGCGGGCAAATGTCGAGCGCTGTCGTAGTTGGCGAGATAGTCTTCGATGCCGCCGGCAAGCCGATCGACTGCCGCATCATCGACGCCAACTCGGCCTTCGCGCGGCTCATCGGTCGCGGAGCCGACCAGCTGGTCGGCAGACTCCTCTCGGAGGTCAGACCGGGGTTATGGCCCGATCTGCTCGATCGAGCCGGCCGGGTCGCGACCAGCGGGCAACCCGAGGAATTCGAGCAGCGCGACGCGAAGTCCGACCGCTCGTCGCTCATCCGCCTCTCGCGCGTCGGTTCCGCCTCGCTCATGGCGACGATCGAGGACACCACCGATGCCCATCGCGCCGAGGCGGTGCTCGACCGAAACGCCTTCATCGAATCGATAATCGCCAGCACGGGAGACGGGCTGGTCGTCTTCGACCGCGACCTGCGCATGAGCGTGTGGAATACGGCCATCGAGGAAATCACGGGCTGGACGGCGGACCAGATCCTCGGGCGCAAGCCGCGTGACGTCTTCCGGGAGGAGATTGCCGGCAGGCTCGAGGAGATCGTTGCCGGGATCATCGCGACGGGCGACTCTCGATGGATCGAGTTCGAGCTTGATGGCTTCCCGAGCGGTCGGACGGGGTGGGCACGGGCGGTGGGCCGGGCGCATCGCGACGCCGGCGGACAGGTGGTCGGAGTCGTCGCATCCATTCGGGATATCACCACCAGGCGCGGAGTCGAGGATATCCTCCGGGCGCAGGCAGGCTTCGTCGAGGAGCTCCTCGAGGCCATACCGAGTCCCATCGTCGCGAAGGACAGAGACGGTCGCGTGACACTGTGCAACACCGCCTACGCCGCCGGCAACTACGGGCTCACGCGAGAAGAGGTCATCGGCAAGACGAACCGCGAGCTCGGCCAGCCTGAGGCCGCGATGCACCTCGAGCACGATCGCAAGGCCATCGCCAGCGGGATGCCCGAGGTCTACGAGGCGGATCGCTTCCTGGCGAACGGTACGGTCCGGCGCCATATCGTCGTCAAAGCCCCCCTCCGCTCGGAAAGTGGAGAGATCACCGGAACCGTCACGGCCGACCAGGACATAACCGAGAGGCACGCCGCGGAGCAAGCCCTGCGTCAGTCCGAGGAGCGCTTCAGGACCCTGTTCGATGTCGCCAGCGACGCCATCTTCATCCACGACATAGGCGGCAAGTTCGTGGAGGTCAACCATACGGCGTGCGAGAGGCTTGGCTACAGTCGCGACGAGTTTCTGACCATGTCACCGTCCGACATCGATGCGCCGGAGTTCGCGCCACTCATTGCCGAGCGAGAAGAAGCCCTCGCCGGCCAGGGATCGGCCTTCTTCGAGGGCGCTCACATGAGGAAGGACGGAACGGTCGTCCCCGTCGAATTGAGCGCCACCGTCATCGACCTCGGCGGATGCAAGAGCATCCTGAGCATCGCCCGCGACATAAGCGAACGGCGCCGGGCCGAGACTGAACGAAACGCGCTGGAGGACCAGCTCCGCCAGGCCCAGAAGACGGAGGAGATCGGTCGGCTGGCCGGTGGCATCGCCCACGACTTCAACAACCTGCTGACCGCGATCCGTGGCAACGCCAGCCTGGCCCTGGCCGAGTTGCCGCCGGACGGCGTCATGCGTGAGGAGCTCGAGGAGATCGAGCAGGCGGCGGATCGAGCCGCGGGACTGACGCGTCAGCTGCTCACCTTCGCCCGGCGGACCGTCCTCAAGCCGGAGGTCATCGACCTTGGCGCAGTCACTCGAAGCCTCGAACCCATGCTGCGGCGCGTGATCGGCGAGAACATAACCTTCGTCACCGTGATTCCGAAAAGCCCGGTTTCGGTGCTGGCCGACCGCGGCCAGGTCGAGCAGGTCGTCGTCAATCTGTCGGTGAATGCCCGCGACGCGATGCGTGACGGCGGCACGCTGACTATCGAGATTGGCGAAGTCGAGGACGCCGAGGCGGGGCCGGCCGACCGCATGGCCACCCTGTCGGTGAGCGATAGCGGGGTGGGCATGGATACCGACGTCATGCAGCACCTCTTCGAACCGTTCTTCACGACGAAGAACCCGGGCGAGGGCACCGGCCTGGGCCTGGCCACGGTCTACGGCATCGTCCGCCAGGCCGGCGGCACGATAACCGCCCGCAGCGAGCCCGGCCGAGGATCGACCTTCATGGTCTGCCTGCCGCGCGTCGAGGAGACGGCGAGTGCCGCTTCTGAGCCGGGCCGGCCATCCGCGAAGGGCGGCTCGAGGACGGGCACAATCCTGATCGTGGAGGACGACAGCGGCGTCAGGGGGTTCACGAGCCGCGTCTTGCAGACGGCCGGCTACCGCGTGCTGACGGCGTCCGACGGCGCCACTGCCATCCAGACCTGGAGGCAGGGGCCGGCCGAGCTCCTCATCACCGACGTGGTCATGCCCGGCATGAACGGACGCGAGGTCGCGGCACAGCTCAGTGCCGCTCAGCCGGGAATCCGGGTTCTCTACATCTCGGGCTATGCGGACAAGGTGATCGTCCACGACCAGACGCTGGAACCCAACACGGAGTTGCTGGCCAAGCCCTTCACGGCCGAGGCTCTGCTGGAGGCCGTGGACCGGGCCATGGCCGCACCGCCGCCGCGGACAGGCCCGGTTAGTCCAGGGCGCCGGACATCGATTCGGGGCGGGCGCCCCTGATCAGGAGCCACAGGCCTATCACCAGCTCGAACGGAACATAGGGCAGGTACAGAGCGAAGCTCAACGGGCGGCCGGCGCTCGATCGATCCGCCAGGCGGGCGCGCCAGGATCTCGTGCCGGCACTACGCTGGCATCACCCACACAGGAGACCGTGCATGAAGGTCTTGTTCGTAGGTGGCACCGGCCTGATCAGCAGCGCCTGCACCCGCCTGGCCGCGGAGCGCGGCCTCGAGCTCTTCCTCCTGAACCGGGGCGGCAGACCCGAGCGGGCCGGCGGCGCCACCGTCCTCGTCGCCGACCACCACGACGAGGCCGCGGCCGAGCGAGCGCTCGCCGGCCGCGAGTTCGATGTCGTGGTCGACTGGATCGCCTACACCCCGGACGATATCGAGCGCGACCTGCGCCTCTTCGGCGGCCGGACCGGCCAGTTCATCTTCATCAGCTCGGCCAGCGCCTATCTCAAGCCGCTCGGCGACTGGATCATCCGCGAGGACACACCGCTCGCGAACCCGTTCTGGGACTACTCGCAGCGCAAGATCGCCTGCGAGGAGCGCCTGATGCGGGCCTACCGCGAGGACGGGTTCCCCGTCACGATCGTCCGCCCGTCGCTAACCTACGGCGACACCCAGATCCCGCTTTCCGTGAACAGCTGGGAGCGGCCATTCACGGCGATCGCGCGGATGCGGGCGGGCAAGCCGATCATCGTGCCCGGCGACGGAACCGCGCTCTGGACGATGACCCACAACACCGATTTCGCGGTGGGATTCGTGGGATTGCTGGGCCGGCGGGCGGCGATCGGCCACGCCTTCAACATCATGTCGGACGAGGTCCTGACCTGGGACGAGATCTACCGTCAGACCGCGGCCGCCGCCGGCGTGGAGCCGCGGATCGTCCACATTGCCTCCGACTTCATCGCCGCCTGCCTGCCTGACTGGCGCGGCACGCTGCTCGGCGACAAGGCCGGGAGCGCCGTCTTCGACACGTCCAAGCTCAAGCGCTTCGTGCCCGACTTTCGCGCCGTGACGCCGTTCGCCGAGGGGATCCGGCGCACCGTGGCCTGGTTCGACGCGGACCCCGCCCGCCAGCAGATCGACGTGGAGATGGACGCCCAGTGGGACCGCCTCATCGCCGCGTACGAACGAGGCCTCGTGGATGCGGTGAATTCGTTCGCCGGGGGCTGAGACTCGCACAAGAGGCGTGCCGTCCGGGTATCCGGACCCGTCGAGCTTCTGGATGGAGAGAGCGACGGTGGTCGTTCCGCTCGGGGTGAACAGCCACAGGTCGACGCCGTTCATCGACCCCGTATGGCCGGTCTTGAAGGTCTGGGCGTGCCAGCCCGTGTCCAGGAGATCGTCGTTGATGGACTCGTTCTTCTGGTCCACGGTCGCGAGGGCCGGGGTGGAGCCCGGCAGCAGACCCAACAGGAGCAGCCCCGCGCACAACGCCAATCCTCGACGCTTCATCGCCGGTGCCCCCGAGTCGATTGTGGCGGCCGGCGGCCGCGACCCCTCGGCCACGGCCCCGACGCTGGGAGTCTAAACCTCGGCCGCCGTCTCCTCCACCAGAGAAGTGCGACTCGACAGAGACTCGATGAGCCGGCTCAGGCCAGGACCCGCGTGCCTGCGTGATGGGACAGAAGCTGGATCCGCGTCCACGTGCAGCCGGAGCGCCCACAATCTCAACAACGGGGAGAAGCACGGGAGCCCGCGGGTTCCCACCGGCGCGGCGTCCCCATACGGTCGCCTAAAGCCATCGCCGAAGGCAATGGCTCACCGTCGCGCCGGGCCAATGGCGAGCCCCACCCCCCGCCGCCGGGCATGCATGTGCTCACGGAGGTTTCCCGTGGCGTTGAACGCAGTAGTGTTCCCGATCCTTCCAGGAAAGACCGCGGAGTGGCACGAATTCATCGCAGAGCTCAACGGGGCTCGGTGCTCGGAGTTCGCCGAGTCGCGAAGGCGAGCCGGCGTCCAGGAGCGCACCTTCCTTCAGCCCACGCCCATGGGCGACCTGGTGATCGTGACGCTCGAGGGCGACGATCCGGCCCGTTCCTTCGGGCAGCTGATGAGCGCGAAGGATGCGTTCACCACCTGGTTCCTGGAACGAGTCAAGGCGATCCACGGTGTGGACCTGTCGGCGCCGATGCCGGACGGCTCACCGTCGAAGCTCGTCCTCGATTCCCAGGTCGTGCCAGTCCTGGCGAAGTAGGAGACACGCGCGGCGACGGGGGGACCGGCCGGTTCTCCCGTCGCCAGCGAGCCCTTTTTGACATGGGCTCTTCGTGTGCGACCCGTCAGCTCTTGCCACCGTTACGCCGCGGTAGACGTCCCATTTCGCATTCGGCCGGCGCAGCTCACTTGCTCCGGAGGAAGTAGCGCGTTCGCCGTCAGTCGCCTTCCGCTGATGGTCGGGCCCTCGCTTCATCGTGCCCCGGGAACGGCCGTCCCACTGGCCAGGACTCGTCAGGCCCCGTGCCTCCGCGCCGCCATTCTGGTGTCCTAGCTATCGAACAAGCCGGGGGCATTGAAATATGAAACGCCGCGCGCTGGCATTGGTCACGAGCCTGGCTCTGCTGGCTCTGACCAGCGGGCCGACCCTCGCCGGGACCTATGTCGTCGATCAGTCGCAGACGAACATCGGGACCTCGATTGGCGGGACGAGCCCGATCTTCGCCCAGACCTTCACCGCCGGCATCTACGGACAGCTCGAGAGCGTCGACCTGCACATGGATGGCCGCTCTACTGTGGCCGTCAGCCTGCAGGGCGTGACGGGCAATCCACCGGCTCCTGATGGCACGATCCTCGGCGAGAAGGTCCTCGGCGTGAACAACCCGGGAGACGCATGGGTCCGCTTCAACTTCTCGACCTACCCCATCGTGACTCCGGGACAGATGTACGCGATCTTCATCTACCCCACCGGTAGCCTCAGCGCGCTCTGGGGGTCCGTAGCCGACCTGTACCCCGGCGGCCAGGCACTCGAGTTCCGTGACGGTGGATGGGCTCCGATATCGGTCCGACTCCCGGGAGTGCTGTCCGACTGGGCCTTCGCGACGAACGTCGACCCGATACCCGTGCCAACGCCCCCCGGAAGGCTCGCCGCAACGCCCGTGCCGACACGCGCTCCCGCTCCTCCGGCCACGCCCACGCCCACTGCCACGCCCACGCCCACGCCGACGCCGAGCGCGACCCTCGCTCCCACGATCGTCCCGTCGGCATCGCCCACCGCGACCGCGGTCTCGACGTCGTCCGCCGCTCCCGTTGGGTCCGGGGCGAACCCCGGCTCGGGTGGTGTGAGTGGCCCGGGCTCGGGCGGTTCGAGCGGATCGACCGACCCGACATTGCCGATCGTCGGCGCCGCGCTCGCCGTTCTACTGGCGGGTGCGGGCGGCTTCTGGTTCTTGTTCATGCGACCGGGTACGCCAGCCGGCTGAGGGCGACTGGGCCCGCCTGGGCGGTCACCCTGGCGCGCTTACTCCATGCTGAACGGCGGGTACTGATCGGTGACCAGCAGGTACATGTAGGCGCTGACGCGGATTGACCAGCGGAAAACGCCGACGACGTAGTTGAAGAGGCCCTTCGGATATCGTCCCGTGATGAGGATGGCGAACCAGGCGATGACGATCGCGAAGAACGCGAAGAACCACAGGATGACGAGGATCACGTAGTGGGGAATCGCCAGTAGCCACTTGACCAGCGGCAGCCAGCGGTTCAGGTCCTTCTCGGCGTCCGGGTAGTCGATGTCCAGATGAACCGCCTGATCCTTCGTCGTCGACGGGTATCTATCCGTCAGCAGGGCCGCGTAGGCACCGACTCGGGTGCTGAAGCGGGTCAGCTCGCGGGCGAAATCGAACCACCATCGCGGGTACCGGACACGGAACACGATCATCAACAACGTCGCCATCCACAGGGTTGTGGAGGCCAGGCCCAGGACAATGGCTATCGGGATGATCAGGATCGGCCGGAAGAAGGTCGTCAGCCGGTTCAACCTCTCCGGGTAATCGATGGCCAGGCGCGCGGCGTATGCCTGCTGGCTTGACTTCTTCGACACGACTCTTCTCCTGCTGCTGTGGCGCGGTCACCCCTCAGCGTAGAACTTCCCTGTGCCGGAGTCGATCTATCAATCCGCAAATCCATCGTGCCATGTAGTCTGGGACGTGTCGGAGACTTTAGACAGGGGGACAGAGTGGGCAGGTTCGATGGACAGGTAGCGATCGTCACCGGCGGTTCGCGGGGTATCGGTCGCGCCATAGCGGTCCGGCTCGCCGTCGAAGGCGCGGATGTCGTTTTCACGTACAAGAGCAACGAGCAGGCCGCTGCCGAGACCGAGGCTCTGATCAAGGCTGCGGGAGGCAGCTCTGTCGCGATTCGCGCGGATGTATCGGACCCGGAGACGGCCGAGAGGGTTGCCAAAGAGACGATGGCTACCCACGGCAGGATCGACATCCTCGTCAGCAACGCCGGGATCGTGCACAACGATCTGATGATGCGGATGTCGCTCGACCACTGGCGTGATGTGATCGACACCAACCTCTCGGGCGCGTACTACATGGCCCAGGCCGTGACTCGACCGATGCTCAAGGCGAAGCGAGGAAGGATCATCTTCATCACCAGCGTGGTCGGACAGGCCGGCAATGCCGCGCAGACCAACTACGCGGCTTCCAAGGCCGGGCTCATCGGACTCACCATGTCCGCAGCGAAGGAACTTGGGAGCCGTAACATCACGGTCAACGCCATCGCTCCGGGCGCCATCGACACCGACATGAACGCGCCGTACAAGCAGGAGATCGAAGCCGCGCTGAGCCAGGTGCCGCTCGGGAGAATAGGCACACCGGAAGACGTCGCCGGTGCCGTGTCGTTCCTGGCGTCAGATGACGCTTCCTACATAACGGGTCAGGTCCTCGCGGTCGATGGCGGCCTGGCGATGCGCTAGGAGTGCTCAAGGGGACCCCGTTCGGTCGATCTAGGGGAAGTCTGACGCGCCCGGAGGGAGCCGGGCGCGGGCGAACCACAACGACTGAACTACCTCAGGGGCTCAGACCCGCAACTGCATGACTGCCCCGGGCCACCCCTCGTCGACATAGGTGTCGCACTCTTCGAAGCCCAGGTTTTGGTAGTAGGCACGAAGCGGCGCATTCTCCGCCCAGCAGTCGAGCCGGAGGTAGGCGACGCCGAACGCACGAGCCTGCCCCACCGCCCACATGATCAGGCTGCGCCCCACTCCCCGCGATTCGGGGCGCATACGACTAGCGACCGTGTACACGTAGTAAGCGTCCTCAACCGCGCGTTTCGCGACGATCGGGTCTATGTATGGCGGAGGAAAGCTGCCGGTGACCGCGTAGCCGTGCACGTCGCCGTTTGAGTCGATCGCGACCACCGCTTCCCCGTCGCTGATCCAGGACGAGACGCGGGCCACAAAGACCGGCTCCGAAGACGGGGGCTCGGCTCCCCACTGCTCTGTCATGCCGTGTTCAACGAGCCACACGGCGGCCTCATCAGACACATTGAGGATGTCTTCAGCGTCGCCAGTCATGGCGGGTCGTATCTGCCAAGCTGCGGTCACGGCTGGGGGGCTCCTTGGGGGTGGCGCGTGCGAACAACAACCCTCTAGCCGGCCGCGACCCTGGTGATGGGCACGCCGTTGGCGACCAGTTTGCCCAGGATCCCAAGAAGCGGGGGCAGCACCTCATCCAGTCCCGGCACGGCGGCACCCGGCCCGTAACTCGACAGATGCAGCGTGGCTCCCGTGGAGTCGGGAGTGCACTTTGCCTCGCCGCTCCAGCGCACGCCCGTCCGGGTGATCGCTTCGACCACTTCCGACCAGGTATTGCCGGCCTTCAGAAGTGCCTTCTCGTGGGCTCGCGCCCCAGCGATGTCGACGCGGACGCGTAGCTTCGTCCCGACGTGCTCGACGGCGAATGGGAGTGGCTCGAACTGGCCCATCCGAGGCGGGTCCCTGAGCCATTCCCGCATGCGATCCGTGTTCAGAGAATCGGGAGAGTCGTCGAGCGGAAGCTCCCCGCGGACCACGAGACGGCGCACGAACGAGTAATGGAACGGTCGGATCCAGGATTCGGCAACGGCGCAGAGCGCATCCGGTGCCAACCCGGCAACGCGAAGCCTGGCCTCGAAATGGTGCAGTTTGCCCGGGGCCTTTGATGGCGCCGAACTCGAGACAAGCTCTGCGCTGCAATCGGCGGGAGAGAATCGGTCGCCTCCCAGGGCGCCCGCATCGGCCATGGCGACCAGCTTCTCGACGAGCCGCTCGAGGACGAGGCCCATGTGGTCCCTGCGTTCGGTCGTCTCCCAGACGCGCATGTCGAAGCTCAGATCGAGCATCTGCGGCTGCCCGGAGGCACGGTACGCCACGTCGAGTTCACGCGGCGTCAGGGCATCGTCCCAGGCGCAATCCGCAATGCGCAGACCGTCCTCGCGCGCGATGTCCAGCCGCGGCGAGTGGGGCAGGAACCGCCGAACGGCCGGCAGATCGTCCTGGGCCCAGTGCGACATGAACGGGGTCATGCCGCGATAGTCCGGCAGGCTGGGGTTGGCTCCGCGCCTGAGCAGCACCTCGATGAACTCGGGGTCGTCCGCGTAGTGGAGCGCCGTCATCTTGTTGACTTCGTCGGAGCCGTTGATATCCGCGCCGGCGTCGAGCATCAGCTCGAGGAGCCGCACCCGTTCGGAGGTCGCCGGCTCGGGGTAGTAGAGGTGCTCGACGATCACACCGAGCGCGGGATTCTTACGGTTGTCGCAGCAGTTGGGCTCGGCCCCGCTTTCGACGAGAAGCTTCGCCCCCTTGAGATGGCGATTGGCGCACGCGTCTCCCAGCGGCGCGGCCCCGCTGGAGCCCGCAGCGTCCACGTCCGCGCCGGCGTCGATCAGAACCTGCATCGTCTCCAACTGCCGGTACTCGACCGCATTGCCCAGGGCAGTTCTATAGTCGGATACATCCGGGTCGGCGCCGGCGTCCAGAAGACGGCGCACGAGGCTGACCGGCCCCTTCCCGGCGGCTTCGAGAAGCGCTTCGTCGCGCCATTCTCCCTGTGGGAATCGCTCGATAGCGGCCGGAAGCAGCCACTCGGTGCGAGACCGGTCGCGCACTGAAATCGCCTTGACCAGCTGCTTGGCAAGCCGATCCTCGGCCATTGCCGGCACGGGCTTGTCGATGACGAAGACGGGCGGGTCGCCCGGAGCGAAGTCTTCGGGCTCGCGATCTTCGGACGGCTCGGGCTCCAGCTCGGGGCCTTCCCACACGGTTTTGCCCCGGGCGTCCATTCCGATCCACCGGCCCTGGTACTCGAGCGCGAGGGCATCCTTGAAGACCGCGGCGTGTTGGCGCATGGCTTCGTCGAGCGCTTTGGCGAGCAGCTTGTCCTTCTTGTCCTTCTTGTCGATCAGGCCCGAAATCTCGGCCAGGAAGATGTCCAGCCCGCCGGCGCGGAAAGCCACGCACAGCTCTTTCTTGGAGCCGACCGTGACGACCGGGAATTCGCCGTGCTCATCGGCCCGACCTGGATACACGGCCTCGACGCTGTCCTCCGACTCGGATGTTTCGAGCCGCAGGAGAGGGCTCGAGGCGCCGACCGTGTCCAGCTCGGCGTAGATGGCGGCCAACGCCGGCTCGGCATAGAGACCGCGCCGCGCCAGGGCGCCCCAGGAGATGACCTGAAGTCGCGGCGCCTGCGGATCGTGAAAGTGATGGAACCGCTGCATCCAGTACGTGGCATCGAAGCTGAGCCAGCGGCGCAGGGACGGCGGAATGGGCGAGCCGTCGGAGAACGTCAGGGCCGCGAGCAAATCGGGCGACATTGGCCGCGGCTGCGGCACATCGAATGCCGCCTTGCCCGAAAGGACGTGGGCGATGACGAGTTCGACGAGCGCTTCGCCTCGCAGCAGAGTTCCGTCGGCCGCAAACGGCGAGGGTTTGAGCGGTGCGGCAGTCAAGAGTCGGCCTCCATCCGGGATCAGTCCAGGTGCCAAGACTAGCGGAGAGACCTCCTGGATTTCTCAGCCAGACGACCAGCGACGAGCGGCCAGCGTTTGCTGCACAGTTGCGAGCCGTCACCCTCAGGACTCTGCCCGGGCCGGCGGCGTCGCAGTCCGAGGCCCACGCGGAGGCGATCAGGATCCGAGGAGCTGGCGCGCCCGGAAGGAACCGAACGCACTCCACCAACCATCGTTATCGAAGGCTTGGACGAGATGGTCCAGGCTCTTCTCGCCGCATAGCCAATCTTGGGAAGGGAACAACGGTCCCCTCAGCGACCCGAAGCCTGACGGCGGCCGGTTGACGCGGTGACGCAAGATGGGGGTCGAGCCACGCTGTTCGATCGTCGCGGAGGAGACGCTGATGTCGCTGGGGTCTTGGATCAAGTCGATCCTTACGGGTGCGCCGGATGCGTCGGCGGCGGAGCCGCTGCCGCGCGCCGAACGACGCGAAGCGGGTCGCGAGCGGCACCGAGAGACTGGCGAACCCGCCTGGGAGAAGGAGGACCGGCTCGACGAGCCGCCGGGCACGGGGACGCGCGATCCTGACGCCGCGCCGGAGATCCTGGGCGGCGCATGACGCGGCCCCAATAGCGCAGCCGGCCGAACTCGGCGAATAGCTCGTCCATGGCGCGGATCATGTCGCCAGCGGCTTGAACCCCCGAACGATCCGGGTCCCCAGGCGGTTGCCGCAGCCGAGTAATTGACAGTCGATCAGGACGAGCCGGCCGCCGGCCCAAGGACGCGCAGCATTTCTAACAGAGCGACTTGGCCGTTCGGACAGGCGGTGAATGACATCGTCAACCCCCTACGAGGAAGACAAAGGCGGCGGCCACGAGCACCGCGAATCCGGCGACCGCGATCCAGTTGCCCCACCGCATGTCGCGATTGACCCGGCCGACCACGATGAGGATTGCGGAGACGACCGCCAGCAGGGTCGCGAGTGGATGAGACATCGCCTGGTTCCTCCTAGCAAGGAGCACGTAGGCACAGTTGCGGGGCAGGACACGCGCAGAACCTGCGGGACCGGCAGGGCTATGCTTCGCGGCGGCTCGCTATCTCAACTTACGCCAGGTGCTCCGCCTGGCGCGACCACGACCACCCCTCGCCTGGTCCAAGGCACACCAAGGCGCGGCAGCAGGAACCGATCGACGCCGTAGTAGCCGGCGACGCGCCAGGCCAGGATGAGGCCGATCGTGAGGGCGAAAAGGATCGGGTTGGTCGAGGCTGAGCCGGCGAGCATGTAGGACATGTTCATGGTGGCCCCGAAGAAAGCGGCGATGCCGACGAGGGCGCCGACGAGGATGCCGATGCCGACCGCAAGCTCGCCGAAGGCGATCAGCCAGCCGAACCAACTCGAGGCGTGGTTGTCGATCAGCATCTGCAAGAACGAGCGGTACCACTCAAATGTGATCGACGGCTTGCCGGTCTGGGGAATGGCCACGGCGCTCTTCCAGAAGCCCTCCAGGGCTGAGCCGCCACCGGAGGTCCAGCCAGTGCCGTTGACCTTCTCCCAGCCCGCGATGAGCCATTCAAAGCCGACGAAGATGCGGATCGGCAGCCAGAAGAGGCCGGCTCGGGTGTTGCCAAACAGGTATCGGGAGAATGCCGGGCCTTCGACCTCGACGACCTCCGCCTGAGGTTGGTTCCGGTCGGCGAAGAGCAGGACCAGCAAGACGATCGAGGCCACCCAGAAGACGACGGTCAACGCCGGACGAACCGAATCGGGAGCCACGACCCAGGGGTTGTATAGATAGAAGAGCACGATCGCAGCCAGGGCCGCGATGGGTGTTACCAGGCGCCGCGTTGTAGCCACGGAAATGGTCCTCCTGATTGGTCCCTGGAGATTCGCATTGCCTCTTGAACCGCCCTGGTTCATGTGGGATACGGGTGAGACATGGGCATACGGACAACGTGCTCGGACGCTCAGGCAGTGTCTTTGCCGCGAGCCGAGGTGTCATGACGGTCCGTCATGGGCGGAACTGCGACCGGCGGGCCGGCCACCGAAGCGTGACCGGCAGCCGAGATTCGGACTCTTGAGGCGCGCGCGGCACGACGTGACCTTGGCTTCGGCACGGGCGTCAAGTAGACGTAGTCCACGGACGGCCAGCGTGCGCGCAGGGCGGCGGTAGCGCCGATGATTGCCTGCTCCACGTCCGGCACGGTCAATTCGTCGGCGAAGGTGACATCGCCGTCTACGATCAAGCTCGAAGGTCCGACAACGACCGCGAAAAGATCTGGAACCGCGATGATCCCCGGCTGCGCAGCGACGACGCGGTGCATCTCGCGCAGAACAGAAATCGCGACGCCGCGACCCGACAGGAGAGCGCGGTTCGCTCTGAGCAGCACGATCGACGCGACCAGAAGCACGAGCCCGATGAAGGCGCTCGCGGCGGTGTCGGGCGCAACGCTTCCGGTCAGCTGGCTCGCGACCAGACCCGCGACAGCCGTGATCGCCCCCAGCACGGCGCACGCCCCGCCGACTACGACGGTAATGGCGGCCGGATCCGTACTCCTCTGCGCCTGGGCGCGCACCGAGATGCCTCTGATTGCCGCCTGTTTGCGGATTGGCTTCAGCGCAACTACCAGAGCGAACATGTCGAGCGACACGGTCGTGGCCAGGACGAAGTAAGCGATCGCGTAATGGTCGACGGTCGAGGGGTGAAGAGCGGAATCGACGGCTCCCGTGAGCGCCAGTCCGGCGCCGCCGACAAAGATCCCCAGGGCCGCGAACAGCGACCAGAAGAACCGCTCCCGTCCGTAGCCCAATGGATGGCTGTCGTCGGCCGGGCGAGCACTACTGAGGACGCCGATGAGGAGGAAGATCACGACGGCGAGGTCGGCGGCATTGGCCGCGGTCTGAGCCCGCAGTCCGACGGACCCGGTCATCAATGCCGCCGACCCCAGGGCGAGTGTCTCAACGCCGTTCACGCCAAGGGAGAGGAATACGTTTCGACGCGTGGTCCTGTCGTCTGGGATCTCAGGCGGGTTCACGTTCCGCGCTCACTCAAGGCACGAGAACTGCTGCGCCGTCGAACCTGCCGGCTCGGAGATCGGCGAGCGCTTCGTTAGCCTGGTTGAGCGGATAGGTTGTGGTGGTTGTGACGATCCCGACTTCGGGAGCGATGCGCAGGAAGTCGATCCCATCCTGTCGCGTAAGGTTGGCGACCGATGCGATTTGCCGCTCTTCCCACAGCAGCCGATAGGGGAAGCTCGGGATGTCGCTCATGTGGATCCCCGCGCATACGACGCGGCCGCCTTTGCGGAGGACCTTGAGCGCCATCGGAACGAGATCGCCGACCGTCGCAAAGATGATGGCGGCATCGAGCAGTTCCGGCGGCATCTCATCCGAGCCGCCCGCCCACGTCACGCCAAGCGTGCGCGCGAAAGCCTGCGTGGCGACATCTCCTGGTCGCGTGAAGCCGTAGACAGATCTGCCCTGCCATTTCGCCACTTGCGCCACGATGTGAGCCGCGGCACCGAAGCCATAGAGGCCCAGCTTCTTACCGTCTCCAGCGATCGTCAGCGAACGCCAGCCAATCAGCCCGGCACATAGAAGCGGAGCGAGCGCCACGTCCGCCCCGACCTCGCCGAGTGGAAACGCAAAACGCGCATCGGCGATGGTCGCCGTCGCGAATCCGCCATCGCGCGTGCATCCTGTGAAGAGGGGATGATCGCAGAGGTTCTCCCGGCCGCTCACGCAGTACGGGCAGACGCCACAGGTGTGGCCAAGCCACGGAATGCCGACGCGCTCGCCCAGGCGCAACCCTTCCACTCCGGTTCCAAGTGCATCAATCCGGCCGACAATCTCGTGGCCGGGGATGATCGGCGAATTCGAGTCGGGCAATTCTCCGTCCAATACGTGCAGGTCGGTGCGGCAGACGCCGCAA
The DNA here is from genome assembly GCA_003157875.1 of Chloroflexota bacterium. Taxonomy (GTDB): domain Bacteria; phylum Chloroflexota; class Limnocylindria; order Limnocylindrales; family CSP1-4; genus Fen-1039. The sequence goes on from PMKV01000103.1 coordinate 17,581, forward strand.
GCCAGAACATTCACCCGAATCTCACCGGGTCCAGGCTGCCGATCCGGCAGGTCCGTCCATTCGAGGGGAGTCTTGGGCTTGTTCAGTACCATCGCCTTCATTGGTTATCCCCCTTCACGACAGGACGCATGCTAGAACGCCTCGCGGGAGGTGGCTCGAAGTGATCGCGGCCGGGCCCATCGCATCGATGCGCAAACGCTCACCTACCCTCTTGGGTTGCCATGGACCCGCCCGAGTGGGTGGGGCGCCCGGAGGGATTCGAACCCCCGACCCTCCGATCCGAAGTCCGCTTCCCGTCAGGCGAGCAGCGACAGTCGATTCGTGCGTGCCCGACGGGCCCGTGAGGCAACGCCGTCGTCGATTCCCGGGTGAGTCTGGATCCCGTCCCGGAGAGAGTCTTCATCCCATCGCGTGAACTGAAGAGTCCGATGCCCTCGTCGGCATCGCCTTCCTTCAGATGCCCGCGACGAGAGGTGGGACATACCTCTCGACGTTGAGTCGCCCGCTGCCAGACCAGCGTGCCAGAGGCGACGGGACCTCTGCGATCCCGGTTGTCCAGACGGGTGGACATTAGCCCACCGAGAGCGACCGCTTCACCCTTTGATCCGGCCGAAAAGCCCCTTCTTCGGTGGCGGTGGCGGTGGCGTCTTTGGCCGGCGCGGCTTGGTCGCCGGCTTGGTCGGACCCTGATCCTCAAGGAGCCGCACGACGTTCACGTTGCCGTTTGAGTCGCCGTATACAAAGCAGGATGCGTCCGTCGAAACCGGGCAGCATGAGAGTACTTCCACGCCGCTGTCGGCGGTCCAGGACGCAACCTCTGCCTTGGTCTCGATGTCCCAGATACGGAGCGATCCGTCGGCGCTCCCTGAGACAATCCGCTTGCCGTCCCGAGTGACCGACAAGGCCTTCACTCCCTCGGTGTGGCCCTCCAACGAGAAGTCGAGCTCTCCCCTCGCGAGGCTCCAGATCAATATCGAGTGGTCGGGGACGAGCGGCATGCCACCGCCGCCGCTCTCGCCCGAGACGATCCGACGACCGTCCGGGGTGACCGCGACCGCCTTTACGTAGCCGGACCCATTGAGCTCGCACTCCAGGCGCCCGCTCGCCCAGACTCTCACGGTGCCGGCGCTACCCGAGACGATCCGAGCGCTGTCCGGTGTCACCGCCAATGCATCCACAGACGAGTAGTGGCCCTCGAAAGTATGTAGCAGATCACCGCTCGCGAGATCGAACACCCGCACCTTGCCGTCGCGGCAGCCCGAGACGATCCGGGCGCAATCCGGCGTGACGGCCACCGCCTCGACAATATCGGGGTGATTCTCGAGGATGAGCCGCTCGCGCCCTTTCGCGAGATCCCAGACCCGCACCGTGTTGTAGCTGCTCGAGACGATCCGGGTCCCGTCGGGAGTGATCGCTACCGCCTCGACGCTATACACCGAGAATTCGTGGCCCCTGAGCGTCCGCTCCAGGTGGCCGGTCGCGAGATCCCAGATGCGAATTGCGGTGTCGCTGCCCGAGACAATCCGGCTGCCGTCCGGTGTCACCGCCACCGCACTCACCGGGCCGTCATGGCCCGCGAGCGCGCGCTCGAGCTGAGTCACCGGCTTCAGAGGGCCCGGCTCGCCATCCCAGTAGCTCAACGCTAACCCTCCTGCAGCAGATCCCAGACTCGGACCGTGCCGTCGTAGCTGCTCGAGACGATCCTGGCGCCGTCCGGGGTGACCGCCACCGCCTCCACACGTCTGCTGTGCCCCGAAAGCGTCTGCTCCAGGCGGCCGCTCGTCAGATCCCAGACGCGCACCGTCTGGTCCGCGTCGCCGCCGCCCGAAACAACACGGCTACCGTCCGGAGTCAAAGCCAGCGACCGCACCCAATCAGTGTGGCCCTCGAGCGTGCGTTCCAGGCGGCCGTCGACAAGGTCCCAAACCCGCACGGTGTTGTCGGCGCTGCCCGAGACGACCCGGGCGCCGTCCGGGGTGACCGCCACAGCAGACACTCTGGCGTGATGGCCAGTCAGCGTGTGCTCCAGGCGGCCGCTCGCGAGGTCCCAGACCAGCAGCGTGTGATCCTCGCTGCCCGAGACGATCTGGCGACCATCCGGTGTAACTGCCAGAGCGAGCACCCATTCACTGTGGCCAACCAGGACCCTTTCGAGCGGACCGCCAGCCCGGGCGAGCGAGGCAGTCAGAGGGCAAAGCCACGGCCGCGGCGCACTATCGCGTATCTCACCCAAGAGGATGTCGATACGAGGGTCGGCCGATCCTATCAATCGGCCCGTGAGTTGCCCCGGCAGTCGCGCCGGATCCGCCGCGAGGAACGGAGCCGAGAGCTTCAACGCGCCGTCGACCGCCTCGAGGACACTCGCCATTTCCCGCACCGCGTTCATGCCCCCTTCCCAGCCTCCAGCTCGCTCACTTCCAGCGGCCTCTGGCACTCCCGACAGACGATCTCCACGCCGCGCCACCCCTGCCTGAAGGGCGAGGCCACGTTGCACCACAGGCACCGCAGCACCCAGGATCAGTCCAGGGTGATGTCGAGCCCGCCGGGGTACCAGGCCTCAGCCGATCCAATTGCGATCGTCCCTAGGGCAGAAGGTCCAGATCGAGTCGCGGATCCTGCTTCAGCGAGAAGCCCGCCCGCTCGAGAGCCTTCATGAGGTCGGCGCAGGATCGTATCTGCCCGCCGCTGGACCCCGCGCCCCGGCTGGCCGCCTGGATTTGGCGCAAAGCGGTCTGGCGGATCAGAGCGCACCCGCTGCCGGTGCCGTACACCAAGCCCAGCTTTGGTTCCTTTGTGAATGCGAACTGGATCATCGGCAACAACCAGGTATCTGCCGGAGTGATCTCTCTAGACGTTGCGTGGACGAAGATCACTGCTTCGGAGGAGGGGTCGTACTCGTCCGCAAGAACTTCCGCCACCTGCGTAGGCGTGAGTATTCGATCGGTCTTGGAGTCCGATGAGCTTCCCTTGGAACCAAAAAGCCCCATGTCACCCTCTCCTATTCACAATCGAGCGAATCAGTTGCAGGCGCGCTGGCCGTCTTGCTGCCCCGGCAGAACGCTCCTCACGTTTGAAATGGCTCAGCTGCCAACGCCGAACCGCGGCCTGGGACGAGTCCTCGGGACCGAGCATCATCATAGGCGGGTGCCACCGGCGCAATTCGCCCGGCTTGCCGCGGATGGGACCCGAGTCGGCAGGCAGTAGGTCTAGTCGGAGCTCCACGTAGGCGCGCGAGGAGCGCTCTGGCCGGCGTCAGTGCCGCTAACATGCCGTGCATGGCCGCCGGGTGACTGTCGCCGCCTGCCAGCACCGGCGCCAGGTTCGGTGCCCGCCCCGCGGGACTTCAGGCAATCGCATGGCAGCCAAGAAGGGTGAGGCTGTTAGCCATGACAGAGGCCAAGGGGGCCGCCTGGAAAGAAGTCCGGGTCTTCATCTCCTCAACGTTCCGTGACATGCAGGCAGAACGCGACCATCTGGTTCGATTCGTGTTCCCGAAGCTGCGGGAAGAGTTGCTGAAGCGCAGGGTCCATCTCGTCGATGTGGATCTGCGGTGGGGCGTGACGGCCGATCAGGATGCCTTTGACCTCTGCATGCGTGAGATCGAATGGTGCAGTCCCCGCTTTGTAGGCCTCCTCGGTGGCCGCTACGGCTGGGTGCCCCCGCCTGCCGTCGTCGACTTCGAGTTTGCTCGGAGTCTGTTGGACGGAAGGAGCTCCGCCGGGCAACTGACGGCGCAGCAGATAGCCGCGTTCGAGCAGGTTTACGAACTGCCGCCTGCCGAGAGGGACTACAGGCGGTGCAAGAAGCCCCCGTTGACGACAGACGCCGAGCAATGGAACCGCAGTTCCGAACTGGTCGTGGACCTCCTACAGCGGGCCGGGCTGGCAGAAGCAGAGCAGTCGATAACCTTTGCCGAGGTCGCTCACGGAGCACTCGACCACCTGGACCAACCAGGCTTTCGCTACTTCTACGTCCGTGATGAGGCGGTAACTGAGTCGATTGTTGGGCCTCTTGCCCGCGACTACCGAGAGGCGGCCGGCAGTCTTCCCGCGCGAAAGCTCGTCGAACTAAAACGGGCCATTCGAGATGCCAAGGGACGGGTCCTGATTGCTCCCGGCAGGGAGGTCGTCGAGATGCTCCCCGTCCGGGAATACCCGTGCACGTGGGATCCGAGCAGCAGCAGAATTGTCGATCTCGACGAGTTCGGTGATCTCGTCTACCGCGATCTGCTCGACAGCGTCGTGGCGGAGCTGGGCGAGATCGAGCCCTCGCCCCCTGGCGGCTTCGCCGAAGAGAACGCCCTCGCTGAGGCCTTCATCGAGGCGCGGATCGAACGCTACGAAGTCGGAAACCGAGGGCCAGCCCTGGAGGCGCTGCAAGAGCACGCCAAGGGGACCACGGACAGCGGCTACCTCTGCGTAGTCGGCGAACCCGGGAGCGGCAAGTCCGCACTGCTTGGCAAGCTAGCCCGCGACTACGCCCGAGAGATAGGCGAAGGGCCATCGCACGCGACGGATCTGCTCATCAGCCATTTCATCGGCGTGAACGCGACAAATGTCCGAGAGCTGCTGCTGCGCCTCTGCCACGAGCTCACGGCAGGGGCGGGTCTCTCCGAGGATGTGCCGGCGGACCTGGACGGCCTGCGACAGGCCCTACCGCGGCTTCTCGAAAAGGCCGCAGCCAACGGCCGAGTGGTCCTCCTCATAGACGCGATAGACCAACTGGATCCGGCCTACGCCGGCCCGTCGATGGCTTGGCTTCCAGAGCGCCTCCCGCCGAATGTCCGGGTCATTCTGTCTTCGCTTCCGGGTCCTGCTCTCGAGAGCTTGCGGGCTCGACGGCAGCCACCCATCGAGGTGATGCTCCCCGATCTGGATGGCGCGAGCGCGTCCGCCATTGTCGATGGCTACCTGCGGCGCTACCGCAAGGAGCTTGACGACACGCAGCGCGCCGCCCTCCTCGCAAAGGCGGAGGCTCGTAACCCGTTGTATCTGGCGACGGCGCTCGAGGAACTGCGAACCCTGGGCACGTACGAGGAGATCTCCACCCGGATCAACTCGCTGCCCGGAGAGGTCGGCCTGCTCTTCCGCTGGATCCTCGAGCGCCTGGAGGCCGACGACGGGTTCCGCGATGCTCATGGTGCGAAGGTTGGGCACACGCTCGTGCGCGACTATTGCTCATATCTGGCCTCGGGACGTCATGGCATGTCCGAGGCCGAACTGCAGGAACTCGCCGCTCCTGCCGCAGCAGCGACCTCCCAACATCCCGACCAGCGCGGTAACGTGGCGGCTCTCCAGCGACTTCTCCGGCCGTACCTGATGCGCCGTGGTGAGTTGATCGACGTGTACCACGGCCAGCTCCGCGAGGCCATCTGCAAGAGGTACCTGGCGAAAGAGCGGCAGACAGTCGCAGTTCATCGGGCAATCGCCGGGCACTTCTGGAGTGTGGCGAATCCGCACGGCGATGAGGCGTGGCAAATCGACGGACGCGCCCTGGCTGAGCTGCCATACCACCTTGCGAGAGGGGGTCAGACCGCCGAGCTGTCGGAACTGCTGGCCAAGCTGGGATATCTGGCGGCGCGTGTCTCGGCGGGTCAAATCTATTCACTCGTGGCCGACTATTCGCTGGCAGAACCGTTGTCTCCCACCCTGGCAACCTGGCGCGGCTTCTTGCAGAAACATGCTCAGCGCCTGAATCGGCACCCAGAAATGCTCATCGCCCTGGTCAACCACGAGGGCTCGGCCGAAGCAAGGGCCCAGATCGCGAGCCTGCCATCCACCGGGAAGTGGCTCCGGACGGAGCCGGAACCCATGCCCGAGCCCGAACCCACCGACTCGGAGGCCCTCGGGATCGAGATTGCGGCGAGTCTGCAGTTCCCCCGGCCACGGCTGGCGTCAGTGGCCGTCGATCGTGGGATTGGATTTGTCCTGGAGAGCCTTGGAGCCATCCGAGTCATCGACCTTAGTTCCATGCGAGAAACCGAGACTGCTCTGACCGTGGGGCGAGAGCCGCTCCTGACTCTGGCTTGTGCGCCCGACGCAAGCAGCCTGGTCGGATTGGACGAGTCCGGCGGCGGCCATCTCTATCGATGCGGATTTGGGCCAGATGGCCTGCCGTCAACCATCGAGCCGGTGCTCAATTTCGAGTGCTGCCTGCCCGAATCTGAGGCCCCAATCGTCAAATGGCACGACGACGGTTACTGGTTCCAGTCGGGCCCGGGAGCGATGGGCCGGGTTTCTCTGACGAGCGGCTGCGTTTCAGAGAGTCCCTTTCCCAATGGGCATACGGGCGAATTGGCAGCGCTGCTCTTCCTCGACGGGGTGAGCGTGATGCTGCTCCGCCAGGGCCACGACGCAGTCCTGCTCAGCTCCGACGGGATGGAGGTTCGCCGTGAGAAGGCAGAACCGGTCACCGCCGTCGCCTGCGGAAGTGCTGAAGTGTCCGTGGCCTTCAGCGATGGCGAGTTGATCCGCTACGAAGTGCGCCCCTCGCTGGTCTGTGCCGGTCAGACGCGAATTGGGATGGTTCGCGGCCAGCTCGGATGGGATGGATCCCGATTGCTCTGGCTGGATGCGACTGGTGCGCTCACTACCTACCAGCCTAGTGACGGAACCAACGAGACCGTCCAGGTGTCCTCCTACCTGCTCGCGGGCACTGCGACGATTCCGCACGAATGGACGTCGAGACCCGATGGCAGCGTGCTCGCAGCCACGTCGCGCGGCCTGGTCTCGTTCCGGATAGGGCTTGGTCAGGCCAAACCAGACGCGGGCATAACCATGCTGTTTGGCGGCTCGAAATGGCGCGCAATCGACTGGCAGAAGCCTCGAGACTGGCGATTGGTCGAGGGCAATCCGGCCCGCTATGTTGCTTTGGAACATGACATGACGGGCAGGCTCTACTGCGGCATCGATGGGCAGGATCGCCTGTATGCGGCGAACGGGCTCGGATCGGACATGGTGCTCGACCTGGACACGCTCGATCGAGTCCCGATGCGGGACTGCCCACCCCGTTTGAGCTCGGTCGCTGGTAACGCTGCCGGCGGTTGCTGGTATGTCGATAGGGACGGCAACATCTTCTTTGTGGACCAGGCTGGTCTATGCCGACGCGAAGCACCCGCGGGGCTATCGGACGTTTCGGGTCCTGGGCTGCTCGACTGTGGGGAGTGGCTCGTCTGGGTCGGGATCTCCGGCGCGCACTTCCGGGAGACCGGCGGGGCCCACGCGACGACATTTCAGTTCTTCCGAAAGCGCATCCACTCCGGAGAAGTGACGCTGGAACTCGTGGCCCGGCAGACGCGCCATCCCCGGGAAGGGCAATCGATTGGCGCGTGGTTCGACGGCGCCGCCCAGGAGCTGGTCACCCTCTGGATCGGCGCCGGACGCGATGAACAAACGTACAGACTGTCCGTGGGCTCGATCGAGGACGCGCAAGTCTGGGATATGAGCGAGACGCCGGTGCTCGGCTTGGCCACTAGAGGGGTCGTAGAGGGTTGCCTGTCGGCGAATGGGCGATTTCTTGGACTGACCACAGCCGAGGGGGAGCTGTCCTGCATCAGCGTCGCCGACGGCAAAGTGGCCTCCACTCTGGCCGCCAGCATGCCCTTCACATCGGTCGCACCGGGTCCAGATGGTCCCGAATTCTGGCTGGTCGAGTCACGTGCGCGTACGTACAGGTGTTCCCTAGTCGGAGGCAGCGAATGAACCCAAAGCTGGAGCAGCTCCTCGCCCTGGCCGAGAGCATGGGTGACTCGGGCCGTCCCATGCCGTGCGTGGAGGCTTTCGAGCAGGCTCGACAGATGGCCTCGGATCCTGCCGGGAAAGCTCTCGCAACTCACAACCTGGCAGTCACGTACTGGCACTCGCTCGGCGATGGGACAGCGGCGCTTCGCGAATTCCAAGCGACGGCGGCCATCTTCGATGAGCACGATCCAGGGCAGTTCCAAGGGCCATATCGGACTCTCCAGGCCGGTGCGCTTGAAGGAGCCATGCTCTGCTCGTCGTCTTTCGAGGAATTCGAAGGCTATGCGGAGCGGCTCAACGCAGTAGCCCCGGAAGCGCCCATCATCACCCGCCTTCGAAAAGAAGTGATCGAGGCACACGAACAGGGAGAGCGCTGGTCCGAGCGGATGTTGGCTGTCGCTCAGACCTACCACAACCGCGCGGACCCGAGCAGAGACCAAGGCCGCTATGGTGAGGCGAAGGCCATCTACCAACTGCTGGTACTCCATCGCCGCGAGTTGCGCCTCTCACGAGAGGTCTGGCGTTCAGCGGTGGAGAACTCCTGTGCGCTATCACTCCGGATGGCCACCGACTGCGAGACCAAGCGCGGGGGCGACAACGATCCGAATCCGCCGGAGGAGTTCCTGCCGATCCTCACAAGTTGCCTCCCGTTGGTCGACGACTATCTGGCTAGCAACCCAGGAGACCGGGAGCTTGAGGAGACCCGAGCCGATGTGGCGAAGGTGGTGGGCAACTGTCGCCAACGATGGTCGCTTCGCAGGGGCCGCCAGGCCGCCATCCTTCAGGAGCGAGGAGACCTCCCAGGCGCTATGGCACTGCTTAGGGACCAGGAGCGAGACCAACGCGAAAGCCGCGACATGGAGGGGCTGGCAGATACCCTAAGCAATCAGTCAGCGCTGCTCATGATGCAACGCGACTTCGATGGCGCCATCGCCCTGCTCGAGAAGGTGGACAAGATCTGTCGCGAGATCGGCTATCTGAGTGGACTCCAGATGTCGCTCGAACATCAATCGATCATGCACCGAATGCGCGGCAACCTGGACGGTGCGGCGGCATTGCTCGAGGAGCAGGAGCGCGTCTGTCGCAAGATGGACGATCCCCAGAGCCTGGCGACGTGTCTGGCAAACCGTGCGGCACTCTTGGGCTCCATGGGCAAGCCACGCGATGCTTTGCCCCTGGCCGAGGAGGCCTACAAGTTGGCCTGCCGTCATGGAATGGAGACTCGAAAGCTCGAGCCCTTACTGCAGCGCCTCCGCCAGGACGCATAGCGCACTCACACCCGGGTACTCTCGTTAGTACTCCGCGCTATAGAGGAACTTCTTCCAGCTACGGCTGCCGCATTTGCAGGCTTGTTGCATTACCAAGAGCGAGCTGCAGTTGCAGCATCGTTGTCCGCATTTCGTGCACTCGATGCCCGTGTCGACATCCCATCTGGGTATTCGCACTTCACCGGCCTCGACAAACGCGCTGGCGGCCCCAACGATCTTCCGCCCGCACCAGCCGCACTTGCTGGCTTTCTCTCCGCTTCCCATCGCGCGTCTCCTTGAGCTAGAGCCTCCGGGGTCAGATCCGCCACCGCCCGAGGACGAGTGGACCGGCGCGGATCCGCGACGCCCGCATCGTATCAAGGCTTGCTTGCGTCCAGTAAGCGCTCGCGTCGAGCCTCGCTGAAGTCGATCAAGGGACTGTTGTCAGACTATCCCTGAGCTCGCGGGGCACGTGCCCTTCCCGGCAGCCTGCCTCAGGCGCCGGCTGCTGCTGACCAATCCTTCGCGTCTCTCTCGGCCCTTGCCGCAATCACCACGTCGTCTCCCGCAACGGCAAAGAGGTACCCAGCGCGGAGGGCGCGACCGCGCCAGAGCGCCCACGCGCTACGGGCCGGGTGTTTGGTCGGCGACGATATCGTCTGTTCAGTCAAGATCGGCTAGCCCGCTCCTGACTCGAGCTACCGCTTCGACCACCAGTGGCGCGGGCCTAGCGAGGCCCGGCCGTCCCCCGCAGTCGACCCGAGCGCTCGCCAGTTTCCGTTCGTCTTCTTCGTGATGAAGGGGTTCACCCGGATCCATAGGCCGCAGCTGGGGCACCCGATGACGTGGCCGAGCCAGGCATCAACCAGGGGTTGGGCCTGGAGACACTTCGGGCAGCGGACGGCAGGGACCGAGCGTTTGCCGAGGTCGACAGCGGTCACGACAACGGGCCCGTACTCGATCCCGACCAGATCGGTCAGATAGACCCCGCCACCCACATCGCCGCAGGCTGCGAACGGCCGCCATTGGTGAAGCGCCAAGGTGCACCCGCTGCCCAACAGGGGGAGGGTTGCGCGCTCCTCGCCCGTCGCCGCGTCCCAGATCCTGCAGACGCGGTCACCGCCTGCCGAGACGACGAAGTTGGCGTCGGGACCGATCGCGCAGGCCATGACCCCGGCCGTGTGGCCGGTCAGGGTCATCCGC
>PMKV01000055.1 GCA_003157875.1 Chloroflexota bacterium
TTGTCGACGATGCGGTCCTCGAAGGCGATCCTGCCCTCGTACTGCGCGGCAATCGTCCGGCAGCTCTCCAGGAAGAGGCCGTCGGAGAACTTCATGATGTTCGCCTTGTGCACGGCGGTGACCTTGCGCCGCCCGTTCGCCACCGCATATTCGAAGGCGAAGCGAGCGATCCGTTCCGAGGCGGCCCGGGTGATGATCTTGATNNTCCTCGGTGTTCTCGCGGACGATCACCAGGTCGACGTTGTCGTAGCGCGTCTTGAGTCCGGGAATCGAGCGAACCGGCCGCAGATTGGCATAGAGACCGAGCGTCTGGCGAAGAGCCACATTGACCGAGCGGAAACCGACGCCAACCGGCGTGGTGATGGGTCCCTTGATGGCGACCTTGTTGCGAAGGATCGAGTCGAGCACGGCCTGGGGTAGCGGAGTGCCTTCCTTCGCCATCACGGCCTCGCCGGCGTCGATCACCTCCCAGTCGAGCTTGACACCCGAGGCGTCGAGGACGCGCCTGGTCGCCACGGCCAGTTCGGGGCCGATACCGTCGCCGGGGATGAGAGTCACTGTTTGGGCCATGGCGGAATTCTAACCAATGCACCGCTGGTTCGGCAGTCGACGCATCCCGGGCAGGGCCGGCTCGCGAAAGGAGTGCGCGCCGGGCCTGCTAGGATCCACTCAAACGTCGCCGGGGCCGCTGCGGACTCCCGTCCTGCGCCCTCGGCTCGCGAGAATCGGAGCTGCAGGGCGTGAAGATTCAGGAAGCCGACGCGAAGTCGCTCTTGCTTGCCCAGGGATTGCCCGTTCCGCCGTGGAAGGTGGCTCGGACCCCCGCCGAAGTCGAGGCGGCCGCTCGAACCTTCCTCGACGCCGGGGCCGGCAGAGTCGTCATCAAGGCGCAGGTCCTGGTCGGCGGACGCGGCAAGGCCGGCGGAGTCAAGCTGGCCGGTTCCGCGGTCGAGGCGGCCGAAGTAGGGGCCCAGATCCTGGGGATGGACATCAAGGGCATCACCGTCCGCAAGGTCCTGGTGGGCGCCGCCGCCGAGATCGTCAAGGAGTACTACCTCGGCGCCATCATCGATCGAGGCAGCCGCCGCATAACGCTCATGGCTTCCGCCGAGGGAGGCGTCGAGATCGAGGAAGTGGCCCGCCAGGACCCCGCCGCGATCCATCGCGTGTCGGCCGATCCACTGCTCGGGCTGCTCGGGTTCCAGGCGCGAACCCTCGGCCTGGCCATCGGCCTGCGCGATCCGCTCCTCAACCCGTTCGTGGCCATCGCCCTGGCGCTCTACGCCACGATGAAGGCCAACGATGCCGACCTCGTGGAGGTAAATCCGCTCGCGATCGTGGCCGAAAGGGCGCTCGACGGGACGGCGACTCAAAGCCTGGTCTGCCTTGATGCGAAGATCACCCTCGACGACTCGGGGCTGGCCCGCCACAAGGGGCTCGAGGCCCTGCGTGACCTGGACGAGGAGGACCCCACGGACGCCGAGGCCCGCAAGCTCGGCATCAACTTCATTCACCTCGACGGCACGATCGGCTGCNNTGGTCAACGGCGCCGGGCTGGCGATGACGACGATGGACCTGGTCAAGCACTACGGCGGCGAGCCGGCCAACTTCCTCGACATCGGCGGAGGGGCCCGTCACGAGACTGTGGCCGGGTCGATGAAGCTCATCCTGGAAGACCCGAAGGTCCAGGCCATCCTGGTGAACATATTCGGCGGGATCACTCGTGGCGATGAGGTCGCAGCTGGGTTGATAGAGGCCCGAGGCCAGCAGACGAGGGAGGTGCCGATGGTCGTGCGCATCGTCGGCACCAACGCCGCGGAGGCGGCGCGCCTGCTCGCGGCGGCGAAGTTCGAGACGGCAACCTCACTCGATGAAGCAGCCGAGAAGGCCGTAGCGCTCTCGAAGGGGGCCGCGCGATGAGCATCCTGGTCGGAAGCGATACACGCCTCGTGGTTCAGGGCATCACCGGGCGAGAGGGCGAATTCCACACCCGCGCCTCCATCGCCTACGGCACAAGAGTCGTAGCCGGGACGCGGCCGGGCAAGGGCGGCCAGACCGCGATCGACGGAACCGTGCCGATCTTCGACACCGTTGCCGAGGCCGCCAGGGAGGCCGGGGCAAACACCTCGGTCATCTACATACCGGCAAGCGGCGCCCCCGACGCGATCCTCGAGGCGGTGGACGCCGGGATCAAGACGATCGTCTGCATCACCGAAGGCATCCCCGCGCTTGACATGATCCCGGTCGTCGAGGCTGTGCGCCGCGCCGGTGCCCGCCTCATCGGCCCCAACTGTCCGGGCGTCACTTCCCCCGGGCGGGCCAAGGTCGGCATCATCCCGGCCTCGATCCACAAGCCGGGGCGAGTCGGAGTGGTTTCGCGCTCCGGCACGCTCACCTATGAAGCCGTTCAAGCCATGACCGATGCCGGCCTCGGCCAGTCGACGTGCGTCGGCATCGGCGGCGANNGAGACCGATGCCATCGTGATGATCGGCGAGATCGGAGGCTCGGCTGAGGAGGAAGCGGCTGCTTTCGCGGCCGAGTACCTCAAGGGCGTGCCGATGGCGGCGTTTATCGCCGGGCGTACCGCGCCTCCGGGTCGCCGGATGGGCCATGCCGGAGCGATCATTTCCGGCGGCTCCGGGACGGCAGCCGAGAAGATAGCCGCCCTCGAGGCGGCCGGCGTCCACGTTGCCGACTCCCCTACGCAGCTGCCGAGACTCCTGTTGGAAGCGGGCTACCGCGCCTAGCCTCTCCCAGACCGGTTTGGGTTCGTCATGCCGAGCGCCTCGATTATTCCTCGTAGCCGAGGTTCGACCAGGCCGGCCCACCAGGCGCTTCGATCAACTCGACAAGGACTCCGTGGCAGCTCTTGGGGTGGATGAAGGCAACCGGTCCCTCGCCGCCCTTGCGTGGCGCGGAATCGACGAGAGTCAGGCCCATCGCCGCCAGACCGTCGAGGGCGGCCTGGATGTCAGGCACCTCGAAGCAGACGTGGTGGAATCCCTCGCCTTTGGACGCGAGGAAGCGCGCGGATCCGGTGGTGTCGTCAGTCGGCTGAACAAGCTCGATCTTGGTTTCACCAACCGTCAAGAAGCCGATCGTGACGTGGTCGTACTCCATGTTCATCACGGCCTCAACGTCCAAACCCAGCTTGTCACGGTACAGTCCGAGAGAGGCTTCGAGGTTGCGGACGATGACCGCAACATGATGAATCCTGGTTATGCCGACCCCGTCGGGAAGGGCGGACTTGAGCTGATCCATGACGCTCCTGCGGCTAACGGGATTGGTGCCGGACCGGACAGGCGTTCTCAAGGCGAGGGCGGCGACTGCGAGAGCGGTCTGCAGCGCCCATGGTACGGGAACGATCGGCCCGCTCGCCCGCCCGTGGTTCTTGCCTGGGCCGCGCCTCCTGCCGACCCGTGCCGGCAGCTGCTCGCAGCTGTCACTAGAACTCCGGGCCGACGTTGGCGGTAGCTGTTAGCAGCTGTCAGAGTCGCGTCCGGTTGGCAGCTGCAGGCAGCTGCCCCAGCACGTAGCAGCTGCTGGCAGCTGTCGTATCCAACGCCCTCCCGATGGCCGGGAGCCAAGTCTGAGGTCGTCGATCAGATCGTGATCAGTTCGCGGTGCTCGCCCCAGACGGAGCGAAGCCGGTCGCAGACCTCGCCGACCGTGGCATAGGCCTTCACCGCCTCGATCATCGGCGGCAGGAGGTTCTCCTGTCCACGTGCGCATTGCTCGAGCCGGGCCATCGCTGCCTCCCAGGCGGCAGCGTCACGCTCGGCGCGAACACGCTGAACCCGCTCACACTGGCGCCTTTCCCCCTCCGGATCGATCTTCTGCAGCGCCGGCGTCGAAGTCTCCTCGTCGCGAAACTTGTTCACCCCGACGACGACCTTCGAACCGTTCTCCACGGCTCGCTGGACCTGGTATGCGGCCTCCTGGATCTGGCGTTGTTGGTAACCGGCCTCGATGGCCGCGAGAGTGCCTCCCAGGGCCTCGATCTCCTTGAGATAGTCATTCGCGGCCGCCTCGAGCTGGTTGGTCAGACTCTCGACGTAGTAGCTGCCCGCCAGTGGATCGGGGGTCTCGGTCACCCCTGATTCATAGGCGAGGATCTGCTGCGTCCGAAGAGCGAGCCGCGCCGCCTCGGCAGTGGGCAGTGCCAGGGCCTCGTCACGGGAGTTGGTGTGGAGGCTCTGCGCCCCGCCCAGAACGGCCGCCAGCGCCTGGACCGTGGTTCTTACGACGTTGTTGTCGATCGACTGGGCAGTGAGGGATGAGCCGGCAGTCTGGACGTGGAATCGACAGGCCATGGAGCGCGTGTTCGTTGCCCCGAAGCGTTCCTTGACGAGACGGGCCCACATCCTGCGAGCGGCTCGGAACTTGGCCACCTCCTCGAAGAGTTCGCTCCACGACGCGAAGAAGAAGCTGAGCCGGTCCGCGAAGTCGTCGATGTCGAGGCCACGGCTGAGGGCCGCGTCAACGTATGCGATGCCGTCGGCGAGGGTGAAGGCCAGCTCCTGGGCGGCGGTCGCGCCCGCCTCGCGCATGTGGTATCCACTGATGCTGATGGTGTTCCAGCGCGGCAGCTCCTTCGAGCAGAACTCGAAGATGTCGGTCACGAGCCTCATCGANNCTTGAGGATGTCGTTCTGGGTGGTCCCGCTGACCTGACCCCGCGCCACTCCCTGCTTCTCAGCAGCAGCCACATACAGGGCCAGAAGGACGGCGGCCGAGGCGTTGATCGTCATGGAAGTGCTGACGGTGCCAAGGGGAAGGCCGTCGAGGAGGACCTCCATGTCGGCCAGGGAGCTCACGGGCACGCCCACACGCCCGACCTCGCCTTCGGCCTGGGGTGCGTCCGAGTCGTAACCCATCTGCGTGGGCAGATCGAAGGCGACCGAGAGGCCGGTCTGGCCCTGCTCCAGCAGGTACCGGAAGCGACGATTCGTGTCCTCGGCCGTGGAGAATCCGGCGTACTGGCGCATCGTCCAGAGGCGGCCTCGGTACATGGTCGGTTGGACACCGCGCGTATAGGGGTACTCGCCCGGACGACCCAGGTCTCGATCCTCATCGAGGTCGGCGATGTCCGCAGGGGTATAGAGATCCCTGAGCTCGAAACCGGATGTCGTCGAGAAGCGCTCCTGGCGCTCTGGCGATCTTGCCAGAGCCTTGGCGCGAGTCGTGGCGCGCCAGCGATCTCGCTCCGGGTCGGTTGCCGACCCTTCGTTGGCTCTGTCGTGAGTTGCTCCCCGATCGTCCGCCACGTACCGCTTCCTCTCGCTGTGCCCTGCCGCTGATTGCGCGAGCGTGCCCCGCGATGATGGCACGGACTCGCCTCCAAACGCCACTCATACCGGGCAACGAGGAGCAGGCCGAGCCCCGCCGGTTGAGGATCGTTCCCCACGACCACCTCAGGCTCAGGGCTGATCGCTAGGGACCTCCACCTAGGCCGGAGCGTCTTTGCGCAAAGACATCTGGTGGCAGCTGGTCCGGTATCTACGTACTGCAGATGGTCGCGTTGGCGCGGCCCGTTCGGGTAATGGTGATTGCGGCCACGATATCCACAGAATCGGTGAACAACTTCGCAATTCTGTGGATAAGCGAGAACCGCCAGCAAAGGCTCGTGCGGTAGCATCATCGGAGAATCAACAACGGACATGGCACTCGTCGCTGCAGGGGCCGCTTCGAGCAGAAACCTGGCATGAGTGGGTCGTCCGCCACGCAATCACACTCCGAGCGAGGTGAAACCACGGTGGCCAACGTCATCGCGATCGCAAACCAGAAGGGTGGCGTCGGAAAGACCACCACCGCCATCAATCTGGCTGGCGCCCTCGCGGAGCAGGGCTTGAGAGTGCTGTGCGTTGACATGGACGCGCAGGCGAACCTCACGGTCGGCCTTGGGATCAACCTGGCCAACGTCGAGCAGTCAATGGCGAACGTCCTGGGCGAGCCCAAGGCCCGTCTGAAGGACATCATCATCACGACCGACACGCCTGGGATCGACGTTGCCCCGGCCACCCTCGACCTGGCCTCAACCGAGGTGGACCTGCTGAGTGCGATAGGCCGCGAGTACGCCCTGGCAGAGGCCATCGACGAATGGGCCCAGGGCCACTACGACTACGTCTTGATCGACTGCCCGCCCACGCTCGGTCTGTTGACGATAAACGGCCTGGTGGCTGCCAACGGCGTGATCATCCCGGTCCAGACGCAGTATTACGCCCTGAAGGGCCTCGCTGCCCTGGTGAAGGTCATCAGCACGATTCGAGCCAAGCTGAACCGGGACCTGCGGGTCCTGGGGCTGCTGCCCACCTTCTACGACCCGCGCACCGTTCTCGGTCGCGAAATGCTCGACGAGATGCGCGAGAACGGCGAGAACCACGTCTTCGAGACCATCATCCGCAACGCCGTGAAACTCGGAGAGGCCCCGCTGACCGGTCAGCCGATCACCGCTTATGCCACGGCCTCCGAAGCCGCGTCCAACTACCGCGATCTCGCCAGGGAGGTAATCGCGCTTGGCTAGGCCAGATTTCCGCGCCGCGGCCACTGCCCGCCTCAACGAAGAGCGGACTCAGGGGCTCTCGCAAAACGTGCTGAGCCTCCTCAACGCCGACGAAACCACGATCGTCCGACCTGCGGCGGTTCGCAACATCTCCGTCGATCGGGTTGTCCCGAACCCGAACCAGCCTCGCCTTGCCATGGACAAGGCCGGCCTGGAGGATCTCACCGCGTCAGTTCGAGAACACGGCGTTCTCCAGCCCATCCTCGTCCGACCGCGGCCCAACGGCGTATACGAACTGATCGCGGGCGAGCGCCGCTGGCGCGCGGCCCGTGGGGCCGGGCAGAGCACGATCCCCGCCCTGATCGAGGAGATCGACGATGAGACTGCCCTCGAGATAGCGGTCATCGAGAACCTCCAGCGCGAGGACCTTTCGCCCCTCGACGAAGCTCTCATCTACGACAAGATGATCCGCGAACACGGCTACAGCATCCGCAAGCTCGCCCAGAAGCTCGGCAAGGACAA
>PMKV01000090.1 GCA_003157875.1 Chloroflexota bacterium
CTTCTGGGCCTGGCGAAGCTGGCCTGCTCGAACCTGGAGCTCTTCTATGAGCAGGGCAACCTTCAGGGCGCTACTCATCCGGACGCGCAGGGCCTCATAGGTAAACGCCTCCATCGGCCCCATCTCGAATACGGCGTAGCCCAATGGATCGTCCTTGAAGAAGAGCGGCTCCACGACCATGGCGTATGTGCGATCGTCCGGCAGCAACCCATCCGGTATCGAAGTTTCCACGAGGGTGGCTTCGAGAAGACCCTCGAGTGCTGGCTGGTCTCGCGTTGGATCGTGGGCGAAGATCACGCGCGCTCCGGCCTGCGAGACTCCATCGTCCAGGACGACGTAGGCGCTCGGGACACCAAGCCTCGGCAGGCACTCGCGAAGAGCCGCGCCGAGCGACTCGAGATCGAATGCCGCGTTCAGGATGTCGGTTGCCTGGGAGAGCGCGCGGGTTCTACGCTCGATGATCAGCCGATGCTGGGCCTGGGCGTCCTCGACGGCCTCGCCGACCAGGACCCGGGCCTCCTGCAGCAGATCCTCCGCCCGCGAGGACATGATCGGGTCCGAGGCCAGGCAGGGCACCAGCTCACGATGCAACGCCGACAGTGCCGGCTGCCAGGGATTGCCGGTCGCGCCGGAGCGCTTGGTCTCGGTGAGCAGCGTGTTGATCCGCTCCGTGAAGCCGGCCGGAGCGCCGCGCAGCTCGGCGATGAGGGCGTCGAGAAGGCTTTCCTCCCAACCTACGGGGATCCCATCCAGAAGTCCGCGTACGGGCTCCCGCATCGCCGCCAGGATCTGAGAGCGACGGAGCCGCAGGGCCTCGTCGACCGTGAGCTCGATGACGGGACGGGCGAGCTTAGTCGTCGGGTTGTTGGTGATAGAGACGCGACGTCCGTCCGAATAGCATCCGCAGCTCCGTCGGACGACTAGCTCCGTCGGCAGCACGTAAATATCCTCAACGTGCTCGCCGCGAAGACGCTTCAGGAGAACCTCGACGGCCAGTCTGCCCTGCTGTCGGAGTGGCTGGCGGATCGTGGTCAAGGGCGGCGAAGAGAAGCGGGCCTCGCTGATGTCGTCGAAGCCGATGATGGCTACGTCCCGTGGCACCCGGATGTCGCGAACTCGGAGCGCGTCGATCGCCCCGAGCGCCATCTGGTCGTTGGCGGAGACGATCGCGTCGAAGGCCGCATCTCGCTCGTCGAGCAGGACGCGCACTGCATCCACTCCGCTCTCGTATTGGTAGTCTCCGGTCACTACGAGCGGATCGGGTGGCAGGAGCCCGTAGGCGCTCATAGTCTCGTGGTACGTGCGCAGCCGATCCTGCGCCTCGAGATTGCCTTCTGGCCCGCCGATGAACGCGATCCGCCGAAACTGGTGATCGTCCACCAGGTGCCCGATCCCCTCTCTCAGGCTCTGTTCGCCGTCAACGAGGATGGCGGTCATCCCCTCGAGCACGGCGGCGACGCTGCTCATGGGCCGTGGACGGTAGCGCTCGGCGTAGTGGACGAGATCGTCCGGGCCCAGATGGTTGGCGAGTGTCCCGGCCAGGAGCACGAGACCATCGATGCCCTCGGAACAGGCGAGGTCGTAGACGACGTTGTGCCGTTCGCCTGCGCGGACCGGAGCACGCAGCATGCAGCCGGCGAGAAGGACCAGATTGACGCCGGCCTCGTGCGCAGCCTCTACCAGACCCCCGACCACGGCGCTCTGGTACTCGCCCTCCAGCCAGTCCGCGAGGACGCCCAACGTTGGGGCGCGGCCCGCTCTGGCCGGATGGCCGGCTGATTCGGTCACGAAAGTGAGTATAGGCACACCCCTGGACGGCAAGGCCCGAAAGCAGAGGACCGGCCTTGCGGCCGGTCCTCTGTCTGACTGGCGAGCGGTCGCTCAGGTGGCCGAGCAGCTGAGTGTCGGCAGGGTGTTGGTGCCGGTGAAGCCGGCCTGGAGGCCCCAGGTGGTGTTGCCACCGGGGGCAATGACGTTGTTGTAGGACATGTTCAATGCCGTCACCGCCGTGCCGGCGGTGGTTACGGCCGCATTCCACGAGTTGACGATCGATTGGTTACCGGACCACGTCCACGTGACCTTCCAGGTCTTGGTGGCCACTGTTCCGGTGTTGAAGACGGTGATGGTTGCGACGAAGCCGTTGCCCCACTGGTTGTCGACGTGAAGGCTGGCCGAGCATTTGGCTGTGCCGGGACTCGGCGTAGCAGTAGGTCTCGGAGTCGGCGTTGCCGGGGGCTGCGTCGGGGTCCTGACCGGAGTCGGCGTTACAGGGGGCTGCGTCGGGGTTACGGTCCCGACCGGAGTCGGAGTTGCTGGAGTCGGAGTTGCCGGAGGCGGGGTCGGGGTCCTGACCGGAGTCGGCGTTGCCGGAGGCGGGGTCGGGGTCGGGCCGCCGATCGCGGGGTTGGCGTTGGTGACGAGCTGGTCGAACTGGGCTGGGAACCAC
The DNA here is from genome assembly GCA_003157875.1 of Chloroflexota bacterium. GTDB lineage: Bacteria > Chloroflexota > Limnocylindria > Limnocylindrales > CSP1-4 > Fen-1039. Next base: position 2,447 of record PMKV01000090.1, read on the forward strand.
CCGCCGGAGAGCGGGGCATTCGGCAGCGCGCCGGTCAGCTGCCCGTTCCATCCGGCGCCCGGAGGCGCGTACGTCGGGTCGCACATCCGGTCGAAGCCCTTGCCCTGGTTGTTCGGGATGGCCACGCTGGAGCCATCCGACTCACCGGGCGGCTTGGCCCAGATGAAGGCGAAGAGGTGCGAATTCGGGTAGCCGCCAGGCGTTGCCGTCGGGAGGTTGCCCAGGCCCGCGCCGCTCGGGTTGCACCATGCGCCGCGGTGCGGCCGGCGGTCGTCCTTGGTCGCGGTGACCCAGGTGTCGACCACCGTGCTCGTGCTCGGCGCGGTCGGGCGAGCGGAGCCGCCCCAGCCGTTGCGTGAGGTGTCGACGACCATGCCGATGCTCGACGGGAAGCCGGCCGAGACCAGCCTGGAGTACATGTCGGCCGTGTACGACTGCTCGTCCACGTCGGGGTTGTACTGGTAGAAGGTGCCCGAGATGGCCTGCTGGCCGTTCACGGTCGAGCTGCCGGTGATGAACTGCTCCTGCAGCGGCGTGGTGTTCGCCGTGTCGGTGATGAAGCCGTCGACGCTGGCCATGCCGGCGGTCGTGGCTCGGGCCACCTTGGCGAACTCATTTGCTGCGGGTCCCGAGTTGGAGGACCAGCCAAGCCAGCCGGAGTGGGCCGCGTCGACGAAGTTGTAGACGTTGCCGAGGGCATGCAGCTTGTTGAGCGCGTATTCGATGCCCGACTCGTAGAACGGCCCCGCGGTCTGGCAGGCGGGGACGCCCGAGTTGGTCACGATGTTCGGGAGTGAGTCCGGCTCGATGACGGCCGCGATCCGGAGGCTCGAGTAGGCCGAGTTGCCCAGGATGGCGACGATCGGGTCGATGTAGGAGGTCTCGTAGGTCGCCAGGCCGGCCGCGGTTGCCGGCAGCTCACCGTTCGATGCCAGGGCGTTGCAGTCGCGACCCGGCAGGTCGTAGACGATGATGTTCACGACCTCCGGTCCGGAACCCTTCTGCGAAAGCGCGGCGTTGAGATGAGCAGCCAGGCCCATCCCGCCGGCCGGTCCGGCGATGGCGCCCATAGAGTCCAGCCAGACTGCCGTCGGCTGGTTCTCAACGATGCGCATCTTGGCGGCGAGAGACGGGTTCGTCGCCTGCTGAGCCACCGCCTCAGACTCGACCTCGGCCTTCCAGAGCGGGTTGACGTATTGCGTTGCTCCCACGTACGGGTTGGTCTGGTGCGCTTCGGCGAATACCTGCGCCGGGATCGCAAGCGCTGCGAGCCCCGACGCTCCAACCAGGGCCGCGGCGGCTATCGCCCCGGCAGTCGAAATGCGGAACCTACCTGAATACGTTTGCACGAAGTACAAACCTCCTTCAGCAGATCGGGGCGCGTACGCCGCCGAGGCCGCAATCCGGGCAGTCCCAACCGACGAGACGTCGGGGGCTGAGACGACAACGGTCGATGGCCGTAGGTGCCGAGTCAATCGGTCACTGTGTTGATGAAGGAGCTAAAACCACGCTCAGGCGACGCCGCCCCATTTCGGCGCCGCGCCATCTGCCGATCGCTCAGGCCGGGGCGAAGTGCGTGCTGCCGGAGCCGACCCGGTAGACCTGCCGGCCGTTGACGAGGCCGACGTAGACCGGATTGCCGGCGCCGCCGGCCGTGTAGGTTTGGCCGCTCGGAGCTGGCAGTGAGACGGTCGCCGTCTGGTTGGTAGGGATGGTGACGTCGAGCGTCGTGTTGTTCGCGCCGCCGGTCCAGCTAACCATGACCTGGCCACGTTCTGTCCATTCGCTCCCGGAAGCCTGACTGAGGCCGGTGCCGGGGGGCGCGATGGTCACGGTTGCGGCACCCGGCGAGGTCACGGTGATGCCGAGCAGTCCGCGCAGAACGCCCGTTATGCCGACTGCCCCCCAGCCGTGCGAGAAGCTCTCGGTGCTGGTCTGGCTGACGGAAGCGCCCGAACACGGCGCCGTCGAGCAACCCGGGTCCCATTGCTCCCACATCGACGTTCCGTTCTGGGCCAGGATCCTGGCCGGACCGTCGGCCGTGGCGTTGGTCAGGAGCGAGACCAGCGCGTCGGGCCGGCCGGCGTCGACGAGCGCCTGCTCGAGCTGGCCGAGATCCATCGGACCCATCTTCATTCCCTGGCCGGCGATGAAGGTGACGAGTTGTGAGTAGCTCGATGCCGGCGCGACCCCATACTCGATGGCGAAGGCCTGGCCGTGCTGGGAGGCGTCGCCGGTGAGCGCCGCCGCGGTTCCTTGAGAGTTGGTCGCCTGGAGGCCGTCGTCGTAGAGCCCGCTCGACTGGACCATCTTGGTGTTGATCGCGCTTATCAGGTTGCTCATCGACGTGGTGTATCCGGTCGCGTCACTCGTCCTGCCCAGGGCGGTCGCGGCGGCGGCAAGGTCGCGGTAGACCCCGACCGCGCGATCGTTAACCAGGGCTTCGGCCGCGCCGCCGCTATGCGACCCGAGGAACAGCATGTCGTAGCGCATGTCCGACGGCCAGTCGAGGATGCCGTACTTGTATGAGCTGCTCGAGCCGCCGGCGAGGTCGTAGACGAGACCGGCGAACGGGCCGCTGGTGGGGATGTTCGCCGTGACGTAGGCGCCGACGTTCTGCATCGTCGAGTACGCGGCGGCGAGGGTCGCGGCGTCACCGGTGAGCTGGTAGTAGCGCATTACCCACTCGGTGAACATCTCGGTGTAGTCGGGGATGTCGCGCTTGCCGTCGCCGTCGGGGTAGACCGCATTCATGTCACCGAACTGCGACCCGGCATTGAGCCAGTAGCGTTGTTGTGAATAGATGAAGTTGCTGATCGCCTGAACGGTCAGGGCCCGCTCGTCGAGTGCTTCCATCGTCGCGAACGATTCGTCCACGGCGTCGCCGAGGAATTGGCCGTCCTGCCGGTCTGGCGAGTCGCTGAATTCCTGTTCGCCGCTGTACAGCGCCGACCGCAGGAAGAGCGAGAAGACGTTGTTGAGCGTGGTGTTGCTGCTGGAGAACGTGGCCTCGTTGCCCGCCGGTGAGTTCCCTTGCCCGATCGCGTAGATGCTCAGTCCAACGGGCGCGTTTTCGGCCGACGCGACGACCGAGATCTGCGACGCGGAGAGTGTCTCGCCGGCACCTGCGATCTGGAGGTAGCGGAAGCCCTCGCCGACGAAGAAGTTGGTCGTCTGTGCGCCCGCCTTCTCGGTGAAGAAGAAGTTGAGGTTGGTGCTCTGGTTGTCGAGTGGCTGGGTCCCGACGCGGGAGCCCTCGACCCACGCGCCGCTGGCGTGCGCCTGCGAGAGCGACGACGAGAGCGTGAGCGCCGTGCCGTTGATGGCGGTCACGGTTCGCGCTTCGGGGCGACCTGCCCCGTAACCGTCGGCCGGTGCATCGACGATCACCGTGTCGCCCACCTTGACCGTGAAGTTGGAGAGGCTGGCCATGCTGATCGTCGTCGCGCCGATACCGGTGGCCGAGGTGAGCGTGCCGTGATTGAGCCGGTAGCTGCCGTCGAGGTCGACCGTCCTGCCGGCGGCGCCGCTGTTGAAGCTGACGACCGGCACGCCGTAGATGGCCGTTCCGAAGTCCGCCTCGACCGTGCCGTCGGTGAGCGTCCTGACCGAAACCGGATGCACGGTCCTATAGCTCAGCGACGAGAGCATCGGGATAACGTGCGTGAAGCCACACGGCGACCCAGCGCTGAGGTAATTGGAGCAGCTGCCCGGGTTCGGCAGCGGATGCGCCCCGAGGCTCGTGGCCGCTACCCAGGCGCCGCCCGGGGTGAAATTGACGCCGTCCCAGCCGGCGATCTCGTTCCGCGCGTCGTAGTTCTCGACGTAGGTACCGGCGTTCTGAGTGCTGCGCTTGGTCACGGTCGTGGTCAGCTCGGAGGCATCCTTGGCGACCAGCCAGCTCGAGTCGGAAACGAACGCGTCCCGGGTGCCGTCGGCGTGGTCGACGATGACCTTGACCAGAAGGCCAGAGGGGCCGTTCTCGGTGACGACGGTCGATCCGCTCGAGTGCGCGAATTGGAGGCCGCCCGTGAGGGTGATCGTCGTGCCCCCGATCGAGGCGATCGTTGCGACCTCGAAGGTCGACGAGCCGGCGGTGCCGATCGCGAGGTTCTCCCGGACCGCGTAGAAGGCGGCGGCCGATGAGCTCGAGACGGTGATCCTCGTGGCGCCCACGCTTGTCGCCGAGGCGAGCGTCGTGGTCACGGCCACCGGGCCCTCCATGCGCGGCTCGGCCTCGGTCGTGGCCCAGGCCGCGTACTTGACCCCGACGGCCAGCTGGTTCGCCGCCGCCCCGCCGGCCCCCTGGGCCGCGAGTGCCTGCGAGGTGATGTCCTCGGCGGCGTAGAAGGTCTCGCCCGGGGCCTGGTAGTCGTACTGGGTGTCGAACACCGCGCCGTTGACGTGGAGCTGCCACTCGCCCTCAGCGGCGATGTAGACGCGAGCCCGAACGACCGGACTCGAGGGGTCGCCGATGGTGAACTGCTTGCGCGACAGGGTGTAGTCGACCGTCAGGTCGTTGCCGGTGGTCACGCGCCGGATCCACTGCGCGCCAGACCACTCGGCGTCGCCGATGCCGGTGTCGAAGTGGGCGGTAGCCGCCCACGGGGAGACCTGATCGGTCCGATCCCACGTGCGAACCGTCCAGGCGTAGCCCGTGCCACTCGCCAGCGCGGGGCCCGCATAGGGCACGTACGACTCGGCCGATGATGCCACCTTACCGCTGTCGTAGATCAAGGTGCCGTCGGCGGCGCGGGTCACCTGGATCTGGTACGCGGTCTGGATCTCGTTGCCGTCGGCGTCCTGCGGCAGCCAACCGAACTGGGGAGTCCCGGCGACGTCGAGCGGCGTCTGGCGGCCGCCCACGGAGAGCCCGATCGGAACGGTGGGCGGAGTGGTGCCGGGGCTGCTCGCGGCCACGACGGGCACACCCAGCCCAAGGCTCGAGACGAAGACGACTGTGGCGAGGCCGGTCAGCCAGCGGCTGCCGCGGATCGTCCGGTGGCTCATGGTCGGCATCCTCCGGCGATGTCATGCCGGCGGGCGCCCCGACTCGGCTCTCGGTGTCAGGCCCGTCCGGAACATGCTCGATGAACTATCGGTCCGCCGATCGAGGTGTCAATACTCGGGCCGCCCCATGCGGGCATTGCCGTCGGTCGTTGTCGCCGGGCTCGCGGCGGGCTGGCGGCCGGTCTTCGAACGTGCGACGCTGGTCGCCATCCCGGACCGCTTCTTCTGCGAAAGGGGAGACCGTGCGCGCAGTCGTGTTCCCGAACGTCCATCGCTTCGAGGTCGCCGATGTCGCCGAACCGGAGGTTCGGGCCGGCTGGCTGACCGTTCAGGTTGGGGCGGCGGGCATCTGCGGAACGGATCTCCATATCCTTGACGGCGAGTTTCCGATGGCGAAGTTCCCGTGCATCCCGGGCCACGAGTTCGCCGGCACGGTGGTCGGTGTCGGCCCCGAGGTGACGGGTTTCCAGCTCGGCGATCGGGTCGGAGTGATGCCCTCGGTCTTCTGCGGAAGATGCCACTGGTGCCGCAACGGTCGCGGCAATCTGTGCCCCGATGCCGGGGGCTTCGGCACATCGCTGCCCGGCGGGTTCGCCGAGCGCGTCGCGGTTCTGGCGACGCATGCCTATCGCTTGCCCGATCGACTCTCGTTCGCGGAGGCGGCGCTTGTCGAGCCGCTCGCCTGCGTTGTCCACGCCTTCCACCGCCTGAACCCCCGACCCGGCGAGAGGTATCTCATCTGGGGCGCGGGCACGATGGGTCTGATGCTCGCCCAGTACGCCCGGTTTGCCGGAGCGCGGACCGTTGCGCTCATCGACATCAACCGATCCAAGCTCGACCGTGCCCGCACGTTCGGTTTCGAGGCCCTCGGCGTGTCGTACGAGGAGGTCCGGGATCGCGGGCCGTTCGGCTTCGACAACGTCATCGAGGCGACCGGCGTCCCGGCCGTCGTGGAAGACGCATCCGAGTCGGTCACGCCGGGTGGTCGGCTGCTGCTGTTCGGCGTCTGCCCGCCCGGCGTTCGGGCGTCGCTCGAGCCGTACCGCATCTACCGCGACGAAATCGACATCATCGGATCGATGGCGGTCTACGACAGCTACGAACCCGCGCTCGACGCGATGGCGTCCGGCGCAATCGACGGCCGGCGCATGGTCAGCCATACCTTCGACCTCGAACGATTCGGCGACGCCGTCGATGCCGTCCGTTCAGGCGAGGGGATGAAGGTCCAGATCGTTCCCGGCTCTTGAAGCCTGCAGGATCGCGGGTGCCACGGTGACCCAGAGGATTCGGAAGCCGGCCGTCCACGCCAGGGCGGCGCACCAGCCGGCGACGATATCCGCCGGAATGTGGGCGTGGAGGTAGACGCGCGAAACGCCCACGCCCAGAACGTACAACATCGACGCGGCCAGCACCGGGTAGCGCGTTCTGGGGCTATGCCAGGCGAGCGGAACGACCGACGCCGCGAGTGTCATCGAGTACATGGAATGGCCGCTCGGGAACGCGTCGAAGCCGGCGGTGAGCGGAATGAACGTGGCGATCAGCGTCTCGAGCGCAAAGGCGGCCAGGGCGATGACGACGGCGGCGACGACCCATCTGCGCCATCGAGTCAGTAGCGCCGCCAGGATTCCTGCACCGACGACGAGGGCCACGGCGACATCGGCGTAGTGGATCCAATTCGATACCGAGTCCGGCGCCGGTGGCCGCACCGACCCGAAGTAGGACTTGAGCGGGAGACTCAGGATCACCGCGCCGAAGACCGCGACGGCCACGAAGGCCGCGTCGTATCGACGACCGGCCGCAGCCAGGGCGAGAACCGCGATGCCGACGATGGCCATAAGGCCGATGCCCGACCCCAACGCGCTGAGCAAGGCCGCCAACGCGACTCCGATGATCGGACCGCCGTCGGCATAGGCCGGCGAGACGGTCCGCCACGGGTCGAAGTCGGTGCGAACGCCGGCCAGCAAGGGGACCAACGCGAAGAGAACCACGATGGCGATCGCGCCGCCGAAGGCCCTGGCGAGGGCAAGCAATGTTCGACCAGTCCGCAGGCGCCGCCCCGGGTTCTCGCCGACAGTCACGTTGTTCCCCTCCTTGCCCCCGCGCATCATCGATCGGGCCCTCGGTAGCGTGAAGGATTGCACGATCCCGGGGTTGGCCGTCGGCCTCTTGCGACGTAGGATGCTTCTGCCCGAGCGATCGGCATTGGAGGCATCGGAGAGGGCAACATGGCCACAGTCATATGGTTCTTCGATCAGTTGTACGTGCCCAAGGAACTCAGATTCGACGATTTCGCCGTCCTTCCCCTGAGCGCCGAGGACTCTGCCTTGCACGCAGCCGCGCGATCGTTCGCGGATTCGTTCGGCCGGGAGTTCACGTTTGCCAGCTGGCAGACTCCCACTGTCGACATGGTCGCGATCGTCCAAAGGGATGTCTCGGCCGCGGCTATCGACGAGGCATTATCGGCGACGGCGCCCAGGGCCATGGCGGTCGCGTCCGCCCTGATCTACAGCCAGTTCGGACGCGGCAGGCCGCTGGGGGCATTCGTCGACATGGGAAATGGGGAGTACGAGGCCAGGTACGTCGTCTCCGACTACCGGAAGGTGACGGACGTGCCCATCGTCTCGGAGCAGGAGGAGCTCCTCAGAATCCTCGATGCTTTCGCCGATCACCCGCAGGCTAAGGTCTTCGCCGATCTCTTCTCGGAAGCATGCCGAGACACGAACCCTTCCGCCGCGATCGCTCGTCTGTGGACGATTCTCGAAGGGCTTGCTGAGCGCTTTCCCGGACGGAAACACCAGAAAGTGGCAAGAGCTCTGTCTCATCTGGGGATCACAAATCCGGTGGCAAGGGGCCGAACGCTGACTCAGAGGGCCTACAAGGTCCGAAACGACTTGATGCACGGCGGCAAGCTCAACGCCTCTGAGCAGACCGCGGAACTCAAGGCGGAACTCGCGGATCTCGTGTGGTTTGCCCTCCGCCGATCGGGCCTGCGAGAGGTAGATCCGGCCGGAACGTTCCTGCCCTGAGAGCCCCGGGGCGGTGCGGCAGGGTTTCCATCCTCGCAGAACGAGCCCCCTGCGCCCATCTTTCGGAGCAAGCGTGCCGTCCGGCTCGCTAGTTGCGAGGTCTCATGGCTCTGGACGCGCCCCCGCCCGAGTCCCCGGTCACGAACCAGGGCTACATCCGTCCGCCCGGCCGCGAAATCACCGGCCTCACCCGGGCCAACCGCTCCGCAACGGAGATTCCCGCGGAGCCGGCCAGACCGGCGCCGCTCTTCTCCAACGAGGGAGTCGTCCGCCAGGCTGAAATGGGACGCCGCGGTCGCGGCTTCTCGGTCGGCGGCTCCGGTTCACCGGACCTCGATCGACACGGCGAGCCACGCGTCCGCGGCGGCAGACGCCGACGGGCGATTGGAGTGGTGCTGCTTGCCGGTCTGTTGGGCGTCGCCGTCCTCGGGGTAGCCTCCACGGCCGCGCTCTCAGCGCTGCCGAACAACGCCGCCCCGTCCCGCAGCCTGGGTGCCTCGTCGGACATCGCGCTGGGTGTCGTGAACATTCAGGCAAAGGGCAGTTCAACGGCCGACGCGACAGCCACGGCAACGGGCGTGGCGATCGGCGACGACCCGCTATCCACCGCCGCCGCCGACCCAGCGGCCGAGCCCAGGGTGACCGGTGCGCCGAGGCCGGCTACGCCGATGCCGGCCCCGATCCCGCAACCCACCCCTCAACCACCTGTACCGCCGACCCTGCCCGCGCCGATTCCCACCTTGACGCCCCTGCCAACGCCAACGTCGATGCCGACTCCGACGTTGCAGCCAACGCCCACGCCTGCGGCCAATTTCGTTGCCTTCGAGCCCGCCGGGTCGACCAGGGGCGGCTACACGGCCATCTACTCGGTTCCGCAGGGCACGAACGTCACCTTCATCATCGATGGCTTGGGCGGCGCCAGATGCGCGCTCTCGTCGAATCCACATATGCCGGGTGCCCCAGCGGCCCAAACGATCCCCGGCTTTGCTCCCCAGGTGAATTCGATCACCGTGGCGACCTGGGGCGCGTCCTGGCGGTTGGGTGCCTACGCGGTGACGGCAACGTGCACACGCACCGGCCAGCCAACAGCCACGGCAACGCAGATCGTGCACATCAACTGATCTGGGCTCGAAAGACACGCACGAACGCGTGAACGCAGAAGGTAACCGGAAGGTCTGAGATGACTGTCAAGAAATCATTCACGCGGGAAGAGGCGATCGCCGTCGCAACCGAACTCGGGATCGACTTCAAGGCCCTCAAATGCGACCTCGAGCAATTCCGGATGGGTTTGGACGTCGAGCTGGAGCACGGGCTGCGAAGTCCGAAGACGAACGTGACCGATGACGACTGGAACGTCACCGGGAAGATTGCGCTCGCCCACTTGACCGAGTTTCCGGATTACTACACGCGCCTGGCGGTTCTGGAGCGCGAAGCGGCAGCCGCCTTGATCGCGCGGGGGTAGGCCCGGTCAATACAGGGTTTCCATCCTCGCCGGATCAGGTCCGCCGAAGCTTAATTTGCGACGCATGGGCGAGTATGTCGCCCGACATGCAAGCAGCGAGGTACCTGGCTGTGGACGCGACGCGAGCATATCAACAGGCCTCCCGCACCCATCTGGCGGTAGTGGCCAGTACGGGCTCAGATTCGAACGCCGTCCGGGCGGTCGACCGTGCCGTTTCGCTTCTCATTGCCCTGGGGGATTGGAACGGGGAGGTCGGGGTGACAGAGATCGCCCGCGGCCTCGGGATGCATAAGTCGACAGCCTCACGCCTGCTCGCGACCCTCCAGCTCCGCGGCCTGGTGTCGCAAGACCACGAGTCGGGCAAGTACCGCCTCGGGTCGGCTCTTGTCCGACTCGGCGGCCAGGCAGAGAAGGCGCTCGACCTTCGGGCCATCGCGATGCCTGAGCTGGACGGCGTGGCGCGTTCCGTGGAGGAGACGGCGACGCTCGGAGTCCTCGAAGGCGACAGGGTTGTCACCGTGGCCTGGTCGGACGCATCCGGCGCGGGTCACAGCCGAAAATGGACGTTCTTTCCTCTGCACGCCACGGCACCGGGCAAGGTGCTGCTTTCAAGTTGCCCCGAGCGCGAGGTTATCCGCCTCGCGAAGATCGGATTCACTCCCTACACGCCGCATACCATCGTCCGCGCGGACCTCCTGCTCGAGGAGGTCGCCAGGGTCCGAAGGCGCGGCTTCGCGACATCATTCGGCGAGCACGAGGCCGCCGTCAACGCGGTTGCGGTGCCCGTTTTCGACAGGCGAGGCGCCGTGGTGGCAGCCGTGGAAGTCAGAGCGCCGGGCCACCGGATCCAGCCCAGCCGCGTCCCCGAGCTGATCGAGAGGATTCGCTGCGCCGCCGAGGCCATCACCGAGCAAATCGGTGGGGTCGCGGCCTCCAACTAGCCTTCGGGCGTGCCCACGCCCCCAGTGCAAGGACCGCCCTTCTCGCTGCCCTGGCCGCCCCCGGCGAACTGCTGGATGAACTGGACCAGGCGCGGGTCCGAAGCCTGATCGACGCCGAGCTGAGCGCCCCAGGCACTGGCGACGATCGGCGAGGGCATGGCGGCATAGGGGCTCAGGATCAAGTACAGCTCGGCCCCGACGTAGTGGGACGTGACGAGTTGCTTGAGCAGGGCGACCTGGTCGGGCAGGAGGGTCGGCTGGTAGGTGATGGTTGTGGGCTCCTCCGGCCGGCGGCACGCGGTCGTATGTGACCGGCACGGTCACGTGGGAGTGGTTGGATTCGGCGAACGTCTGAGTGCCCGCGGGAAGAGAGCCCGAACCGCTCGTCGAAGAGGTAGCCGCAAGGCGACGGCCGCCACCAATACGACCACGAGGAAGATGGCGATCCCAACGGCGACGATCTCGAGGCGGACGCGTCGATCCGGTGCGGTCGCCCCGGATTGGGGTCTCGGTTGGACCTTCAGCTGTCGACTCGATTGGGCCTGTTTCCCCAGTGGACGAGTCGATCGCTGTCTCCGCGGATGGTTTCCCTTTGAGCCGGCAGCCGGCCTTCGTGGCGCTGCCAGAAACGATAGGGCGCCGGAGGCCGCGCGGCAAAGGGCACTAGGGCTTCCGGAAGTCGTCGTCCTTGGCGTACAGGGATGCGAGGCGGGTTATCTCCTTCTCCGTCAGGCTCAGGTCGTAGTCGATCAGGAGCAACTGATCCTCGATCTTGGCCGCCCCTGCCGCCGACAGGGCGGCGTCCGATGCCCGCTCTCCGGCAAAGTGGGCCAGTCCTTCCAGCCTCGCCATGCGGTCCGCGGCCGCGTTGATCCGAGCGACTACCTCAGCGTTGTTCATGGTCCCTTCGATCCTTCCGGAAGACGGCGCGCCGGCACAGGTGGACTTCCAGGGCGCGCTCAAGACGATGCTAGATCGAGCGCGCGTTCGCAGGAACCGGTAGAGGTCACATGGACAGACGGAGTCGGGGAGCGATTGAGGGGCGAGACGGACCGGGTCGAGAGGTCGTCCAGCCCGGCCGCATCGAAATTGCGGGCAGAATGGACCGATGGAGCAAGCCGACGGTCATCCAACTCCCACGATGGCTGGCCTGGCGAACCGATCGGGCTTGGGCGCACAGCCGAGGTCTTCGTGTGGGGCGAGGATGAAGTTGAGCCTACTTCCGGCCAGTCGCGAGGCCGGGCTTCCAGGTCCAGGCTTGGACGACGATCGCGCTGCTAGTGAACGAATACGAGCGCGACGGACGCCAACAGCAGGCAGATCAAGAGGACGAATAGAAGGACCAATACCCTGGAAAGTGGCTTCGCCATGTTCAGCGACCAGCCCATCCAGGGCTTGGGCTTACTGACCCACACTCGACTATCCGCCTTGCTGTGGTAGAAGCCGAGGATCCTTCCCCAGTTGCCCGGATCGTTCCACTCGCGCTCGTTGATCTCATGCTGGTTCATCTCTGCCCTCGCTCACGAGGTGCCTGTGAAGGTGGCACCGTGCACATACTTTTGACTCCCGGTGCGCTCGCCAGGTTCGGCCAGCCCGGCTGAAGATCGGGTCAGGTAACGTTCTTCTCGTAGAGGTTCAGCCGACCCAGTCGACCGATGCAACGCGTGGAGCCGGCACGCTGCAGGCAGTAGGCGGTGCGCATGGAGAGCCGCTTTGGGCGCCCTGACGCCGCCGCGATGTCGGCCGTGGTGAACTGATCCGGAACGCCGGCGGGGAGCAGCCCGAGGAGGTCGCCCGGAGTGTCGATCCGGACGATCTCGACTACCTCCAGCAGTCTGCGATCGAGCCGCCACCACTGCCTGGGGTAGCGATAGCGGGCGCCGGCCGGGATGGGGCCGCGTATCTCCTCCTCGCGGATCATCACCAGCTCGACCCGGAAATTGGGGTGAGCCACCAGCTCTGGGAAAGCCACCAGCTGGTCGAACAGGTCGAGGCGCTGCCCGCGCTTGGGTGAACGGCGCCGATCGGTCATCATGCCGTCGGTGTCGACCCGGACGAGCCACCGCTCGGCGGCGACCGGATGCACGAGCGCCAGCCGCCGATCCTCGACCAGCCGGCGCAGCTTTCGGGCAGCCGAGGCGAAACTGCCGGTCTGGATCTCGACAAGCTCGTCGGGCCGGACCACATCCACCACGAAGCCGTCGACGGTCTCCTCGACCCGATCGTCAGGCCGCGCGTAGAGATCCTTGAGCGCCGCGTGGAGCGACCCCTCGCGATAAGTGGACAGCGCGCTCGAGACGGACACGCCCGAGTATATGGCCCCGCACCGGGGCTGACAGTCCCACCCATCAGCCTGGACGTGGCCGTTACTCTGGCACCATAGGTTCGTCTTCGGCAGCGGAGCTCGTTCCCGTACTCAACGATGTACGAGCTATGGGGGAAGATCGAGATGGCGCGCATGCGAGGAGTCGGACTACTGGCCATCGTGGGCCTCGTCGTCGGTGTCTCGGCGTGCCGCTCCGCGGCACCTGCCTCGAGCGCGGACGTGGCTGAGCTCCATCGTCAGGCGCAGGCGGCGCTGGCCCGCTGGGACGCCGCCGCCGCTAAGGCTGCGGCAGGAGGGTCGGGTTTCGTCCTCGTCGGCGAGTCGACCCTCATGGTCGGCGACGACTGGGGCCCGAACATCGACGGCGGCAACGCCAAGATGGCGTGGGGCGCCGGCCTATTCGTGGCCGCGAGTCCACTCCCATCCGAAGCGCCGCCAGACGGAAGCGTCGAGTGGCAGGACGGGACGAGTCATGCCGTCCCCGTGATCTCAGCCCAGCAGGCTCTCACCGACATGAAGGCAGCCGGCGTATCGCGCTGCCCGGATTGCACTCCGCTGCAGATCACCGGCGCGAGATTGACGACCGCGACCTTCCAGAGCAGTCGGGGTCCGGCCCAGGCACCTGCCTGGGAGTTCAGCCTGAAGGACACGGATGTCAAGCTGGATCAGATTGCCGTGGAGGGACAATTCACGGGGCCGCCCGTGTGGGATCCAGTGACTCAACCGTGGGTCGGTCCGCCGGTCCAATCGGCAACCGTGGACGCGAGCGGAATGACCCTCACGGTGACCGTCGTTGGAGCTCCGGACCCCGGTGACAAGCCCTGTGGAGTCGACTACACAGCCGAGGCCGTCGAGTCGGATTCGGCGATCGTGGTGATTGTCTACGAGCACCGGAACGCGATTCCCGCAGCGTGCTCGGACGTCGGCGCGTTCCGGACGGCTCAGGTCACCCTCGCCAAACCTCTCGGTAACCGGGTCTTGATCGACCTGCGGGCCGAACCGATATCGGTGACAGCCACCCACTGACCCGCAAGCTCCGGGAAGCCGCGACCCGGCGCTCTCCGCGCGCTAGAGCTAGACCCCGGATGCTACCGACCGCCCCCTCGAGGACCGGACGTGTAGTAGGACCCGCTGATGAAGAGGGGCCCGATCACCCCCGATTGCGCGGGCGCCGCCTCTCCGTAGACCTGCCTGTAGAGTCCCTCCAGGTAACCGGGCGGCAGCGTTCCGTCGGCCTTGAGCTCGTCGGTCCCCAGGTCGGTGAGGCCCACTCTCATGACCTCGGTTCTGACCTGGCGCTCGGTGTCTCGCAGGCGGATGAACTCGGTCATCCGGTCGAGCGAAAGCGGCGCCGCATCGAGTGTGAAGGCGTCGAGGCCCTCGGTGATCTCCAGGAGCACCGCCGCGATGTCCGCTGTCTTCTGAAAGCCGAGGGTATAGAGCTCGACGACGGCCGCCTCGATCTCAATCGTGGGTCGGAGGGGTGGGTCCGAGTCCTGGGGCGCGGTGAGCACCTGTCGCCGCGCAACCCGTTGCTCCGCGTCCTTCGCATGCCTGTGGCATTGGGCGACGATCAGCGTCCGCAGATGGCGCTGCCGATCCAGATCGGCCTGTCGCCGGCCTTCCTTCCTCGTCTCTTCGGCCTCGATCCGTGCGCTCGCCGCTGCGATCTCGGCCGACTGTCGCGACCCCCGTGAGGCGAGCGAGCCTCCCGTGTAGGCAGCAACAAAGGCGAGTAGCGCCGTGATGAGTGCGCCGACCACCAGCACGACCTTGCCCTGGGTGTCCGGATCGATCGAATACCGGCGGGGGTCGATCGACGCGTAGGCGGAGACGCCCAGCGCGAAGCCCGCGACGACAAGGACCGCGACAACGGCAACTGAGACGAACTTCCTCATGCGGGAAGAATACCGTGCTTCGGGCCGGAATCTCCGTCTTTTTGAGTGCGCCGCTAGGACTTACTGGGGCAGGTGTCGGCGGGCGCAGGCAGGCCATACCAGATGCTGTCCGTGCCGAACAGCTGGATGGAGAGCTCGGCCACCTTGTCGTTGAGCAGGCAGTTGGCCGAGTTCGTGGTGCTGGTTCCGGTGATCGTATACGGCGGCCCCAGAACGACCTGGGTGATGTTCTCACTCGGGACATTCAAGGCCATGGATACGTAGTCGGCCAGCTGGTCCGGCGGGAAGTTGGTGACGATGCTGGCTCCGAGAAGTTTGACCAGGCTCGGCAGTTTCAGGATCTGGCTTGGCGAGGACATCTTGTGCAGCAGGTCGATGAGGACCTCCTGTTGACGCGACGACCTCTTCCAGTCGCTGCCGCCGCCGTGGCGCGACCTGACGTATGCCAGGGCGTCCCTGCCATCCAGGTGATGCGGTCCGGCGGAAAGGAAGAACCCCTCGGCGCTGCCGTCGGTCCAATCGTAGGTCGGGTCGTAGATTTCGTCCGGGTTGTAGACGTCGATCCCGCCTAGCTTATTGACCATCGCCTCGAACCCGCTGAAGTACATGTGCCCGTAGTAGTCGATCTGGATGCCGAGGAGGTACTGCACCTCTTTGACGAGCGTCCAGTAGGGCGAGTCGGGGGAACTAATTTCGCCGTCCTGGACGTAGGTCGCCAAGGCGTTGATCCTGTCGTCGGCCGGGTCGACGCCGCCCCAGTAGAAGGGGAAGCTGGCGCTGTCACGGGGCACGCTGACCATCTGGATCGAGTTGGTCGTCGGGTTGTAGCTCACGACCATGATCGTGTCGTCCAGGTTTGCGTTGCTCCCGCTGCTCGCCCCGGTAAGAAGGATCGTGACGCGACCGTCGCTCGCCGGGGTCGCGGTTGGCACCGGCGTCCAGTCGGGTGCCGGAGTGCCATGGTGGGCGGAAGGGTCGGGCGACGGGCTTTGTGTCGGGGTGGCCTGCGCGAATATCAGCCGGTTCGTGGCGTCAAGCGCCGAACTGTCGAATACCTCGGTCCCGGCATCGGAGATGGCCAGCAGGTAGTAGCCGCCGCCGAGGTGGGTTACGACGATTACGGCGGCGAGCGCCAGGAGTACGGCCCGATCGACGACCTTGCGCGCGGAACCCCGGTTTGCGCCCAGGAAGGCGTGTATGACGGAGAGCAGCCGCCAGGCGCCAAACAGGACCAGGATTGCGACCGCGGCCAGGCCGAAGGTCCGTTCCGCAAAGAGCTCGACGGCGAATACCACCGGTCCACGTCTCAGCGCGTAGGCCAGCAGAACGATCACCAGCACGGACGGCACGGCAAAGATCGCCGTCTGGCGTCGCTTGCCGAGGTACAGCTGTCCAAGACCCGGCCACAAGAAGGAAAGCAGCGCCGCCAGGGATGGCGACCGCTTGCGGCTCGCCGCAGCAGGCGCGTCGGTCGCCGCAGCAGGCGCGTCGGTCGCCGCAGCAGGCGCGTCGGTCGCCGCAGCGATCGGCTCCTTGGACCGTGGCCGCTTGCGAGTCTTGGGGGTTGGCTCGTCGGTTTCCAAAGCGATCGGCTCCATTCGCGAGGGCGAAAACGCGTCTACGGTCATCGTCCACGACGCCGCGCCTATCCTCGGCGCTCGCCCCAACGCTCCTCGCCGACCGGCGTGCCCTCGCACGCGATCGTTGCCGGCGTCCGGTGTGGATCAGTTTCCACCCGTGCCGCCCAGTCTACGCCACCGGAGCCGACTACCAGTCGGGAGCGATCAGCCGCTCGAGCGGTGGCGTCCGATCTCGCCCGAGTCGAGTCGGGCACGTGGCCCAAGGAGGAGGTCCATCTCTGAGCCGCAGCCCTCAGGATTTCGCCCGGGTGATCGAGACCGGTGGCGACAGCTGGCAGGCGGAGCGCGAACAGTGGGACGACGGCAACAACGTGGTCGCGCTCGAACCGGGGGTCGTGGTCGCCTATGAACGCAACAGTCGACCAATGCGCTGATGCGGAAGGCCGGGATCGAGGTCCTCACCCTGGACGGTTCCGAGCTCGGCCGCGGCCGCGGCGGCGGCCACTGCATGACCTGCCCGCTCCTGCGCGATCCCGCCTGATTGGCGCCGGCGGCCTTTCAGCTAGCCACCGAGGAACCCGCCCAGACCTCCGCCCAACACGCCGCCGAGCGGCGACGACTCGTGTCCCTCTTCCTTTTCGACCTGCTCCAGGGCAACGACTATCGCCAAAGCGAGCGGGGCCTCGAAGCCCGGTGCGACCTGGATGCCGTAGGCGTCGTGGATGCTGAAGAACCGGCGGGAGGCGACGATCACGTCCGCGCCGTCCTTCTGGACATGGAATTCACGACCCCTCCAGTTGCCGGTGACCTTCATCTGCCCGCCGTCTGCCGCGGTGATCGTGAAGTGCTCGCCACCAAACGACATCAGGGCTTTCTGGATCGTCGCGACGACCTTGCCGCCCTCTTTGACCTCGAAGGTCCGATGGACGTGCGCGAGCGACTTGTTGATCTCGTAGAGCTCCTTGCCCGAGGTGTCCTTGAGGAGCAGCGAGCGCCGGACTGCCAGGAGCTTGCCGTCTACCTCGAAGGCGTGGTTCCCGTTCGAGTCGTCGATCCATAGATCGCCGGTCATCGAGATCAGCTTCTGGTTCAGCACGAACGTCTGGCCGGTAGCGTTGAACGACATGATCGAACGCCTCCTACGGGATTGGCCGCTGTCGGGATTTGAGGATAGCCCCCACCCACGGCTGCGTCGGCCGGCCGATGAGCTGGCCTGTACCGTGAGATGGACGAGTCACCGAAACGCGGGTGAAGGTTTCATGGCGGCCGAGACCAACATCTACTTCCGTACCGTCCCGTAGCTCTCAGCGTCCCAACCTTCCTTCGTCGGTCAGCCCGACTCAGCCCAGAGCCCTGAGCCTCGAGGCTTCGCCCTGGCTGTTGGCAAGGACGACATAAGTCTGGCTCCACCCGGTCGGGACCCAGGCCGATCGGCCGTCGATCGTCTGCGGCTGTTCCTCGGCGTAGAACGCCGCGGCCTTCTGCAGCTCGACGCCATCGCCGAACAGGATCGAATCGCCCATGTCCCAGGCGATCGGATCGGTCGAGTTCGACTGCCACGCCTCCCAGCCATCCTGGCCGAAGGTGGGCAACGTCTTGGTAAAGCCAGTCTCGCTGGTGTCGGCGAGGAGCAGCCAGCCCGGCTGGCCCCAGCCGCCGAACAAGTGGTAGGCGGTGCTCAGCGGCTGCTCGATGATGCGCCCGTCCGTCAGTTGCGTGCGCACGCTCGTGTCGATGGTGACCGCATCGATGACCCCGACTATCTTGGGCGTGAACGTCTCTGTCGGTGGTGCAGGGTAGCTCTGGCAGCCAGCCAGCGACAGGGCCACTGCCGGCAGAAGGCTCATCAATGCGATACGGCGAAAGACGAGAGTTCGACCCTCGCGCAACATCTCCCCTCCTTCCTCCACAGAGCCTATCCTCGCCGGCCAGCAAGTCAATCAGTGGCCCGAGCCGAAGGCGGTTGATCCTCCGACCCGGCGTTGGCTCGGGTGCCGTGAAGCCCTCGGTCGCGGCCTCGCTGTCGGTTGGGGAACCGACGGACGGGGATCGTTCGCGCCTATGGGCTCTCGCCCGCTATGTGTGGGACCTCGATACCGACGAGCTATTGGCATCAAACATTGGCATCAAGCGTAATTGCAGTCTGGGCCAGTGCCCGACCGTTCAGAACTGCGCCCGTCTGTAGCGCAATGTTCGTCTTATCCAGAATGGTTCCATTGAACGTAGAGCTGGTTCCGAGGGTTGTTGCCCCAGCAACCTGCCAGAAGACGTTCTTGGCCTGTGCGCCGCCCGCAAGGATGATCTGCTTGGCGGAGCTGATAGAGAGGGTCCCCGCGATCTGGAAGATCCAGACGTCGTCCTTGCCACCCGAGTGAGTTACGTTCGTGGGGATCGTGACGCCGGTACCCCACTTGTAGACGCCAGGGGCCAGCGTCAGCCCGCCGATGTTTCCGGCGCCCAGTTCAGTAACGCCAGCCGTTCGCCCTGCAGCGTTGGTGTACGCAGTTTCCATGTCCTTGACGGCCGTCGTGAGCACGCTAGGCGTTGGGGCAGCATAGGTGGCGGCATAGACTTTCCCGACCACCGCAGTTGATCGGGAATACGTGCCGGACTTATCCAGGACCAGCGCAAACCCGGTAATGGCACTAGCGGCGATTGGGCTCACTCCGATATCGCCGGTGATCTTGGTTGTTCCAGTGTTTGAGATTCCTGCCTTGGACAGAAGCACGTAGTTGCCTGCTGTTCCAAGAGCCACTGATGCCGGCCCGGCCGCGGGCGCAGCGCTTGCGGCAGTAACGCCGGTCGCTGTGGGGGCCGGAGCATTGGGTGCCTCGGCAGTGCTCATCGGGTCGGTCACGACTATCGCGCTTGATGCGGCAGCGTCGATCGGCGTCGGGGTTGCCGAAGCGCTTTCGCTCGACGGCGGGGTCGATGTCGGAGTCGTGGACCCGCTGGCACTGGCGCAGCCGGCTGCCGCGATGCCGATAAGCAGCACCACGGGTGCGAGTCTGATAAGAACGGTGCCTTTGAGGTTCACTGGAGGGTCTCCTTGCCCACCTGCCGTGGGCTGGGGTTGTCGGTGTCGACTCGTGCTCTGGCACGCCGGGTTGAATCTGGGGCATCCGGGGCACCTGGCCTAGCGCCGGGACACGCTCCGCCCACTGCTGTCATTGACGGTAGGCTGGACTTGGGCCGGCCGCGAGGATGAATACCCTGACTCTCGCCTGTGGCTGGAGCTCGCTCTATTGGAACACCCTGCGAGCCGCGCTGAGCACACGGTCCTGACGGCGTAGCCTTGCACCGTGAGCCGACAAGTCGAGGACCTGAACCGGCGCCTACTGCGGGCCCGTGACGCCATGGACCGCGCCTACGCCGAGCCGCTCGACGTCCGCGCCGTGGCCGCGGTGGCCTATGTCTCCGAGGCGCATTTCATCCGCACCTTACCGCGTGGGGCATGGGCCGATGGTCGCGCCCAACTGCTTCCAGACGAGGCAAGGATCGGCTCGCTCGTAAAGAAAGCGGTGAGCTGAGGACTTAGCTCGCCACTGGGCCCCGCACAAGAAGGAGGTTGCAGATATGAAAACAATGACCTGTAGACAAATGGGTGGACCATGTGACGCCCCATTCCATGGCAATACGGCCGATGAGGTCATAAAGGCGCAAGACAGCCATCTGAAAGAAATGGTCGCAACGGGTGATGAAACGCACAAGAGCGCTCGGAAGAGCATGCAGGATAGGTGGAGACATCCCATATCAGGAATGAAGTGGTACACGAATACAAAGAAGGCCTTTGCTGCCCTTCCCGAAGACTGATCGGTCACCAGGAGGGCCGAGGCCGTTCGCGATCGTCGCGGCCGCCGCCGCCCTCCAGGCAGCCTTCGGGCGGCGTGGCACTCTGATCGTAAGCCTCGGGCGAGGGACACGACCGTGGCCGCGCCGGTTGGGTCTGGTTTGGTGCTCTTGTGCTGCGATGGCACGGCCGATACGATTGCCCTTCGCGAGGGTGGCGATGACGCACGGCCCATCGCATTGGCCGTCTCGGCCCGCGCCGAGCCATCTACGAACCCACCCTCGGAGCACGAGCTGGAAGCGTGACAGGAGGTGTTGCCATGAGAACGGGGTTTGTCAGGCTGGGCTTGGCCGCGACTCTATCTACAATGCTGGCCCTGGCTTCGGTCTCGGTCGCGGACGCGGCAAATGGGCCGCAGAAGGTCTGGTTGACCTACTTTGCGTCCGCGACCTTGCCGGCTGGTACCTGGACGCCGGGGACCTACTGGGTCAACAACTACCCTAATCCCGATCGGCCCATGTACACGCTCCACGAGAGCTGGACTCTGCCGACCCCGTACACCGGCGATCAACTTGGTCCCATGGCCGGCCCGTACGTGGTGGATCCGGCGGCACCCGCCTACCGCGGTGTTGCCCTCTTGCGAATGAACCACATCGAGGCCATCACCTCCGGCACGGTGGTGAGACCGACCTGCGGCAAGGTCACCTCCTTGCGGCCAAGTCAGCGCACCCGCATCGTCGTCGCCATGGTGGGCGATAGTGCCAACCCGGTTACCAGGAAGGTTTGGAACCAGGAGATGGCGACCACGAGAATTACCGCGACGCTCGATGCCGGTGCCGGCGTCACCGTGCCGCTGAAATCGATCAAGACCGAGGTCGCTCCCCCCAACGTCTTCACCGACCTGTGCCGGGCGGCCTTCTTGCGGTAGCCCTGCGGTCGCCTCGATGCGATCGCCCTGATAGCAAGACTTGTGGCAGCGACTGGGTCCGAGAGAGAGGATTTGAACCTTCTATTCTCACGTTTCGGATCGCCGTACCGGGCTGGCTTTCAGTCATCCTGACCGGGCGATCTGAGCCCTCTTGGAGCGGGAAAGAATGATGCCGCGACAGGACACTCGCCGACCGCGGAAGGAATGAGCGGCTGGACGCCGGGACGTCGTTCGACTCCGCCGAGCTATACGACCCGACCACTGGAACATTCAGCGACTGCGGTTCGATGACGACCGCTCGTCAAGCCAGACCGGTCATCTACGGTGCCACGCTCCTCTCGGACGGCCGCGTGCTGATCGCTGGCGGGACGGGTAGTTTCCCTTCCGGCCCTCTTGCCTCGGCCGAGGTGTACACGCCGTAACGACGCGATCCGGCGCTCCCAGACCGGCTGCGCGAAGAGGCCGTGCACGAGCTGTTTGTGCGCTTCGACTTGGAAGATTCGACGCTGGTGGCGGCGCGCCTGCAGCCAAACGAAGACGCCTGGCCGTTGGCCAGGCGCTGATGAATGCCGGATTGTGGGCGGGACATGCCCGGACCATCGCCGCCATGAGGACCCCACTTGCGCAGCCTCTATTCAGCGGTACTATGTACCAGTAGATAGTCACGCTGAGTAGCTGAGGCGTTCATGGGCAAGCAAATGACGGAGATGCTCAAGGGGACGCTGGAGGGCATCGTTCTCGCGATCCTATCCGTGCGGCCGGCCTACGGCTACAAGATCACGGCACGGCTGCGGGAGCAAGGCTTCTCCGACATCGCCGAAGGCACTGTCTACGCCCTGCTCGTCAGGTTCGAGCAAAAGGGCCTCGTCGACGTGGTGAAGATCCCGTCCGAGAAGGGACCGCTGCGCAAGGTGTATTCGCTCAACGCGCAGGGACAGGAATATCTCGAAGAGTTCTGGAGGACGTGGAGCTTCCTCGCGGGACAACTCGATCAGCTCCGTGGAGGAGGCAGATGAACAAGTTCATCTCAAAGGTGATCGGCGAGAAGCGGGACTGGCGAGAGTACAAGGCGCGCACGCGAGAGCTCCCCGCGAGCTATCGCACGGCGATCGAAGCGCTGGAGCGCTACCTGATGTACTTCGGGGCGATCACACGGGGCGACACCCTGGTGTCCATGCTGGACGATCTCGCCGATCTCTTCGAGCAGGCCGCGGCAGACGGCACGCCCATCCGCGAGATCGTCAGGGATGACCCGGTGGAGTTCGCCGAGACATTCCTCAAGAACTACTCGGAGGGCCAGTGGATCAACAAGGAGCGGAAACGGCTGGTCGAAACGATCGAGAGCCTCGAGAAAGAGGAGACGACTCGATGACTACCGCGCCGGACCAAGCCCCCGCGATCCATGTGCAGGGTCTGGAGAAGTCGTACAAGAAGCTCGAGGTGCTGCGCGGCGTGGACTTCGACGTGGTGCAGGGCAGCATCTTCGCCCTGCTCGGATCGAACGGGGCGGGCAAGACCACGGTCGTGAAAATCCTGTCCACGCTGCTCAAGGCCGACGCGGGGGCCGCCAGCGTCAACGGCTTCGATGTCGCCAAGCAGGCTGCGAACGTGCGGGAGTCCATCAGCCTCACCGGACAGTTCGCGGCCGTCGACGAGATTCTCAGCGGGCGGGAGAACCTCGTACTGGTCGCNNGTATTCGGGTGGCATGCGCCGCCGCCTCGACATCGCGATGAGCCTGATCGGGAATCCGCCGGTCATCCTTCTCGACGAGCCGACGACCGGGCTCGACCCCCAGGCGCGCATCGAGGTGTGGCAGGCCGTCAAGGAACTCGCCGAGCACGGCACGACGGTACTGCTCACGACGCAGAATCTCGGCGAGGCCGAACGACTCGCCGACCGGATCGCGATCCTGCACGATGGTCGAATCATCGTGAACGGCACACTCGCCGANNGCTCAAGCAGCTGCTCCCGCCCGCGAAGGTCGAATACGTCGAGAAGCAGCCGACCCTCGAGGACGTCTTCCTCGCCATCGTCGGTGACCACGGCAAGGACGGCGGCGCCGGCAATGACCGCGGACCGGCCCCGACTGGTGAGGAACAACGATGAACAAGCACTTCTTCAGCGATACCGCCGTCCTGACGGGACGATCCCTGCGCCACATCACGCGCAGTCCGGACACCATCATCACGACCACGATCATGCCTATCGCCATGATGCTGCTGTTCGTCTACGTGTTCGGCGGCGCGATCCAGACAGGGTCGCATTCGTATGTGAGCTACATGCTGCCCGGCATCCTGCTCATCACGATCGCGTCGGGCATCTCCTACACCGCATATCGGCTCTTCCTGGACATGCAGAGCGGCATCTTCGATCGATTCCAGTCCATGCCGATCGCACGTTCGTCAGTGCTATGGGCACACGTGCTGACCTCGCTGGTCGCCAATCTGACCTCGCTCGTGGTCGTCGTGCTCGTCGCCCTCCTCATGGGCTTCCGCTCGGGGGCGGGAGTGCNNACCGCGAAGTCCGTGGACGGCGCGAGCGCGTTCTCCTACCCGCTCATCTTCCTGCCGTTCATCAGCTCGGCATTCGTGCCCACCGCCACCATGCCCGGTCCGGTGCGCGCGTTTGCCGAAAACCAGCCGGTAACGTCGATCGTCAACGCGATCCGCGACCTGTTCGCACAGCAACCGGTCGGCACCGACATCGGGATCGCCCTCGCCTGGTGTGTCGGCATCCTCATCGTCGCGTACATCTTCGCCATGGTCATCTACCGCCGCAAAATCTCCCAATAGAGCGCTGAGCGGGGGTGACGAGAGCCTGATCTGCTGCGCGTGTAGATGGGAGCGCAGCGGTTCGCCAGAGTCCGCCTGCATCCTCTATCGCGGTACCAGGTGCCAGGCGACGAAGGACCGACGCCTCCGCGTGAGGAGCCCGGTGGGGCTCACACGCTCCCGACCTCGGGCTCAGGCGTCGGCGGCCCGGCGCAGGCGCTCGAGCTCGCGGCGGAGACGCTTGNNCTCCCCGCGGATGCGCATCATCCCAGGCTCGGCCTCCGTCACGATCGGCGGGCTGTGGTCCACGTAGCAGGTCGCGGCGGCGGGGGCCCCGACCCGCGACTCGATTGGCCGCGCGACCTCGATGACGCGCTCGCGATCCGCGATGAGGGCCTCCACCCGATCGCCTGTGCGAACCTTGGTCGACGGCTTCGCCGGCGACCCGTTCACGAGAACGTGGCCGCCCTCGCACAGCCGCGTCGCGAGCGGGCGGGTCTTCACGAGGCGCACCGCGCACAGCCAGCGGTCGATGCGCGTCTCGTCGGCGGCGGTGGGATCAGTCACGCGATCTATGATCCCACGGGTCGAGGAGGCACCGCGGTGCCACTGCCGCCTGTCGCGGCTCGCCGATGGCCGGACCGGGCTTCTCGCCCGGCAACAAGAAAGCCGGACCGCGCATGGGCCGAGAACGGTGGGCGCATGCGGCTGCCGGCTAGCGTGTGCCTCGCCACTCAGGAGCCTACGATGGCGAGGGTGCCGGCTGGAACTGCACGTTTGACCAGCCGGGTAATCCGCATCGAGCGCGACGTCGTCGAGCGGCCGGACGGTGACCTGCGTTGAGCACTCGTCGCGCGGCGTGCTAACCGAGTCTCGGAGAGCGGCAAAGTTGGCGGGTACGACGTGAGAGGCAGGCTGGAGAGCCCAATGCGGTGCCGCCACTGCGAGCCCTCTGCCCGGCCCCCGCTCCGCTGGTCGGCTACGTCGTGACCGTCTCTACCGCGGTGCCAGCCGCAGCGTTGACTTGACGGCCTCGGCCGAGACTACGGTGCCGACGATCGCGGGGCCGTAGCGGTCGTACTTCGAGTGATAGGCGGCGGTGACTGCGTCGGCGACGTCTGGACCGGGCTGCTGGAAGGCGACGTCTCGTTCGACGCCGCCGGCACGGATGCGGCCTTCGGGTGACTTTGACGCCCGCTGGAACCAGCCGTTGTTCGGGCCGTATGCGGATCGGACGTAGAGGTAGTCGGCCGCCCCAACGACCCAAATCGTCACGTATGGCCGGTAGCTTCCGTCCGGCCGCCGCGACGTCAGCTCTAACTCGGTCGCGCTGGCGACGCGCGTCAGTTCATCGGGAGTCCAACCGCTCGGGTCCATTGCTCTCCTCTCTTGTCTAGAGTCCAGTTCGGGCCTCGAGGGCCTCTGGGTAGCGGGCGCCCTGGATGTGAATCCTGGCCGCCGCTTCGTCGATTTCACGGAGGTCTTCGGTCGTCAGTTGTACAGCGGCCGCGCCGACGTTCTCCTCGATCCGCGCCAGCTTCGTTGTGCCAGGGATCGGCACGATCCACGGCTTCTGGGCNNTTCTGGGCGAGCAGCCAGGCGAGAGCGATCTGGGCCGGAGTGGCGGCCTTGCGCTCCGCGACAGAGCGAAGCAAATCGACAATGCCCTGGTTCGCCTTTCGGGCCTCGGCCGAGAACCGGGGAACGATGTTGCGGAAGTCGTTCGGCGTGAAGGTCGTCTTCTCGTCGAGGACGCCGGTCAGGAAGCCCTTGCCGAGCGGGCTGAAGGGGACCAGGCCGATGCCCAGCTCTTCCAGCGTCGGCAGCAGCGCCTCTTCCGGTCGACGCCACCACAGCGAATACTCGCTCTGGACCGCCGTGACCGGCTGGACGGCGTGCGCGCGCCGGATTGTCGCGACGCCCGCTTCGGAGAGCCCGAAATGCCGGACCTTGCCCGCGGCGATCAACTCCTTCACCGCCCCGGCCACGTCCTCGATGGGAACGTTCGGGTCCACTCGATGCTGATAGAAGAGGTCGATGTGGTCGGTGCGGAGTCGCCGGAGCGAGCCTTCCACGCTCTCGCGGATCACCTCAGGGCGGCTGTCTGTGACCTGCTGGCCGTCCGCATCGACCCGCAGCCCGAACTTCGTG